>NZ_JBFANF010000068.1:0-23609 GCF_040674675.1 Dactylosporangium sp. NPDC049742 | reverse complement strand
GCCGAGTGGTAACGCCGCGGCCGGGTGGGGCGGTGTGGGTGAGATCCCGGGTGAGTCCCGGGCGGCGGGGGTCAGCCCGGTAAGGGCTGGCGGGCGGCGGTCGGGACGCGGGGGTTGCCGAGGTCGGCGCGGTGGCCGGCGGCGCTGCCCGCGTCGAAGCCGCCGCCCGTCAAGCGGCGGGGGCGGGCGGTGCGCAGGTCCGGATACTGCTCGTCGACCGCCACATCGACGGCGCGGCCCCGGTCGGCCAGGACGAGGGCCATGCCCGGCTGGTCGGGGGTGGCGGCGCGGTTGCGCTCGTCGGCCTCGGCGAAGCGGTGGGCGACCGCCGAGCCGAAGCCGATGAGCCAGGACCGGCGCCAGGCGGCGACCTGCTCGCCGGGCGGGACGGGCTCGGTGAGGACGCCGCGGGCCGCCTGGACGAGCAGGGACGCGAACAGCAGCTCGACGCCGGCGACGTCGGATTCGAAGCCGAACAGGTGCATGGAGATGCGCAGGCCGTCGCGGGTGCGGTGCTGCAGGCGGACCGAGCGGCAGCGCAGGGAGGTGGCGACCACGTGCAGGAGATGGGCCTTCTCGCGCAGATACGGCGGGTGCAGCTCGACCAGCCGGTTGCCGACGGTCTGCGGGCGCAGGCCGTCGGTGGCGGCGAGCAGTGCCTGATCGATGCCGTACTTACCGATGAGCTCGGCGGCCTTGGCGGTCAGCGCCTCGGCCTCCTCCCGCGTGCACGCGGGATCCTCGGCCTTGGCGAGCAGCTTCCGAACCTTCTCCAACACGAACAGAGGCTACCGCCGACCTACGACAATTCCGCCGCCGCGCCGTCCACGGAAGCCGGCGCCGGAGCCGGCTCCGACGCCGAAGCACCGGCAGGACGGGAACGCAGCTCGTGCCCCACGCTCGTCAGGCAGCGCCCGCTGGGCAGGTCGAACTTCCAGCCGTGCAGCTGGCAGGTGAGGGTGTTGCCGTCGACGATGCCGAAGCGGGTCAGGTCTGCCTTCAGGTGCGGGCACCGGCGCTGCACGACCCAGTCGCCCAGCTTGATGTCCTCGGCGTCGGGCTTCTGCTCGGCGAACCAGCCCTCCGCGTACTGCAGCCGCTCCTCCGACAGGCACTTGAAGAACGAGTAGACGAACTCGTTGTACTGGCCGATGCGGGTGGCGGTGAAGCGGCAGGACAGGAAGAGCGAGTTGACCCAGTCGACCTCCTCGATGAAGAGGAGGTGCTCGATGAGGGCGCGCTCGGTGCGGAAGCGGTAGCGGACCTTCTCGTCGGCGTACTGGCGGACCTGCTTGCCCGGGAAGTCCACGACGATCGACTCGACGGAGGTGCCGTCGTACCCCACCAGGTCGAAGCGGACCGGGCCGCCGACACCCTTCGCGAGGTAGACGGACTCGTCCAGCAGCGGCTCGATCCGCCGCTTCATCTCCTTGAGCACGTCGACCTCGGGGTGCCGCCAGGACGCCTTCGCGGCCTCGATGATCGGCCGCTTCCGGTCACGCATCTCCTCCAGGTGCTCCCGCTTGTGCGCGAAGAACTCCTCGACGTCGACGGGGTGCACGGTGGAGACCGAGTCGGGGGTCACCGTCATCACCGACCCGGGCAGCAGCACCGTGGAGTTGGTGCCGCCGTGCTTGGCGTACTCCTGCTGGAACACCCACTGGTCGGGGAAGATGTTGCCCTCGTCACCGAAGATGTCGTTGAACTGCCAGAGCTCGTCGTCGAGGAAGCACGGCGGCCCCGCGATGGGCACCACGTGCGAGGCCTTGAGGTCGTCGATGTACCGGAAGGTCCGGTCGAACTGCCGGTCGCGCTTCTGCTTGCCGAACGCGGTCTTCGCGGCCTGCGGCAGGTCGTAGACCATCGGGTACCAGATGGCGCCGGAGAACTGGAGCAGGTGCGCGTGCACGTGCCCGAGCTCGGCATACGTGGTGAGGTCGGTCGGGCGGGCGTCGTTCTGGTTGAGGATGCGGACGCCGTTGTGCTCGACCCACAGCGAGGAGTCACCGATCGGCCCGTCGGTCGGTGAGGTGAGCGCCTGGATCATGATCTTCAGGCCGCCGTCGAGCTCGTGGACGTGGTCGCTCTTCGTCTCCAGGAACCTGGTGAAGCCGAGCGCCTCGAGCTCGTCGCGCATCTCCGACGTGGGGAACTCGGGCAGCAGTACCGTCGCCTTCTTCGACACGAAGCGCTTCAGGTGCTCCGCGTCGAAGTGGTCCCGGTGCAGGTGGGACACGTAGAGGTAGTCGCAGTCGCCGAGCGTCTCCCAGTCGAGCAGGGAATTGTCGGGGAACGGGAACCACGACGCGAAGTACGCCGGGTTGACCCACGGGTCACAGAGGATGCTGCCGGCATCGGTGTCGATGCGCAGGCTGGCGTGTCCCGTCCCGGTGATCCGCACCGCGTTCCTCCCTCGAAACAACAACTGGCATGCCGCTCCGACGCTACCCGACCGACCCGCAACCGTCGGTCCGGGTGCCGCATGCCAGACTTTGTCGCGAAGCACACCTGCAGCGAAAGGACGCGTCGTGGCCGAGCACGAGCCTGTGACCTCTCCCGACCAGCACAAGCCGGGACACCCGCGGGCCGCCCGCTTCGGTGCAGCCGTCAGCGCGCTGCTCATCCTGGGGATGCTGGTCGGCAACCACCAGGGCCGGGTCGAGGACATCTGGTTGATCGTGACCGCCGGCGTACTGGTGCTCGCCCTCGTCGGAGACTGGGTGCTGCGCCGGAACGGCCTTCGGTAGTCGCTGGTCGTACATGCGGCAAAGGCGCACCGGAAGCACCGGTGCGCCTTTTCGCGTCTGCGCTCAGCGGCGGCGCATCACGAGGTCGCGGACCTCCTTGAGGGCGGCGTCGACCTCCGCCTCGAAGTAGCCGCCGGGCACCAGGTTGAAGTGCGACGGGTCGAGGTCACCGTCGGTGAGCGGGCCGCCACGGCCGGACAGTGACGCCATGACGCCCTCGAACAGCCGGTCGACCTGCGCGCGGTCGTAGCCGCTGCCGAAGCGGCGTAGCTGGAACGTGCGGCGCAGCTGGTCGATGCGGGCCACCTCGGTCGACTGGTGCTGCACCGGCGCGCCCTGGGGCGGGCCGCCGTAGGGCTCGCCATACGGGTCGCGGTCAGGGCCGCCGCCGCCATACGGGTCGCGGTCACGGTCGGGCGCGCCGCCGTAGGTCGCCGGCTCGGGCCGGTCGCGGTCCATGCGGATCTCGGCCGTCATGTCCGCGCGCGGCTGGCGCGGCGCCTCGTAGCCCCGGTCGTCGTCGAAGGCGCCACCGTACGTGGGCTCGTCGTAACGGCCGTAGTTCGGGTCGCGGGGCGGGCCGGCGGGAGCGGGGGCCGGCCGCGGCGGCAGGGGCGGTGGCGGCGCCATCGGCGGGGGGCCCATCCGCTCGGGCTGCATCCGCTCCATCGGGGGCGGACCCATCCGCTCCGGCTGCATGCGCTCCATGGGCGGGGGGCCCATCCGCTCGGGCTGCATCCGCTCCATCGGGGGCGGGCCCATGCGCTCGGGCTGCATGCGCTCGGGCATCCGCTCGGGGGCCATGCGCATCTCGCCGCTGCGCATCTCGCCGCCGCGGGCGTCGAGGGCGCGGCCGAAGCCACCGCCGCCGCGCTCCTCCAGCTCGGCCAGCTGGCGCTCGACCCGGTCGAGGTGCAGGTCGACCTGCCACTCGTCATATCCGCCGAAGCGCACCCGGAAGACCACGTCGTGGACCTCCTGAGCGCTCACCGGCGCGCCCATCGGGTCACCGGAGAGGGTGGCCTCGACCCGGTCGAGGAACGAGTCGACCTCGTCGACCTTGTATCCCCGCCGCAGCGCACGGCGCCGGAACCGCTGACCCTGACTCACTGTGTCTCCTCGTTCGCTCGCCGTGCTAGCAAGCCTGTTTCACGCTCTCCCACCTTGCCACCGTTTGAGGCGGCAAGCTGCCCGCAGGCCCCGTCGATCTCCCGGCCGCGGGTGTCGCGCACCGTGGTCGCGACCCCGGACGCCCGGAGGCGCCGGACGAACTCTCGCTCCACCGGCTTGGGACTAGCGTCCCACTTACTCCCGGGTGTCGGATTGAGCGGGATGAGATTGACATGCGCGAGACGGCCGGACAAGAGCCGGCCGAGCAAATCCGCCCGCCACGGGTGGTCGTTCACATCCCGGATCATTGCGTATTCAATGGACACGCGCCGACCAGTGCGAGCCGCATACTCCCACGCGGCATCAAGCACTTCGGCGACCTTCCAACGTTGGTTGACCGGCACGAGCGTGTCGCGCAGATCATCATCGGGTGCGTGCAGCGACAGCGCAAGCGTCACCGACAGCCCCTCCTGCGTCAACCGGCGCATCGCCGGGACCAGCCCGACGGTGGACACGGTGATGTGCCGTTGGGAGAGTCCGAGCCCTTCCGGGGCGGGGTCGGTGAGCCTGCGGACCGCCGCGACGACCCGGTTGTAGTTGGCGAGCGGCTCGCCCATGCCCATGAACACGACCCGCGACAGCCGGTCCGGGCTGCCGGGCAGGACCCCGCGGGCGGCCATCCCGGCGAACCAGACGACCTGGTCGACGATCTCCGCGGTGGAGAGGTTGCGGGTGAGCCCGGCCTGGCCGGTGGCGCAGAACGGGCACGCCATCCCGCAGCCCGCCTGGCTCGACACGCACACCGTCACGCGGTCTGGATATCCCATGAGGACGCTCTCGACGAGGGAGCCGTCGTGAAGCCGCCACAACGTCTTGCGGGTCGCCCCGTCGTCGGTGGCTTTCTCATGTACGGGGTGCAGCAGCCGCGGCAGCAGCGCTTCCGCGATCGCGTCCCTGCTCCTGGCGGGGAGGTCCGTCATGTCGGCGGGGTCGCGGACCAGCCGGCCGAAGTAGTGCGCCGACACCTGCCCCGCGCGGAAGGCCTGCTCCCCCAGCTCGGCGACGGCGGCCCGGCGCCCGGCGAGATCGAGGTCGGCCAGGTGACGCGGTGGCATGGTCGCCCGGCGGCCGTCACTCGTCGTGCCGGTCGCGGTGGATTCGAGGTTCAGAACGGGGAGCTGTGTCATGACGTCTTCAAGTGTCCCATGCCGAGTCGCGTGATCTTCAGTACCGCTGGCCAAGGGCACTAGGACGGGGGCACCAGGAACGCCAGAACGGCGTACGCGGTCGGCAGGGCGAGCAGGATCGAGTCCAGCCGGTCCATGAGCCCACCGTGACCCGGCAGCAGGTTGCTCATGTCCTTGACGCCCAGGTCGCGCTTGATCAGCGACTCGCCGAGGTCACCGAGCACCGACGCGGCCGCGACCGCGACCCCGAAGACGACCCCGTGCCACCAGACGGCGTCGGACAGGAGCAGCGGAATCGCCACCGCGCTGCCGGCGCCGGTCCACACGACCGACCCCGCGAAGCCCTCCCACGACTTCGCCGGGCTGACGGAAGGCGCCATCGGGTGCTTGCCGAGGAAGACACCGGTCACATATCCGCCCGTATCGGACAGCACCACGGCGACGATCGTCACCAGGACCCGCACCGCGCCGTCGGAGACGTCCTTGCCGGGGTGCGCGAGCAGCGCCGCGAAGGCGCCGAGGAACGGCACGTACACCGCGATCAGGGCACCGGCGGTGACGTCCCGCTGATAGTCGCGGGGACCGCCGGCGAACCGCCACACGAACACCGCCAGCAGCGTCAGGAGCAGGCCGACCGGCAGGACCTCGGCGCCGCCGAACCAGGCGAGCACCACCATGGCCGGCCCGCCGACGAGCAGCGGCGCGAGCGGCGGCCTCGCCTTGTTGACGCTGACGGCCCGGACCATCTCCCAGATGCCGACCAGGACGGCGAGCACCACCAGTCCGAGGAACGCCGGGATCCACACGAAGAGCGAGGCGATGACCGCACCGCCCAGGCCCACGCCGACACCGATCGCGGCGGGAAGGTTGCGGCCGGCACGGCGCTTGGGTTTCTCGCCGGCCGGCGCTGGTTCGTTTGGCATAGACGCCTCGGGCGCGGCATCAATGTGCCGCGCCCTGGTCGAAGGGTTACCGGGGGGCGTCATCAGACCTCGAGGAGCTCTGATTCCTTGTGCTTGAGCAGCTCGTCGATCTGGGCGACGAACCTGTGCGTCAGGTCGTCGAGCTCCTTCTCGCCGCGGCGCCCGTCGTCCTCGCCCGCCTCGCCGTCCTTGACGATGCGGTCGAGCTCTTCCTTGGCCTTGCGGCGCACGTTGCGCACGGCGACCCGGGCGTCCTCGGCCTTGTGCCGCGCGATCTTGATCATCTCGCGGCGCCGCTCCTCGGTCATCTGCGGGAGGTTGATCCGGATCTGCGTGCCCTCGTTGTTGGGGTTGACCCCGAGGTCCGAGTCGCGGATCGCCTTCTCCATCGCACCGATCACCGAGGCGTCGTACGGCTTGATGATCGCCATACGGGGCTCCGGGATGGCGATCGACGACATCTGCGGCAGCGGCGTGGGCGTGCCGTAGTAGTCGACCATCACCTTGCCGAACATCGCCGGGGTCGCTCGGCCGGTCCTGATGACCGCGAACTCCTCCTTGGCGTGCTCGATCGCGCGCTCCATCTTCTCTTCGGCCTCGAAGAGAGCTTCTTCGATCACGTGGTCTTTCCTCCTCGATCCGGGATGGGCTCAGCGGTGATGAGCGTGCCGATCCTCTCACCACTCAACGCGCGAGCCACGCTGTCCTCCCCCTCGGCGCCGAACACGAGCATCGGCAGCGCGTTTTCCTGGCAGAGGCTGAACGCGGTCTGGTCGACGACCCGCAGGCCCTGGAGCAGGGCATCGGCGAACGTCAGGCTGTCGAGTTTGCGGGCCGTCGGGTCGGTACGGGGGTCGGCCGTGTACACACCGTCGACGCCGTTCTTGCTCATCAGGACCGTGTGCGCGTGGATCTCCAGGGCGCGCTGCACGGCGACGGTGTCGGTCGAGAAGTACGGCATGCCGGCGCCGGCGCCGAAGATCACGACCCGCCCCTTCTCCATGTGCCGGATCGCGCGGCGCGGGATGTACGGCTCCGCGACCTGCGCCATGCTGATCGCGCTCTGCACCCGCGTGTCGATGCCTTCCTTCTCCAGGAAGTCCTGCAGCGCGAGGCAGTTCATGACGGTGCCGAGCATGCCCATGTAGTCCGCGCGGGACCGGTCCATGCCGGCCCGGGACAGCTCGGCGCCCCGGAAGAAGTTGCCGCCACCGACGACGACGGCCACCTGGACACCGCGGCGGACCACGGCCGCGATCTGGCGGGCCATGTGCCGCACCACGTTCGGGTCGACGCCGACGGCGCCACCGCCGAACACCTCGCCGGAGAGCTTCAGCACGACGCGTCGCACCCCGATCGGGGCCGGCGTCAGTGCCTGCCTTGCCGCTTCCACAGCGGTGTGCGTCATCTGGGCAACCTCTCCGTGTCCGTTCTGCCGCTGGAAGGGGATATGACGAGGGGGTCCCGGCATCCAGTGTGGATTCCGTGACCCCCTCCGCGCCCTGCTATCAGGCCTGGCCGACCTCGAAGTGGACGAACCGTGTCACCTCGATGCCGGCTTCGGCCAGCACCTGCTTGACGGTCTTCTTGTTGTCGCTGACCGACGCCTGCTCGATGAGGACGAAGTCCTTGAAGAAGCCGTTGACCCGGCCCTCAATGATCTTCGGCAGGGCGCCTTCCGGCTTGCCCTCCTCGCGAGCGGTCTGCTCGGCGATGCGACGCTCCGACTCGACCGTGTCGGCCGGGACGTCCTCGCGGGTCAGGTACTTCGGCCGCATGGCCGCGATCTGCATCGCGATGCCACGCGCGTCGGCGAGGGCGGCCTCGTCGTCCTTGCCGGTGAACTCGACCGCGACGCCGACCTGCGGGGGCAGGTCCGGGCTCTTGCGGTGCATGTAGATCGCGACCGGCGAGCCCAGCACCGCGAGGCGGTTGATGACGAGCTTCTCGCCGATGCGCGCCGACTCGGTCTGGATCAGCTCGGCCACCGTGCTGTCGCCGAGCTTCGAGCCCAGCAGGGCCTCGACGTCGGCCGGCTTGGTCTCGTCGATGTGCTTGGCCAGCTTCTGGCCGAGCTCGACGAACGCCTCGTTCTTGGCGACGAAGTCGGTCTCACAGTTGATCTCGACCAGGCCCGTGCCGACGTGGGCGACCAGGCCGTTGGCCGTGGTGCGGCCGGCACGCTTGCCGACGTCCTTCGCACCCTTGATACGCAGCAGCTCGACGGCCTTGTCGAAGTCGCCCTCTGCCTCCTCGAGCGCCTTCTTGCAGTCCATCATGCCGGAGCCGGTCAGATCGCGGAGTCGCTTGACATCCGCGGCGGTGAAGTTGGACATGACTCTCTCTCGCTTGAGTTCGCCTTGACGGCTCGTGTCAGGCCTGGGTGGGTTCGGCGGCGGGAGCGGCGTCGTCGGGCTTGGCACCCTCGAGCAGCTCACGCTCCCACTCAGCGAGCGGCTCGTCGCCGGCCACGACGCCCGGCTCGGGCTTCTGGTCGGCACGGGTGGCGCGGCCCGACCGGGCGATGAGACCGTCCGCGACCGCGTCCGCGACCACGCGGGTCAGCAGGGCGGCGGAGCGGATGGCGTCGTCGTTGCCCGGGATCGGGAAGTCGACCTCGTCGGGGTCGCAGTTGGTGTCGAGCACGGCGATGACCGGGATACCCAGCTTGCGGGCCTCGTCAACCGCGATGTGCTCCTTCTTGGTGTCGATGACCCAGATCGCCGACGGGAGCTTCTGCATGTCGCGCAGACCACCGAGCGTGCGGCTCAGCTTGGTCTGCTCGCGCGACAGCTGCAGGGTCTCCTTCTTGGTGTAGCCCTGCGCGGTGCCGGTGAGGTCGAGGGACTCGAGCTCCTTCATCCGCTGCAGCCGCTTGTAGACGGTCTGGAAGTTGGTCAGCATGCCACCCAGCCAGCGGTGGTTGACGTACGGCTGACCGACACGCGTCGCCTGCTCGGCGATCGCCTCCTGCGCCTGCTTCTTCGTGCCCACGAACAGCACCGAGCCGCCCTCGGCGACGGTGTTGCGGATGTAGTCGTAGGCCTTGTCGATGTAGTCCAGCGTCTGGCGCAGGTCGATGATGTAGATACCGTTGCGCTCCGTGAAGATGAAGCGCTTCATCTTCGGGTTCCAACGGCGGGTCTGGTGTCCGAAGTGCACGCCGCTTTCCAGCAGCTGACGCATGGTCACAGCCATGTTCGTGGGATCCTTTCGATCCTGGTTTCCACGACGGTCCGGTCGGTCCGCCGTCCTGGCGCCCGGTCGTCGGCCGTCTCACCCGACCCAGCGCGTGGCTGCGGATCGGGACCAGGGCGGCCGCCGCCCTGATTTCTGGCCCGGCGCGAGAAAGCGGCGGGCTGCGGGAGGGCGCGCGAGGTCGACCGTGCGTGCACGGTCGCCGTCCGGAAGTGTACGCGCAGTCGCCGCCGACCCACGAATCCGCCCCCGGCTGCCGCGCCGACCAGGCCGGTCCGTCACCCGGCAGGGCCTCGTCCGCCCACCGCGGCGGAGGGCCTCGGTCGCCGGTTCGGCGCTCGCCGGTCAGCCGGTCGTCGGCTCGTAACGCGGACAGGGCCGCAGCCCATCGGGCCGGACAAGCCGCGGCCGGTCACGTGCCGGTCATGTGCGCTAGCCGCGGCCCGTCCGGTGGACAGACCGCGGCTGGTCACGTGGGAACAGTGCGGCCGGTCAGGTGGACAGGGCCGCGGCGATGAACAGCAGCACCGCGATCGGCAGGTACGCCAGCGGCGTCCGCAGCCAGGCCCGTGCCCCCGAGGCGGCGGCCGCGGCGCCACCGATCAGCCCGTACAGGCCGAGGGCGAACATCGGCAGCCCGAGGATCATGAAGATGCTCGCGAGCGTCCCGGTGGCCTCGATCTTGTCGGCGGTCATAGCGGTCAGGAACAACCGCAGCACCGGCACCTCGAAGACGATCGTGAGCAGCACCAGCACGACGGCCAGCCCCGGCCGCTTCGACCGGTACACCGCACCGCCCGGCTCCGCGGCAGCGGCGGCGGGCGCTGCCGACGGCGCCGGGATCGCCGCGGTCAGGGTCGTCGGCGCCGCGAACGCGTCCTGCTGGCTCTGCTGAGCCTGCTGGCCGTACCCGCCCTGCGGTGCCGCCGGAGGCGCCGGCACCGTGGGCACCGTCACCACGGGCGACGACAGGGCGTTCACGGGCGCGCTCGGGGCACCGCCGGACACCGGCCGCTGCAGCGTGCTGCGGTCGATCGCCTCGGACCGCCGCGACCTGGAGACCGACTCGGCGGCCTCGGGGTGCTCGGGAGCAGGCGGGAGCGGGGCGCTGAACTGCCCGCTCGGGCTGTCGCCGTACGGCAGGGCGTCGCCGCCGTACCCGCGGGACGCGCCGCGCGGCTCCGGGACCCGGTAGCCGTCGTCGTACTCGCGCTCGTCGGCGTACCGCGTCGGCGTGTAGCCGCGGTCGTCCCCGTAGCCTCGGTCGTCGCGCGACCGGTCGTCCCGGCGGTCGTCGCGGCGATCGCCGCGGCCAGGCTCGTCGTATCCACGGTCGTCCGGGTACCAGCGGGGCTCCGCATCCGGGTCCGGGGAGTAGTTCCGGCGTCCATCCACGGTCCGTCACGGTAGGCGGTCCGGATGATCCCCGCCACTCCGGTGTGCTGCCGGATATCCGCCGGTGACGGTCCTGGGCAACTCCAGCAGTGACCGGCGTCGCATACTCGGTGGGTGACTGACGCCTCGCGTGATCAACTCGTCGCCCGGATGCGCCCCTTCGGCACGACCATCTTCGCCGAGATGTCGGCACTCGCGGTCCGCACCGGCGCGGTCAACCTCGGCCAGGGCTTTCCCGACACCGACGGCCCCGCCGCCATGCTCGACGCCGCCGCCGAGGCCCTCCGCTCCGGCCGCAACCAGTACCCGCCGGGCCCCGGCGTCCCCGAGCTCCGCGCGGCGATCTCGGCCCACCAGAAGGCGTTCTGGGGCCTGGACTACGACCCCGACGGAGAGATCATCGTCACGGCCGGCGCGACCGAGGCGATCGCCGCCACCATCCTCGCCCTCTGCGAGCCCGGCGACGAGGTCGTCTGCTTCGAGCCCTACTACGACTCCTACGCCGCCTCCATCGCCCTCGCCGGCGCGGTCCGCCGCCCGGTGACCCTGCGCGCCCACGACGGCGGCTACGCCTTCGACCCGGCCGAGCTGCGCGCCGCCTTCGGCCCCCGCACCCGGCTCGTCCTGCTCAACACCCCCCACAACCCGACCGGCAAGGTCTTCACCCCCGACGAGCTGGCCCAGGTCGCCGCCCTCTGCGAGGAGTTCGACGCGGTCGCCGTCACCGACGAGGTCTACGAGCACCTGGTCTTCACCGACGCCGACGCCCCCCACGTGCCGATCGCGTCCCTGCCCGGCATGCGCGTCCGCACGCTGCAGATCTCCTCCGCCGGCAAGACCTTCTCCTGCACCGGCTGGAAGATCGGCTGGATCTGCGGCCCCCGCGACCTGGTCTCCGCGGCCCTGCGCGTCAAGCAGTTCCTCACCTTCGTCAACGCCGGCCCCCTCCAGCCCGCGATCGCCGTGGCCCTGAACTCCCCGCCCTCCTACTACGAGCAGTTCCGCGACGACCTGCAGCGCAAGCGCGACCGCCTCTGCGAGGGCCTGACCGCCGCCGGCTTCGCCGTCCTCCGCTCGGAAGGCACCTACTTCGTCACCGCCGACATCACCCCCCTCGGCGGCACCGACGGCGTCGACTTCTGCCTCGCCCTGCCCGACCGCTGCGGCGTCGTCGCCGTGCCCACCCAGGTCTTCTACGACGACGCCACCGCCGGCCGCCACATCATCCGGTTCGCCTTCTGCAAGCGCGACGAGGTCATCGAGGAAGCCATCACCCGCCTCGGCCGCCTCTGACCCCGCCGCCGTCACCTGATCGCGGGCTTGGCAGGCCACAGTCGTCGACCGACGAACGGCCCAGCACCACGCCCAGCCCGCTGAACATCCACGAACCCGGCCGACCCGCCTGATCAGCGAACACACCTGGCTGCCGACGCCGCCAGACACAACACCCCGGACACGAGCCCGCCCAGACGCAACCCGGCCCAGACCCGACACGACAACCCCGGACACGACCCCCGCCCGGCCGCGACCCCGCCCAGACCCGACCCCGCAGGCCGCGACGCCGCCCGGCCGCAACGCCGCCTGACACGACAACCCCGGACACAACCCTCGCCCGGCCACAATCCCACCCAGACCCGACCCCGCAGGCCGCGACGCCGCCCGGCCGCAACGCCGCCCGGAGGCTCGGGGCGAACCGGCGACGGCCGATGGCGAGGGCTGCGGGCCGGGCGTCCGCAGCCCAGACAGGGCATCCCGGGCGACCCGGTGCTCCTTCCGCGGGGGCGGTCTGGCGACTGCTCGGGAGCGCGCCGGAGCGGGAGCGGCCGGCGTGTGTGGTGGACAGGGCGGCCGGCTGACGGGATGCCGGGTCGGAGCGGCGGTCACGAGCGGGGCTTCGGGGCGAGGCGGTAGCCGTCTTCGGAACTGACGACGAAGCCGTGCTGCTCCAGGACGGGAAGGGTCCGGCGGGCGGCGCGGGTGGCGACGCCCGCGATGGCGGCGATCTCCTCCGCCGAGCGGGCGGCGCGAGGGGCCACCGCGTCGAGGACCCTGGCCTGGGTGGCGTCGAGGGCGTCCTCGGGGCGCTCGTCGCCGTGGATGGGGTCGGCGAGCTCCCCGAGCCGGCCGACCTCCTCGACGATCTCGTCGACGCGGGTGACGAGCACGGTGCCGGGGGTGCGGAGCTCGACGTGGCAGCCGACCGACATCGCCGAGGTGATCGGGCCGGGGACGACCATGGCGGAGCGCTCCAGGCGGCGGGCGTAGGACAGCGTGTTGCGGGCGCCGCTGCGGGAGCCGGCCTCGACCATCACGGTGCCGCGGGTGGCGGCGGCGATGACACGGTTGCGGGTCAGGAACCTGGTCTTGTGCGGCCGGGTGCCCGGCGGCCACTCGGTCAGCAGGAGCCCCTCCTCGGTGATGCGCTCGAACACGGCCGCGTTGGAGACCGGGTAGACCTGGTCGATGCCGCAGGCGAGCACCGCGCAGGTCACCCCGCCGGCGGCGAGGGCGCCCCGGTGGGCGGTGACGTCGACGCCGAGCGCGCCGCCGGAGACCACCGCCCAGCCGCGCTCCGCCAGGCCGAACGCGAGCTCCGATGCGACGAACTCGCCATAGTGGGTGATGGCCCGGGCACCGACCACGGACACCGACCGCTCCAGGGCCTCTTCGAGCCGGACGGGCCCGCGCAGCCACAGGCACAGCGGCGGGTCGGTGTCGCGGCGGAGCGCGTCGGCGCCGTCGCGGCTGACCCGGGTGAGGTCGTCGAGCGCGGCGGGCCACTCGTCGTCGACGGCGGTGACCATGCGCGCGCCGAGCCGGCCCGCCCGCTCGGTCATCTCGCCGGCCAGGGTGAGGGCGACCCGCTCGGCCCACGCGTCGGCGGAGCCGGTGCGCGCGTCGAGCAGGGTGGCGTCGAGGCGGGCGTGGACCGCGCCGGCGAGCGCCTCGGTGACGCCGTGCCCGTGCAGCACCATGACCAGCGCCTCCGGCGCCCCGACAGCCCGCACCAGCAGCCCGAGCTCCCGGCTGCCGGGCTCCACCAGATGGGCCAGCGCCAGCCGCGCCGCCCGGTCGATGTCGCTCATCGGCCTCTCCTCGACCGCATCTCGAGGGCCTCGTGGACGTCGTCGATGGTGGGGCGGTCGCGGCCGTCGAGGTCGGCGACGGTCCACGCGACGCGGGTCGCGCGGTCCATGCCCCGGGCCGACAGCTGGCCGCGGTCCATCGCGGTGGCCAGCGGCTGCAGCACGGTGCGCGGCAGCCGGAAGCGCCGGTCGCGCAGGACGGCGGCGGGGACCTCCCCGTTGGACCGGGCGTGCGGCGCCCACCGGCGCGCCGCCGCCTGCCGCGCCCGCACGACCCGCGCCGCGACGGTCGCGGACGACTCGGCCGGCTCGGTGCCGAAGAGCGCCGCCGCGCGCACCGCGACGACGTCGACCTGCAGGTCGACCCGGTCCAGCAGCGGGCCGGAGAGCCTGGACCGATACCGGACGCGCACCCCCGGCGGGCACTGGCACATGGCGTCGCCGCCGGGCCGGGCGCACGGGCACGGGTTGGCGGCGAGGACCAGCTGGGCCCTGGCGGGATAGACCGTCTCGCCGTGGACCCGGCGCAGCCGCACCTCGCCGTGCTCCAGCGGCTCGCGCAGGGCGTTGAGGGCGCTGGCCTGGAACTCGGCGCACTCGTCGAGGAACAGCACCCCGTGATGGGCGAGGCTGATCGCGCCGGGCTTGGCGATGCCGGAGCCCCCGCCGACGAGCGCCGCGATCGAGGACGTGTGGTGCGGTGCCTGCAGCGGCGCCCGGCGGATCAGGCCACCGTCGGCCGGCAGCTCGCCGGCGACCGAGTGCAGGGCCGTGACCTCGATGGACTCCTGCTCGGTGAGCTCGGGCAGGATGCCGGGCAGCCGCTGGGCGAGCAGCGTCTTGCCGGCGCCGGGCGGGCCGAACATCGCCAGGTGGTGCCGGCCGGCGGCGGCCAGCTCGATGGCGCGGCGGCCGCGCTCCTGACCGAGGACGTCGGCGAGGTCGGCCGGCGGGCGCTGCGCCGGTGGCGGCTGCGTGGGCGGGTCGAGCAGCGTCTCGGTGCCGTGGACGAAGCCGATGATGCGGCCGAGGCAGTCGGCGGCGCGGACCCGCACGTCGGGCACGAGCCGCGCCTCGTCGACGTTGCCGGGTGGGACGACGACGAGGCCGGCGCCGGCGCGGCTGGCGGCGAGCACGGCGGGCAGCACCCCGCGGACGGGCCGGAGGGTGCCGTCGAGGCCGAGCTCGCCGAGGATGACCGCGTCGACCAGCAGGCGCGTCGGCAGGTCGGCGCCGGCGGCGAGCACGGCGAGCGCCATGGCGGTGTCGAACCCGGAGCCGTGCTTGCGCACGTGGGCGGGCAGCAGGTTGACCGTGATGCGCTGCTGCGGCCAGGTGGCCCCGGAGTTGTGCACGGCGGCCCGGATGCGGTCGCGGGCCTCGGTGAGCGCGGCGTCGGGCAGGCCCGACACGACGAGGCTCGGCAGCCCGGGCGCGACGTCGGCCTCGACCACGATCACCTGCCCGACCACCCCCTGCAGGGCGACGGAGCGGATCTTCGCGTAGCCCATCAGAAGACCCCGCGGAGGTGCCGCACGCCGACGGTGTCGGCGCCGAGCAGGACGGCCACCACGTCGAAGCGGACCTGCCGCCGGTCGCCGGCGCCGTGCGTGGCCAGCCAGCGGGCGGCGAGCCGGCGCACGCGGCGGGCCTTGTCGGCGCTGACCGCCTCCGCCGGCGCCCCGAACTTGGCGCCCCGGCGGGTCTTCACCTCGACGAACACCAGCACCGGCCCGTCGCGGGCGACCACGTCGAGCTCACCGGACGGGCAGCGCCAGTTGCGGTCGAGGGGGACGAGGCCGCGGGCGATGAGGTGCCGCACGGCCAGGCGCTCGCCGAAGCGGCCCACGATCTGGTTGGTGTTGGTCATGTGGGGAGCCTGCCGCGTTTCGCGGAACGGGGCGCGACGCGAGCGGGCAACCTGTGGACAACGGGCCGCTTGTGGAAAACGGGAACGTCACAGCGACAGGCGCCACTGCTCCTCGGCGACGTCCACGCCGTACACGAACGCCGGGGTGGCGCTCTCGAGCACGAACCCGGCCCGCTGGTAGATGCGCCGGGCGGAGAGCAGCACGTCCTGCGTGTAGAGCACCATCTCCCGGTACCCGGCCCGGCGCGCGAACCGCACGCACTCGTCCACCAGCGTGCCGCCGACGCCCATCCCCCGCGCCGCCGGCTCGACGAACAGGAGCCGGAGCTTCGCCACGCCCTCGTCCGCCCGTACGCAGAAGATCGACCCGACGGGAGCGCCGTCGACCTCGGCGATCCACCCCGCCTCGGTCCGCGGGTCGTGCGAGGTCGCGTAGTCGGCGACGATGCGGGCCACCAGCGCCTCGAAGGTGGCGTCCAGCCCGTACTCCGCGGCGTAGAGCGCGCCGTGGCGCTGCACGACCCAGCCCAGGTCGCCGGGCAGCGGCGGCCGCAGGACCACGGCTCGCGGCGGCAGGACACCCTCGAACACCGACCGGATCGTGTCCATCGCGCCGACCAGCCGCCGCCGGTCGACCTCGCCGACGGAGGCGAGCAGCCCGGCGATCTGCTCCTCGGAGCGCGCGTCCAGCGCCGCGAACGCCTCCCGCCCGGCCGGCGTCAGCTCGATGCGGCGGCGGCGCGCGTCCGATGCGGACCGGGACCGCGCGACGAGCCCGTCGGCCTCCAGCCTGCCGAGGATCCGGCTCAGGTACCCGGCGTCGATGTCGAGCAGCCGCCGCAGCTCGGCCGTGTCGTGCGCGCTGTCCATGGCCAGCTCGTACAGCACCCGCACCTCGGCCAGCGAGTAGGCGGAGTCGTGCAGACCGGCCCGCAGCACCCCGATGAGGTTCGTGTAGTAGCGGTTGAACTCCCGTACGGCCGCGACAGTCATAGTTGACATAGTCAACGACTTTCCTGACGAAGTCAAAGAATTCAAGGCGATATCGCACAGCGATAGCGGGCACTATCGTGGGTGGCATGACTGCCCCTGCCGACAAGCTCGTGGAGCTGCTCGAGACGCTCCCCGCTCCCACCCGCCAGGAGATCACCGCCTGGCTCCTCGACCGTGGCACGCCGGCCCAGGTCGGCGGCGGCAACCTGCTCGCCGCCGCCGTCGAGATGCGCGCGGGCGTGCTGAACAACGCCCTCGGCGGCGCCCTGCCGGCGGGCGAGGAGAGCCAGCTCGTCACGTTCCGCCTGCCGACCGAGCGGCACGCCGAGCTGCGCGCCTGGTGCGCCGAGCACGGCTTCACGATGGCGGCGGTCGTCCGGGGCCTGATCGAGCGGTTCCTCGAAGACCAGCTCCGCCGCAAATGAGCCGCAAGAGCCGCGCATGAGCCGCACGAGCCGCACGAGCCGCAACAGCCGCAACAGCCGCACATGAGCCGGAAGAGCCGCACATGAGCCGCAAACCAGCACCGCCGCAGACGACCGGCGTCGCGGCCCAGCGCCAAGCGCTGCCGGACGACATGCGCACCGCGGTCGACGACTTCGCCCGCCACCTCGCCGCCGAGCGCAACCGCTCCGAGCACACCGTCCGCGCGTACGTCGGTGACGTCGTCTCCCTGCTCGACCACGCCTCCCGCGCCGGCACGACCACCCCGGGCGAGCTGACGCTGGCGGTGCTGCGCGGCTGGCTCGCCCGCCGGCGCGCGGCCGGCGCCGCCCGTGCCAGCCTGGCCAGGCACGCCGCCGCCGCGCGGACGTTCACCGCCTGGGCCCACCGCGAGGGCCTGCTCGCCACCGACCCGGGCCAGCGCCTCGCCAGCCCGAAGGCGCACCGCGACCTGCCGACCGTGCTGCGCGCCGACCAGGCCGAGACGCTCGTGACCGCGCCCGCGGGCCGGGACGACGCCGTGGGGCTGCGCGACCGGCTGGTGCTGGAGCTGCTGTACGCCACCGGCATCCGGGTCAGCGAGCTGTGCGGCCTGGACGTCGGCGACGTCGACCGGATGCGCCGCGTCGTGCGGGTCATCGGCAAGGGTGACAAGGAGCGCGCGGTGCCCTACGGGCTGCCCGCCGAGCAGGCGCTGACCGAGTGGCTGCGCAGCGGCCGCCCGGCCCTCGCCGGCCCCGCGAGCGGCGCGGCGCTGCTCCTCGGCGCGCGCGGCGGCCGCCTGCAGCCCGCGGCCGCCCGGCGCCTCGTCGACGGGCACGCCAGGGCGACCGGCCTGCCGCACACCTCCCCGCACGACCTGCGCCACTCCGCCGCGACCCACCTGCTCGAGGGCGGCGCCGACCTGCGCTCGGTGCAGGAGCTGCTGGGGCACGCCTCGCTGGCCAGCACCCAGATCTACACCCACGTGTCGATCGAGCGGCTCCGGTCCGCGTACGAGCAGGCCCACCCCCGCGCCTGACTCCGGCAACGCGACCCGGAAGGACGGAACAGGACCTTAAGATCGTGGATATGTCCGCTCCGGAGCCGATTCCCGGCGCACGCCTGCTGTTCTCCAACGACGCGGCGGTCGCGCAGCTCAACCACGGCTCCTTCGGCCTGGTGCCGATCGCGGTGCAGCGGGCCCAGCAGCGGCTGCGCGACGAGGTGGAGGCCAACCCGCCACGGTTCTTCAGCGTCGGCCTGGAGGAGCGCATCGCTCACGTGCGCCGGCATCTCGCCGCGTTCGTCGGCGCCGACCCCGGCCTGACGGCTCTCGTGGACAACGCCACGACCGGCACGTCCACGGTCCTCGCCGCCCTCGGCGGCGGTGACGGTGGCGGCAGCGAGGGCCTCGGCAGCGGCGACGAGATCGTCACCACCGACCATGGCTACGGCGCGGTCGACCTCGCCCTGGACGCCTTCTGCCGGCGGACCGGCGCGAGCCGGAGGGTGGCCCGGGTGCCGCTCGCCCCCGACGACGACGCCGCGGTCGAGGCGGTCCTCGACGCCGTCACCGGCAGGACGCGGCTGGTGGTCGTCGACCACATCACCGCGGCGACCGCGCGGGTGCTGCCGGTCCGCAGGATCGTCGAGGCGGTCCGCGGCCGCGCCGGCGATCGGGCCGCGGTCCTGGTCGACGCCGCGCACGCGCCCGGCATCCTGCCCGACCCGGTCGCCGGCATCGGCGCCGACTTCTGGGTCGGCAACCTGCACAAGTGGGCCTACGCACCCCGCGGCACGGCGCTGCTGTCGGTGGCGCCGCGCTGGCGGGAGCGGCTCCAGTCGCTGGTCGTGTCCTGGAACCAGGATGCCGGCTTCCCCGACAGCCTGGAGTGGCTGGGGGCGCGCGACTACACGCCGTGGCTCGCCGCGCCGACGGGCCTCTTCGTGCTGCGCTCCCTCGGCATCGACGCGGTGCGCCGGCACAACGCCGCGCTCGCCGAGCACGGCCAGGCCCTGCTGGCCGAGGCCCTCGGCGAGGCCGTGCCGCCGCGGACCGGGCTGCCGATGACCGTCGTGCCGCTGCCGCAGGGCGCGGTGACGGAGCCGGCGGCGGCCACCGCCCTGCGCCGCAGGATCTCCGACGAGCTCGCCACCGAGGTCGGGCTCGCCGCCTGGCGCGGCCGCGGCTACCTGCGGCTGTCGGCGCAGGTCTACAACCGCGAGGACGACTTCCAGCGCCTCGTGGAGGGCCTGCCCAAGCTGCTGCGACGCTAGCGCGGCAGGAGCCGGACCCGGCCGCGGCGCAGCAGCGTCAGCGGGTCGAGATACACCTCCCCGGAGCGCAGCCCCCAGTGCAGGCAGGCGGTCGCCGGGCAGCCGGCGTGGCCGGGCCGCAGCGTGCCGAGCGGGGTGCCGGCGGAGACGGCGGTGCCGGCCTTCACGGAGGGGTCCACGGGCTCGTAGGTCGTGCGCAGCCCTCCCGGGTGCGACACGCTCACCACCGGCCGCCCGGCGACCATGCCGGCGAACGCGACCACCCCCGGGCCCGCGCTGCGCACCACGGCGTCCGGGGCGCCGCGCAGATCCACGCCGCGATGTCCGGCACCATACGGTCCGGGTGGCGGCTCGAACCGGCGGACCACCGCCACCGGCGGCCCCAGCGGCCAGCGAAACGCCCCCGGGCCACCGTCGGGCACCGCAGGTGCGGCACGCGCGGGAGCGCCAGGGGCGACAGCGGGGACAGCGAACGACAGCGCTACCAGTACCAGCGCCAAGAAGCGGAACGGCATGCGACGAAGCTATGCCGATCCCACCCGCTCCCTCGCCCGCCGGCCCGTCGGCCTGTGGACAACAGAGGCCTTGTGGACGAGCGGGCGGGAAGCGTCAGCCTCCGAAGCCGTTGTCGGGCAGCGAGATGTCGGGCTTCTCCAGCTCCTCGACGTTGACGTCCTTGAAGGTCATCACGCGGACGTTCTTCACGAACCGGGCAGGACGGTACATGTCCCAGACCCAGGCGTCGTGCATCTCGACCTCGAAGTAGACCTCGCCGTCGGAGTTGCGCACGTGCAGATCGACCTGGTTGGCCAGGTAGAACCGGCGCTCGGTCTCCACCACGTACGAGAACTGGCGGACGATGTCGCGATACTCCCGGTAGAGCTGGAGCTCCATCTCGGTTTCGTACTTCTCGAGATCCTCGGCGCTCATCGCGGTCCGCCTTCCATAGCCACATTGTCGCCCACTTGCGCCGGCACCGTCGCGGCCTCGCCGGGCGCCACGCCGACGTTACCGCGCCTTTGCCTCCGCTGCCCCACCGCCGCCACGTTCGCGTAGGAGAAACGATGCTCCGCACACGGCCCGTGCGCAACGAGCGCCGCCTGGTGCACCGGGGTGCAATACCCTTTGTGCTCGTCGAAGCCGTATTCAGGGTGGGTGGCGTGCAGCCCCCGCATGATCCGGTCCCGGGTGACCTTCGCCACCACGCTCGCCGCCGCCACACAGGCGGCGACCTGGTCGCCCTTCCACACGGCGAGGCCGGGCGTGCCGAGCCCGTCGACCCGGAAGCCGTCGGTGAGGGCGTAGTCGGGGCGCTCGGCGAGGCCGGCGAGGGCGCGCCGCATGCCGGCGAGGTTGGACACGTGCAGCCCCCGGCGGTCGATCTCACCCGGCGGGATGATCACCACCGACCAGGCGAGGGCCCGGGCGACGACCTCGGCGTAGATCCGCTCCCGGGCCGCGGCGGTGAGCAGCTTCGAGTCGTTGAGCTCCTCGATCTCGCCGCGGCGGCCCTGCGGAAGGATGACCGCGGCCACCACGAGCGGCCCGGCGCAGGCGCCCCGGCCGGCCTCGTCGGCGCCGGCGACCCGCTCGAAGCCGCGCCGCTGCAGCGCCCGCTCCAGGGCCCACAGCCCGGCGGCTCGGTGCACGACGGTGCGGGGAGGCGCCAGCATCACGCCACCTCCCGCAGCAGCGACGGCAGGTCCGGCGGGTAGAAGCGCTCGCCCGAGCTGGACAGCGCGTCGACCGACCACCACCGGGCCTCGTCGATGCAGCCCTGCTCCACCTCGTTGAGCCGGGACAGGTCGACCGCCGTCCCGGTGGCCCTCGCCACGAAGAACGACTGCTCCTGCGAAAACCATTCGCCGTCGAACGGGAAGGAGACCGTGTCGGTGCGCACGGGGCCGATCAGGTCGGCCGGCGCGAACCGCAGCCCGGTCTCCTCGAACGCCTCCCGCACGGCGGCGTCGAGCGGGGTCTCCCCCGGCTCCAGCCCGCCGCCCACGGTGAACCAGTAGGTGTGCGACGGGCGCGCGGGGTCCCACCCGTGCAGCATGAGCACGCGGCCGTCCGGGTCGAGCAGGAGCACCCGCGCGGCCCGGCGGTCGATGTGTCCCCCGTCGTGGGTCATACGACGAGACTACGACGTCTCACTTCGCAGTCGGCGCCGGCACCTTGTCGAAAGTCTCCGGCGCGCTGAGCCATTTCGCCCTGGAGAAGGGCCAGAAAACCACGAACGCCCTGCCCACGACGTTGTCCTCGGGGATCGTCGCCTGGACGGGGTCCTTGTACCGGACGAAGTTGTACCGCGAGTCGCCCGATCTCGACCGGTGGTCGCCCATCACCCACAGCCGCCCGGCCGGCACCGTGACGTCGAACTGCTCCTCGCTGGGGAGATCCTGCAGCCCGTTCTCGTCGGCGTAGATGTAGGTCTCGTCGAGGGCCTTGCCGTTGACGGTGATGCGCTGCTTGTCGTCGCAGCACACGATGTGGTCGCCGCCGGTCGCGATGACCCGCTTGATGAAGTCCTCCTCGGACGGGTCGTTGCGCCACGACGCGGGCGCCTCGAAGACGATCACCTCGCCCCGGTGCGGGGAGCGGAAGTCGTAGACGAGCTTGTTGACGAGCACGCGGTCGCGGATGAGGAGGGTGTTCTCCATCGACTCGGACGGGATGTAGAACGTCTGCAGGACGAACGCCCGCACCACGACGGCGACGATGATCGCCACGCCCAGCAGCACTGGCAACTCGCGCCAAAACGTGTTGGGGCGCTTGGTCTGCTCGTCAATCACGCCCTGAAGGGTACGTGCTCGTCACCATTGGCGACGTCTCAACCGCTCCTGACGCGCCGAACGGGTCGAAACCGTGAGAGTCACCGCGAGTGGTGCAAGCACCATATCGGGCACCAAAGGTAAATCAGGCGTTCTGGTGACTCGCGGGCCGACCGAGGCCGAAGCGCTCTTCGGCACGTTCTTGAATGTGTCCGGTACCGGCAGCCAGGCCCACCGCCCGCTCGGCCACAGGATGACGAAGGCCCGGCCGATGACGTTGTCGATCGGCACCTGCCCCTGGCAGCGGGAGTCCTGCGAGACGCCGCGGTGGTCGCCCATCACGAACATCTGCCCCGGCTCGACCTTGATCGGGCCGAAGCGGCGCGCCGTGCACTGCTTCGGGTTGGGGGTGGCGTCCAGGGGTGAGTCCTCGTAGACATACGCGGACTCGTCCAGCGGGTAGCCGTTGACGAAGACGCGGCCCTGCACGTCGCAGCAGGAGACGGTGTCGCCGGGCAGGCCGATGACCCGCTTGATGAAGTCCTTCTCGCCCGGCTGGCTGAAGCCGACCAGGTCGCCGACCGTGCGGCCGAGCTCGGCGAAGAAGCCGGCGTCCTTGTCGACCTGGTTCTCCGGCGCCCAGTTGGCCGGGCCCTCGAACACGACGACCTCGCCGCGCTGAGGCTCGCGGACGTCGTAGAGCACCTTGTTGACCAGCACCCGGTCGCCGACGAGGAGGGTGTTCTCCATCGAGCCGGACGGGATGAAGAACGCCTGCACGAGGAACGTGCGGATGAGCACCGCCAGGCAGAACGCGACGATCAGCAGCAGCGGCAGCTCCTGCCACAGCGGCATGTTCTTGCGCTTCTTGCGGACCTTGCTGCTCCACGAGGCGGCGGAGCTGTCGTCGTCGTAGGCGCCGCGGCGGCCGGCGGACGCGCCCCGGCCACGGTAGGAGCCCTGCTCGCCGGAGCGGCCTTCGTAGCCGCCGCGGTCGTCGCGGCCGTACCCGCGGTCGTCATAGCCGCGATCGTCATAGGCCCGATCGTCGTAGCCCCGGTCGTCATAGCCCTGGCGGTTGCGGCCGCGCGCGTCATAGTCGCGGTCGTCATAGCCCCGGCCGTCCCGCCCCCGGTCGCCGTACCCCTGGTCGGCGTAGCTCCGGTCCTCGAACGCGCGGTCGCGCGCGACCGGCGGCTCGTCGCGGTCCCAGCGGCCCCGGCCGGACTCGCGCCCGCGGTCGCCGTGCGGGTCGTCGTCCCAGGACCGGGCGGGCCGGTTCCAGTCGCCGCCGCGCTGGTCGTCCCGGTCCGGGTCGCCGCCACGGTGACGCCCCCAGGCGTCGAACGCCGGCTGGGACTGCCCCGCCTGCGTCTGCCCCCAGTAGTCGTGGTCCGGGTAGTTGTTGCCGCCGAAACCAGGACGCCCACGCTCCCCGCCCTCCTGATCCAGGGGGCGGCGGCGTGGGTGTATGTCATCGCCGCGATCGTCGTAACCATCGCGGCCGTAGTCGCTTGCCATCGGCGTCAGCCTAAAGGCACAAGACCAAAATGGGGAGCCCGGCGCCGGTTGACCGGTAAGCGAGCTTTGCGGGCAACGACGACGGGGTGGGGCCCTGGTCGGGTG
>NZ_JBFANF010000067.1:0-73240 GCF_040674675.1 Dactylosporangium sp. NPDC049742 | reverse complement strand
GGGCAGCCAAGAACATGGGCACGACACTCACCCCCGAACACCTCAACCCCGCCCTACAAACCCAACCTACCTCCGACTTAACAAACGTTGCACTACGGCTGCTTCTCCAACTTCTTCGGCCACGGCTTCGACCTCGACGGCCACTGGTGGACGACCTCCGAGCACTACTTCCAGGCCCAGAAGTTCCCCGGTACGCGCCACGCCGAACTCATCCGGCGGACGGCGACCCCGTTGCGGGCCGCCGAGCTGGGCCGCGACCAGTCCCGGCCGCTGCGCCGCGACTGGGAACGGGTCAAAGACGACGTGATGCGCCGGGCCGTGACGGCCAAGTTCACCGCCCACGCCGACATCCGCGCCATCCTGTTGGACACCGGCGACGAGGAGATCGTCGAGGACACCAGCACTGACCACTACTGGGGACGCGGCCGGAGTGGCACCGGCAAGAACATGCTCGGACGGATCTTGATGCGCACCCGCACCCAGCTACGCGCCGACCTCACCCAGAACGCCAACACCCAGGGCCGCCGACAGCGGCGATAGCACTGAGCGCAACCATCGCGAACGCGCTGTCCGCGGCAGAAGCGGATACTCCGGCTACCTGCTCGAAGATCGATGACTGCTGGCCAACGGACGCTGGGGTCTTAACATCGGGTGATGAAGGTGATCATGACCGCGACACTTCATTCCCGCGTCGACGAGGTGTTCCGCCGTCACGGTGGCGGCTGGTACGTGATCAGTGCCGAACATCTGGTATTGGTTGGTCCTGCGCTCACGGTCGAGAAGAGCGTCGAGATCCGGCGCAACGGCATGGCGACGGCCAGCCCTGACGGGAAGCTTCTCGCCGTTCCCGGCACTGACACCCTCACCGTCTACGACGACGGCGGCGATCAGGTCACCACTGTGGCACTGCGAGGCTGGCCCGACGACTCCAGCAGCGCGGTCGCGTTCTCCACCGGCGGCAACTACCTGTTGGCAATCTGCGCCGGGGAAGTCCGGGGTACCGCCGAGATCCGCCGGATCGATGGCGTCGCCGGCTGGGCCACCATCGCGACGGCCACGCTGCCGGTGATCAACGACGTCCATCCGGCCGTGTGGGCCCATCCGCACCGGTCCGCTTACCTCGTGAGCATCGGCGCCGGCCAGGACGGGCAGTGGTCCTGGTGGGTCAGCGACGACGCAGCGCTGGCCATCACCGAGATCAAGGCCCTCAGAAATCGGGCCGTGTCCGGCATGGCCGCCAAGCGTGAGATGGCAATGAGCGTGCCCGGTGCCTACGGTGAGGAGATCGCCTGGCACGATCTGCCTAGCGGAAACGTCGTCCGAAGCATCGACGCCGCTGCCCTCGTCGGCGACGACGACGGCGTTCAGCACACCGTCGATCTGGGCGATGGATGCCTGCTTGTCGTCACCGGGGAAGGCCACGTCCTCAGGGTCGACCAGTCCGACGGGCGACCGATTATCGCGGCTCGCATGCCCGCCACCGACGCCTCGTCCCCGTACGGATGGGCCGGCGCAACCATTGCCACCGCCAACGACCTGCTGCTGTGGGACCATGACGGCGGCATCGCCCTGGCCAGCCTCACCGGCCAAGCCGAAGACAACGCCGTCGATGCTTGAGCCATCTCATCGCGACAGAAGCGCGCACCGACAGATCGGGGATGTGGCGTCCGGCGCGATCATCGCCGAGCTCCAGCGAGGCACTGCGGGGCGCCCGAGCCTGATATCGCTGGCGTTGCGGACAGGCTCTGCCAGTATGGCGGTGTGATGGACACGGCAGGCTGCCAGGACGGCGCCGGCGAGTTCTGGCAGACGGAGCCCGGGTGGTCCTGATGAATTGCGGTCACGGTACTTACCTGCCGGTGAACCAGATCACGTCCATGGCCATGCTCATCTGCGACGAGGACGAGTCCGCGCGCATTACTGCAGGCATGCGTTGTCCGGCTGTCCCCGTCCTTGACATGCCCCACGACGCCGACCTGCCGGTCATTGCCGACATCTACGTCGACCGACTCCCGCAAGACGGTCTGCAGATCCTGGCCGAGCTTCGACGCCTGCTGGGAATGGTGTGGCCATTCTCCGACCTTCGTAACCTGCTCGCCGCCCAGCCGATCCGTGCCCGGGCCAGCGACGTGGCCGAAATGAGAAGCGCACTGACGGCAATCCCGCACCTTCGGCCGTACCTGTTCCACGATGCCCACGGCAGCCTCACACCGGTCTGGCCCGGCGACTGAAGCACAGCCACGCCGATTCCCTCAACCCGAGCGCAGATCAGCTCTGGCCCTGAGTTGCGCCCGTTCAGGAAGGAACCACGAGCGCGGCCTCGTCCCATCCGCGACGCTCGATCGTCGGCAGCTGCGGGTGCCGAGCGTCGGCTCTGCTCGTCAGAGTGTGTTGCGCGCTGATCGCGGCCAGTCCGCGCGCGTGATCTTTCGTACGCACGTCTGCGTAGCGCACTCATCTCAGGCTCCAGCGCAGCGTGCGACAGCTGGGAATGTCCGTCCGCGACGCTTGCCGCAACCCGCCGGTAGGTTGTACCAGGTGAGTGCACCCGAACCGGACGTCGCCCGGATGTGGCAGGCCCATCGTGACCGCTGGTTTCCCCCTCTGTTGCGCGGCGCCGAAGTCGGCGACATCGATGTAGTTTTACTCGATGCCGATACCGCCGGCTGCGTCAGTACCTGGCTGGACAACGGTGGCAGCCTCGACCCGGAAAGGTCGCGAACCCTCGCAACCTGCGTGGAGGACCTCGACACGGTCATCGCCGTGTTCACCGATGCTGAGGAGTCGTACTACCTTCAGCAGTTGCGCATCATAGCCGCCGCCGTGCTCGCAAGGACTCAGGGGTAGCGCCCGATCTGCGGCTATGAGCGGATGTGAGGTCGCCGTCTCGCTGCGAGAATCCTCCAGCCGCGGGTGGCAGTCGCGCCGAAAATTGTCGGTGGGTCCTGGCATAGTGCCGGGCATGTTGAGTGGACTTCACGATGTCGACTGGGCGTCGATGCACCATGCCTACGGTTCGGCCGAGGAGGTGCCATCGCTGCTGGAAGCACTGCGCTCTCCGAATGCCGAGGTACGGGGGCAGGCACTCAGCGACTTCTACAACAAGGTTCACCATCAGGGTGACGTCTACCGCAGCACCACGGCGAGCCTGCCGTTCCTGCTGGACCTGGTCAGTGATCCTGCCGCACCGGACCGTCACGAGATCGTCGCTCTGCTGGTCAGCATCGGGGAGGTGGCGGTCGAGCGATGCGAGATCGACGACGTCGATGCGGACTTTGTGGGCGCTGCGGCGTTCCTGCGGGAACACGCGGAGGCGTTCGTTGAACTCGCAGGGGACGCCGCCTGCCTGGTGCGTCAGGCTGCCATCCCTGGCCTGGGCCTACTTCTCGCCGATGCCAACCGGGCCCTCAACCTGCTCCAGGACGGCTCGGCGATGAAGTTCTGCCTACTCGAACGCCTTCTCGTGACACAGACGACGGCCACGTTGGCCCAACGGATACCTGTGATCACGCCGGCGGCGACAGCGTGGCTCGCGAGCCTGGCCGTAGACCCGGCGGGTGAACCGGAGTTCCGGCTCGCCGCGTTGATCCACCGGGCCGACTGCACTCCAGACGCAGTCGACGACGATCTCGTACCGGCTGGAATCAGGCTGTTGCGCGAGATCGCCGACGCCGCATCGCCGGAGCAGCCGTGGCCGGAACCACAGCCGGTTTCGCAGCTGGCCGACGGTGTGCCACCGTTCGTTGCCGCCGCGTTCGACGATCTGGACCGCATCAACCGGCGGTACGCACTGACTACAGATCTGTTGCGGACGCTGCACCAGCTGCTGGGAGCGCGGGTTTCGCAGCGCACCGACTTACTGGTAGAGCAGCTGGGCAGTCCCGAACCCGGCGTTCGGCTGGACGCGATCCGGATGACGAGCGATCTTCTTGGGTCCTGGCGTGGGGATCATGACGCCCTGATCCGGCTTATCGCCGCTCAACTCGGTGCGAGCAACTTGGAAGTCGCGGCCGAGGCGGCAACGCTGCTGGAGAGGCACTATGTGATCGCAGAGCCAGCCCGGGAATCCCTGGCGGCCCTACTCGCCAGTCATGGGCCGGACGGATGGACGACCCCGCGACCACATCTGCGCCGGCTTTACCAGAAGGCCGTCATGGCAATTGCCCGGCTCGGGGACGTACGGGCCCTACCCAGCCTCCTGGTGGCGCTCGACAGCGACGTCGACGCCTGGCTCGCCGTTCAGGTGGCGGGAATGCTGCCGCAAGCGGCGGATCAGCTGGCGCCTCGCCTCTGTGACCGGTTGCGGCGCGCCGATCTGTCCGAGAAGTGGCAGCCGAGCGCGAGCGGCATCCTGTCCGCTCTGGCGAAGCTCGGCAACCTCACCCCATTGTCCCTGATCACCGAGACACTCGCCGCCGCTGCTGAACGGAAGAACTGGGACGTCGTGCGATCCGCGCTGGAGGCGTTGCGGGCGTTCGGTCCGGTGGCAGCGCCCGCGCTGCCCCAGATCAGATCGGTGGCCGGCGTCGACGATACGTGGACGCGGTCCGCAGCTGTCACCACGCTCTGGGCGGTCGGCGGCGACCTCGACGAGGTCATGCCGCTCGCTCTTGCGTTGCTTGACACCTATGCGCTTCGGGACGCGGCCGACGTGCTCGGCCAGATCGGTTCGCCGGCAGCTGCAGCGCTGCCCCGCCTGCGGGAACTCCTGGCGGACGGCTACGAATGGAATCGCGTGCACGCTGCCGCAGCAATCTGGGACATCGGCGGCGAGTCGGAAGCACCCGTTGTCCTGGATATCCTCCTTCAGGCGTGGCAGAAGAACTCCGCGACCGGCAACTATGTCGCCGCCTGTCTGAAACGGATGGGTTCTGCCGCCATGCCAGCGTTGCCGCAGATCCGCGCGGAACTCGGCCGCCCCGAGCGTGGGGGCCGGTTCGGAAGTGTCGACAACGACGAGGAACTGCTGCGGGAGCTCGCCGGGGTGCTGCACTCGATTGAGGTCAGCGGCCCAGCCGCACCCGGTGGCCGGTAAGGACATGGGCCACGCCTATGCCTTCTGCGGTCGCCACGACTTCAATGACCGTCCCGCGTCATCGGAGTCGGTTCCATCCTTCATCAGACATCCGCTCATCGGCTGCGGATGCTCGGCACGGGCGGTCCAGGTCTCTGCCCGTGACAGAGCGTCACCCGGATGGCGGTGATGAGGTGAATTCCGACTACTCGATCAACAGAGCCTGCCAGGCTCAACCCCGAACACGGGCTCGGCCTGTCCGCCGCCGCGTCCGGCAGCGGCTTCCTGCTGTTCAGCGCCGGCGTCGTGCTCGCCTCCACCACGGCGGCCGCGGCGATCCGGCGCATCGGCCTGCCTGGCGCGATGACCGCGGGGCTCGCCGTCATCGCCACGGCCATGGTGGTCGAGTCCGCCGGGGTCTGGCGCCGGTCGCTGCCGGTGTTCCTCGCCAGTCTCATGCTGTCCTGGCTGGGCCTCGGCGTCGCGTCGGTCGCCTCGACCACGTGCGCGACCGCCGACACCACCCCGGTCTCGTCGGCGGCATGCTCAACGCCGCCGCGCAGATCGGCACCGCCGTCGGCATCGCCGTCCTGCTGTCGGTCGCCCCACCGACCCGCAGCACCGTACACCTGGCCGCCGCCGGCGCCGCCCTCGCCGCCGGGCTCGCCGTCCGACTCACCCGCTGCCGGGCCGACCGCGGCTGACCGACACGGCCCCGGCGCGCGTCGCCGAACCGGGCGGGGTCCAGGCATCGACTCTGTACTATTGGCTGGCCGGCTGCGTGTCCCTGTCGGGCGCCAGCCGATACGCACGGGGGGTGCACTTGAGTTTGCGGTTCCGCCTGCTCGGCAGTCTCGAGGCGGACATCGGAGGCCAGCTGGTCGACCTCGGTCACGGCAGGCAGCAATCCGTGCTGGCGGTGCTGCTGGTCGACGCGAACACGGTCGTGTCGGTCAACCAGCTCCTGGAGAGGATCTGGGCGGACCGCCCTCCTCAGCGGGCACGCGACACGCTGTACAGCTACCTGTCCCGCCTCCGGCGCGCGCTGTCCGCCAACGGCGAGGCCGGCCCGCACCGAAGAAGCGGCGGGTACGTCCTTGCCGTCGACCCGTCCGCCGTCGACCTCGTCCAGTTCCACCGGCTCGCCATGAGCGCGCGGACGGCCGATGACGGCGACGCGCTCGCGCTGTTCGACCAGGCGCTCGCACTGTGGCGGGGCGAGGCCTTCGCCGGTCTGGACAGCCCATGGCTGGGCGCGCTGCGAGACCAGTTGAGCCAGCACCGTTTCGCGGTGGAGCTGGACCGCAACGACGTCGCTCTGCGTCGGGGCCGCCATGCCGAGCTCCTGCCCGGGCTGGCGGCCCAAGCCCGGGCGTACCCGCTCGACGAACGCCTCGCCGGTCAGCTCATGCTGGCCCTGTACCGGTCCGGTCGGCAGGCCGACGCGCTGGGCCACTACGAGCGGACCCGGCGGCTGCTGGTCGAGGAGCTCGGTGCCGACCCCGGTCCCGCGCTGCGGGAGCTCCATCAACGGATCCTGACCGAGGACGCGGCATTCGCGACACCCGCCACCGCCGGCTCCGAGCCGCAGACGGTGGCCCCGCCCGTACCACGCCAGCTGCCGGCGCCGCCGCGGCTGTTCGTCGGCCGGAGCCGGGAACTGGCCCGGCTGACGGAGGTGTTCGGTCACCGGCCCGGCTCGGAGCACACCATGCCGATCGTGACGATCACAGGCACGGGAGGCATCGGCAAGACGTGGCTCGCGCTGCGGTGGGCACACGACAACCTGCACCGGTTTCCCGACGGGCAGCTTTACCTGAACCTGCACGGGTTCAGCCGGTCCGGCCGGCGTCAGTCGCCCGCCACGGCGATACGTTCGCTGCTGGAGGCGCTTGCCGCAGCGCCCTCCGCCATCCCCTCCGACCTGCACGCCCAGACCGCGCTGTACCGCAGCCTGGTCGCCGGTAAGCGCATGCTGATCATGTTGGACAACGCCTACGACGCCGACCAGGTCCGCCCGCTGCTGCCCGGATCCGCGGGCTGCGCGGTCGTGGTGACCAGCCGCAACCAGCTGCCCGGACTGGTCGCCACCGACGGGGCGCAACCGCTGGTGCTGCATGTGCTCGCCCCTGCAGAGGCACGCGACCTGCTGACCCGCAGACTCGGCTCGGAGTCGGCGGCGGACCGGCCGTCGGTGGACCGGATCGTCGCCGCATGCCTGGGGCTGCCTCTGGCGCTGTCCATCGTCGCGGCCCGTGCGGCCACGAACCCAGCCGTCCCGCTCGGGGCGCTGGCCGACGACCTCGTCCACAACCACGGGAACCTGGACGCATTCGCCGGCGGAGATCCCGATGCCGATCTCCGCGCGGTGTTCTCCTGGTCCTACCATGCCCTCGACGCCGACGCTGCCCGGGTGTTCCGGTTGCTGGGCGTGCATCTCGGCCCGACGGTCACCGCACCGGCCGTCGCCAGCCTCGCCGGGCTGACGGGTGGCCGGGCGCGGTCGCTGCTGGAGGAACTGGTCCGGGCGAACATGGCCATTCTGCTCACTCCCGGCCGGTACGCGCTGCACGACCTGCTGCGCACCTACGCCACCGAGCTCGTCGAAGCCGACGACGACCGGCAGGTCGCGCCGCACCGGATGCTCGATCACTACCTGCACACCGCGTACGCCGCCGCCCTGCTGATCGAGCCCCACCGGGAACCGATCAGCCTGCCGCCGGCCCGGCCGGGCGTCACCGCCGAACAGTTCGCCGGTCAGGCGGAGGCGCTCGAGTGGTTCGTCGCCGAACAGTCGGTGATACTGACGGCCGTCGACCAGGCCGCGGAGGCCGGATACAACGGCCACGCATGGAGACTGGCATGGGCCACCGCCACGTTCCTCAGCCGCGGGGCGCGCTGGCAGGATCTCACCGCCACCCAGCGCGTCGCGTTGGCGAGCGCGGAACGTGCGCGGGACCTGGTCGGGCAGGCCCACGCCCACCGCGACCTGGCCCTGGCTTGCAACCACACCGGCCGGCCGGAGGATGCCACGGCCCACCTGCAGCGCGCCTTCGACCTGTTCGGTGAGCTTGGTGACCACGTCGGCCAGGCCTACACGTGCCTGTTCCTGGGCTGGGTGTGTGAGTGGCAGGGCCGGCAGCGGGGCGCGTTGCGGCACGACGAGCGGGCACTGGCGCTGTTCCAGGCCGCCGGTCACAAGGTCGGGCAGGCGAAGGCCCTCAACGCGGTCGGCTGGGACCACGCCCAGGCCGGCGACTACCGACAGGCCATCAGCTACTGCCAGCTGGCACTGACGCTGCACGAAGCCCTGGACAACCGCACGGGAGCGGCGAAGACCTGGGACAGCCTCGGCTACGCGCATCAGCGGCTCGGTCGCCACGAACTGGCGATCGAATGCTTCGGGCACGCGCTCGCCCTCTACCGCAGCACCGGCGATCGGTACGGGGAGGCCGAGACCATGGACCACCTCGGGGACAGCCACCACGCCTCCGGTGACCTCGAAGCGGCCCGCGACGCCTGGCAGCGGGCGCTGGACCGGCTCGGCGAGCAGAGCCCGTCCGAAGCCGATCAGATCCGCGCCAAGCTCCGCCGCCCCGACGCCGGGTCGGCACGGTCCTGACCAGCGGATTCAAGCTTCGCCCAGGGTTGGCCCAACCTCGACCTGGCACGGTGGTCCCAACCAGCGGCGCCAGGTCCGCGCCGGTCGGGAGACCCTAATCACGGGAGGCAAGAAGATCATGAGAGCGGGTAGGTCGTACGGGGAGATCTTGATGGGTAGCTGGACCCGCCGGGTCATCGCGGTGGCCGTCGTGGCGATCGGCACCATCGCCGTCACCGCCGCGCCGGCGGGTGCGGTGACCCCGGTGGGAGCCTGGAAAGGCAACACGTACTGGGCGTCCGACATCGTCGGCGCGCACGCACAGGGCGACTCGTACGTCAGCGGCAGCCGTGTCTACGTGACCGGCTACATCCGCGACACGGCGTCCGACGGGCACGGCGCGTGCCTGAAGATCAAGACCTGGTACAACGACAGCGTCTTCACTCGTGACGAGTTCGTTTCCGACACCGACGGGAACAACTCCAGCTACAAGTACTTCAGCTTCAACTACCCTGTCGGCACCACGGAGTACATCGACATCCAGGAGTGCCTGACGGAATCAGGCAGCATCTGGGACGAGGCTCCCGGATGGCAGTCCATCGTTTCGCCGTAGCCCGCAGGCACCGGACACGGTGAACCGGTCAGGCACCACGCAACGGCCCGTCAGGCGCGATCCTGGCGGGCCGTTCGCGATGGCGGGCTGGGGCCGGGCATTTCGTCGACCTCACTGCCGCCCATTCTCGCCATTCTCCGTGTTCGATGGATAGGATCAGCACACCCTCGCCTGCCGTCACCGGACTGTGGTTGGCCCGGAACTCCCAGATTGTGCCGAGAAATCGCAACTACTGCGATGACCAGTCCAATTGTTCACGGAGCCGGGCACCGCGATCCGCAATCGGTGGGCGGCGGCCAGCCGCAGGTCATCGCCTCCTGGACGGCCATGTGCCCGGGATGCTCGACAGTTCGCAGTTTCCCGACGGCGGCCGGACCACACAACCCCCTAAGCGACCCCCTCATGCACTCCCCTGACTTCATCCGACGTCATCAGGGACGGATTCACGGGGATTTCGGTAGGGGGTTGTGAGGCCCCTAGGCCTCGATTAGCGTCGCCGTGAAGTCATTTCCTGTCAGCCCTTGGCGGTGGTGTGCGCCCGAGCGGCGCGACATCTCCGCATCCGCAGTGTGGACAAGTACTTCTGGAGGCGACCAATGGCCGGGTCACGGCATGGCCGACCCGGCCGTCGTGGATCGGCCTCGACCTGGCCGGCTTCCTCGGCGGGCTCTTCGCCGGCACGCCGGTGCACCTCGCCGACGACGGCGACCTGGCCGCCCTGGCCGAGGCCGACGCCCTGGGCTGCGACCGCCTGGTCTACGCCGGCGTGGGCACCGGCGTCGGCGGCGGCATCATCCTCGACGGCCGGCCGGTGCCGGGCCCGGGCCGGGGCTCCTGCGAGCTCGGCCACGTCGTGGTCGATCGACGCGGCGACCGATGCGACTGCGGCCGGCGCGGATGCGTTCAGGCGGAGGCGTCCGGCCCGGCGACCCTGCGCCGAGCCGCTGCCGCGGCCGGCGCGGTGGTGAGTTTCGAGGATCTCCGTGCCGGCTTCCTCGCCCGTACGCCCTGGGCCGTCGCGGCGATCGAGCAGGGCTGCGCAGCCCTGGCCGCTGCCCTGATCGGCACGACCGAGCTGCTGCACCCTGAGGCCATCGTGATCGGTGGCGGCTTCGCCGCGTCGCTGCCGGGTTACGTCGAGCAGGTCGCCTCGGAGCTGGACATGCTGGCCCGGCCCGGCCACTGCCCCGCTCCGGTGCTGCCGGCACGCCTCGGCGACCGGTCGTCCCTGGCGGGCGCGATACTGGCGGCCGGCGGCCCGTAGGCGCGAACGTCTACGCCCCGGCCAGTTTCATGGCCACGTCCAGCTCGTGCAGCTTCTCCGGGGAGCAGACCCCGATCCGCTCGATCAAAGCTTCCTCGGTGACGCTCGCTCCCCACGTGCAGAAGATCGTCCCGTCCTGTGGCAGCGCCACCCGCACGACGCCGTCCTCGGCCAGCCCCTCCGCGGTGCCGAAGAAGACCTCGATGCCGACCGCCCGGACCGGGCCGGCCTCCTCGACGATCCGGCGCCGGTTGTCGGCGTCGAGCGCCTGGTCACCGGACATGACCACGAACCCGCGCTTCTCGGCCGGCGTGGCCGGGGCGACGATCTGCATGATCTGGAACTCCGGACCGGCACCGCCCGACAGCAGCACCACCGGCCGCTTCTCGTCGAACTCGGCCCACCACAATTCGCCACGTTCCACCCGGCAATGCTATCAGCCATCCACCGCCGTCATCGGTATGTGCGCACGCTTTCGGCCCGTGTGCTCGGCTTCTGGGTTGAGGTCTTCGACACGTCAACCCTTCGCGCGGCGCTGTTGCGTTCGCGGGCTGGAGGGCGCGTTTGGGTGAGTGCGCATCGGTCTGAATCCGGCGAACGCCGACCGCGGTGGTAGGGACGGACGCCGACGGTTCGAGAGGTTCACCGTCCAAGCCTGTCCGACCAGGACATCGCTCAACGCAAACGGACCCGCGTCGAAGACCTTGGGCGTGAACGGCGACAGACCGCACGCCAAGATCACCCCACGGCTCATCCTCCTCACCCGGCACGGCAGCCGCGGCACGGACCACGACCAGCGCGCCGGGCCGCAGCCGTCGCCTCGGTATCACGCGCTTATACCTTCCCTGGCGGGGCAGGTCGCACGTCGACCGGTGAGCGGCCGTGCCCGGCACGGACCCGGCCACAAAGGGTGAGCTTCCGTGGAAAGTAGGCCTTGACGTGCGGGCTTTTTGGGATGCGCTGGCGGCCGGCGTCGATCATCTGACGCTGGCCGGGTGGCTGCAGATCATCTCGAGCATCGGTGCGGTCGCCGCGGCGATCGCTGGCGCCTCGGCCGCTCGCGCGGCGCGCGGGGCGGCCCGGACCGCCGCCAGGCAGTTGCCGGAGTTGCAGAAGCAGGTCGAGATCAGTGCGGCTCAGTCGAAAGCCGCCGACGAGCAGGTCACCCTCGCCCAGGAGGTCCTCAAGGCCGCGACGGCGGCGGTCCGGGAAGCGGCACGCGCCAGGACGGACGAGCGGGCTCCCCTCGTCGTCGCGCTGTTCGAGGCGCCGCAATGGCCCCCGTTGATCGACGCGACGCGTGACCGGATGCCGTACGGGAACGAACCGCGACTGCTCGACCAACGTTCTGTGGCGCGGGCCGAGACAGCCTCGCCGGCGCGTCTCTTCGCACGGGATGGAGCGCGGACACAGCTCATGTGGTTCCAGACCAGGGGCGTACTGATCAACGAGGGCGCGACCACGGCACGGGTGCGACTCGACGACGAGGCCCAGTTCGTGGGGGCGACCGACGCGAGGAGGGAGCGCCTCCTGCGACCGGGAGAGGTAGCCCCGTTCGAATGGGGGGCGGGTCACACGATCGCGGAGTGGGCGGTCGCCCGCGAGAAACCCGATCCGCCCAACCCGCTCGGCGCCTGCTTCTTGACGATCACCGTGTTCGACTCGTTCGAGCACGGCGTCTTCGACCACATCCACGTCGTCATGAGCGGCCGGCCGATCGTCCCGGTGGACGACACCTTCGACGAAGTGCGGCTCGCCTCCCGGGAGGCCGAGGCGGAGATGGAGGTCACGGTCTTCCCCACCCGGCGCACGTACCGCTCCGACGGCGTGCGGAGGGACCCCCTCCCTTGGGACGGCACGTACGCGGCATGGTGGAAGGCGAACGGACGGCGCACTCCGAGCCCGATGGCACCGTCGCACTGACGGCAGCGAGCGGGTGTGCGCGCAGATCACCCTCGTCGGCGGTTCTTCTCGCAGTTCGCGAGCACCACCCCGTCGAGCCCGGTGTGGCGCCGGAGTTCCCCCGGCGCCACACGGGCACTCAGATTCCCGGCATCGTCGCCCCGCGCGGGCCTTCGATCTCCAAGCGCGGCCAGTCGGCGAGATCTCGTAACAGTTGCCGGTCGTGCGTGGCGACCACGACGGCGGCGCTTGTGTGGCGGATTGCCTCGGTCAGCTCGTTGACCAGCACGGACGACAGGTGGTTGGTCGGCTCGTCGAGCAGGATCACGCTGGGGCGGCCGGCCAGCGCGAGCGCCAGGTCGAGGCGCCGCTGCTGCCCCTGCGACATCCGTCCGACCGGGGTGGCCATAGCCTCGGAGTCCAGCAGCCCGAGCGCCCCGGGACGGACCGCGTCGGCGTCGCGCAGCGCCCGGCAGGCCACCAGGCGCCCGACATGGCGAACGTATGCCTCGCGGGCGGTAAGGCCACGGTGGTGCGCAGCGGTTTCCTGGGTGATCAGGACGACGCGTGCCTCCTTCGCCGTCCAGAGATCTCCCTGTGTGGGCTGCAGCGCACCGGCCAGCACCGCGAGCAACGTGGACTTGCCGGCGCCGTTGGCTCCGGTGACGAGCAGCCGGTCACCGCCGTCGAGGGCCAGGTCGACGGGGGCGATCAAGCGCTCGTCCACGGCGACGCCGCGTGCCCGCACCTGTGGCGCACCAGGCCGGATGCCCAGGTCGGGCCAGCGCAACAACGGCGGCGGCTCGGGCACGTCGATCCGGTGCTCCGCCAAGGCGTCCTGCCAGGTGTCATAGCCTCCGAGCCGGACGGCAGCGTCGAGCGCAGCGGCGTATCGGTCCTCGGCCTCGGGGTCATCGCCGGCGGCCAGGGCGCCGGTCGCCTGCTCCAGCGCGGTGAGGGCCGCCAGCGACGGCGCGAGCACCTCGGAGGTGAGGGTGCCGACGCTCTCGCCATCGCGTGCGGCCAGCTCCTGGCGGGCCAGGCCGATCGTGCCGGCCCGGTGCACGGCGCCGTCGTCAGGCGGGATCAGGCCCGCGAGAACGTGCAGCAGCGTCGTCTTGCCGCGGTCGTGCGTGCCGTCGTCTGCCCCTGGTCTGGCTGGTCAGACGACGGTACGCACACCGCCGGGCCTTTAGTCCATGCTTGTCAATGGCTACGGTGAAATCACGTCACCGACAGGTGCACCAGATCGGGGTCGCCGGTGCGCCACGCCGGCACCGCGACGGCGACGTACCGGGCGGACACCGACCCGCCGAGCGTCGCGTAGGTCAACCCGTCCGTGGACGTTTCGATGCGGGCGGCGGGTGCGGTACCGGTCGTCCACGTGAGCGACACGGCGGTCACGGTCCGGGCGGTGCCGAGGTCGACGACCATCCGCCCGTTGGGGCCGGGCCGCCAGGACGTGGCCGGGTCGCCGTCGACGGCCCGGGACGGTTCACCCATGCCGGCCGGCAGCGGCGAGGTCGGGAACGTGGTGCGGCCGCGGGCCAGGTCGGTCGCCGGGGTGACCGGCCCGCCGAACGTGGCGGTGTAGCTGCGGGTCGCGCCGGCCGGTACCTGCGCCTGCGTGGACCATCCGCCGGCGGCGAGCCGGACGTCGACGGCCGCGCCGGCCGGGGCGGTGACGGTGAGGTGGTGCGAGTCGGCGACGTTGAACCGGGTGCCGGCCGGCGCGGTGCCGGTCACCGTGAACCGGGTGGGTCGCACGGCGCCGCCGGCGGCCGGCACGGACGCGGTCAGGTCCAGCCGGCCGTCGGCGCGGACCACGGACAGCCCCCGGTACAGCCGGTCGGCGCGGGTCAGGGTCAGCACCGCGTTGTCGACCGCGGTCGTGGACAGGTTGAGCAGGGTGAGGTACCCGTCGGCGTCGCTGAGCCGCAGCGTCGACGGCCCGCCGGTCGGCAGTCGCCGGGCGGCGGCCGCGGCCAGGTCGGTGCCCGTGCCGGTGTAGCCCTCGACGAGGGTCGCGGCCGGGATGCTGACCAGGGTCGGGGAGGCGGTGATCGGGCCGGCGGCGCCGTGCGCGACGACCCCGGCCCGGCCGTCGATCCCGGCCCATGCGCCGAGTGTGGCGTCGGGTGCGGTGACGGCGGTGCTCCACGTGGCGCCGTCGGTGGAGGTCTGCACGAGGTACGAGGTGGCGTACGCGGCCTCCCACGTCAGCGTCACGCCGGTGAGCTGGACGTTGCTGCCGAGGTCGACGGCGAGCCAGCTGTCGGCGCGGCCGCGCTCCTCGCGGGCGACGGCCCAGCGGGTGCCGGCGTTGCCGTCGACGGCGTTCGTGGCGGGGTAGGCCGGGTCGGCCGAGGACACGGTGACGGTGCGGCCGCGGGCCAGGTCGGTACCGGCAGTGCCGAACGCCTCGAACGCGAACAGCGAGTAGCCGTACTGGGTGGCGGCGGCCCGGCCGAGGAACCGCACGTGCCGGGCGGTGCGGGCGGCGAACGTCAGCCGGTCGGTGCCGCCGTCTCCGACGCCGGTCTGCGGGGTCACGCTGCCGGACGGGCCGGTGAACGTGCGGCTGCCGTCGAGGCCGGGCACCCCGGGCATCGACAGGTTGAACAGGGTCAGCGTGGCGGTGCCCGGTCCGGTGTAGACGACGGTGCCGGTCGGCAGCGTGGCGTAGCCGGCCCAGCCGGCGGCGGTCTGCAGCACGGTGGCGGTGGAGTCGACGCCGTCGCGGGCGGTGGTGTACGCGACGGTCGACTGCCGCAGCGGCGCCGCCGTCTGGGCGGGCAGGAATGCGGGCGCCCGGGTGTCGATCAGCCAGTTGTCGTGGCCCGGCTGCCACAGGAACTTGACCTGGCCCGGCTTGGTGACCGCGGCGGCGAAGCCCGTGACGCTCTGGTGCGCGGTCAGCCCGACCGCTGGGCCGAAGTCGCGGGTACCGGCGGCCGCGGCGAAGAACTCGGCGGACGTCACCGGCTGCACCGGGGCGCTGCGCCAGCGGTGGAACAGGTAGGCGATGGCGAGCTCGGCCCGGGCCTCCGGCTCGTACTTCTCCTCGCCGCTGAATTTCGTGAGCCGGTACTGCGGCGCGTACTGCAGGTACGGCATCAGCCGCGCGGCGAGGTCGGCCTCGGCGCGGGCGGCGTGCGGGTCGCCCTGGACCTGCGCGAGGAACGCGAGGGGCAGCACGTCGCGGCCGTACAGGTGGTACCGGTCGGCGACCATCGGCATCACCGGCTCGCCCGCGTCGCTGGCCAGCAGGCGCAGCGTCGCCCACAGCTCGCGGCCGTTGGGCTGGCGGGTCAGCACCTGCGGCAGCGGCCGGCCGGCGGCGAGGAAGTGCGCGGCCGAGCGCCCCGCGGTCCGCCACAGCTCGGCCTGGTAGTGCGGGTTCGCCGAGTTGTGGTTCTCCACGATGAACGTGTCGTGCAGGTTGCGGGCGACGTTCCAGGCGCTGACCGCGCGGCCGTCGACCACGGCCGGGTTGGCCCGGTCGGCCGCGGGCAGGCCGCTGGAGTTGGCCGCCCAGAACACGAACCGCTCCTGCCAGCGGGCCGCGTCGGCGTCGCCGGTGGGCGCCCACGCCAGGCCGGGCGCGATGGCCTGGGCGTAGACGCCCATCTCCTCGAGCTTGGTGTCGCCGATGTACCCGCCGGTGCTGCCGTTCGGCGACCAGGAGCCGCTGAGCGGGTCGTTGCCGGTGCCCAGCCCGTACGCATACGCGGCCTGCCCACGGGCGATCTTGTCCACGTTCGCGCGGGTGGTCGCGTCCAGGTCCGCCCACAGCAGCCGCGCGGCGAGCACGAAGTACAGCTCGAACGTCGAGTCCCAGAACAGCCGCTGCCCCCAGTCGGCGCCGCCGGCGAGCTTGTTCGTCGCGGCGAACCGGGTGATCGTGGCGAGGGTCCGGGTGCGCAGGGTGGCCGCGTCGACGCCGGCAAGGTCGGCGTCGTAGCCGTCGCTGGTCAGCAGGACGGCGTTGCCGAGGACAGCGGCGAACCGGAAGTCGGCGGCCCGGTAGGCGCCGATCGCCGGGTCCCACTGCTGCTGCACCCAGCGGGTGTGCACGAGCAGCAGCCGGTGGTACTCGTCGGCGACCGGGTCCGTGACCGCGGCAGCCGACAGCCGTGGCAGGGCGAGGGCACCACCGGCGGCAGCGAACGCGGCGAACAGGGTGCGGCGGGTCATCATGCCGAGTACCGTCGCAGCGCCCCGATACCGAGTCAATATCTCCAAAAAGGTTTACAAAACCCTGGTCAGCGGTCGTTGTGAACTGCTCGTCCAGCTGCGCACGGACACCGCCGGCGGCCCTGGCTGAGCCGCCGACGGAGGGTGGAACCGTGCTACGTGACGGTGACCGTCACCATGGTCGCGTGCGGGGCGCCCGCGCTGTCCGTGATGGTCAGCCGGGCCGTGAACGTGCCGACCCGGTTGTAGGCGTGGGTGGTCGTCGCGGTGGTGGTACTGGTGAACACCGCCGCGTTGTCGCCGAAGTCCCACTCGTACTTCGCGATGGTGCGGCCCGCCGGTGGGGTGGCGACCGCACTGAACGACACGGTCCGCGGGCCGCCGGTGGCCGGGGTCGCGGTGCCGGTGACGCTGGCCCCGGTCTCCTGCTTGACGCCCGCGCCGTTGAACCGCAGCCAGTCGATCGACATCAGGTAGGTGCCCGCCGGCGGTGGTGTCGCCGGGTTCTTGAACACCAGGTACAGGTTGAACGTGGTGCCGGGGTTGGTGAGGTTCACCGTCGGGGAGACGAGGTTGTCGTAGCTGCCTGAGTTGGGCACGGTCATCGTGCCGAGCACGGTGCCGGTCGGCGACCCGTTGCGGAACTCGATCGTGCCGCCGTAGACGCTGCTGACGCCGGCGGTGACCGAGCCGATGCCCTTGAGGTTGACCGTGCCGTACTGGATCCAGTCGTTGTTGTCGATGTCGCCGACGCGCTTGCCGGCGCGGGCCGAGGCCCGGTCGAAGACGGTCACGCCGGAGCTGCTGGTGAGGTGCTCCGCCTCGGTGCTCTTGGCGCGCAGCCGCACCTGGGTCGAGCCGGTCAGCGCGGGCACCCCGCCGGTCGCGCCGCCGTCCGTGTACTGCGCGGTCAGCACGGTGTACAGGTTCTGGCCGGGACCGTGCCCGTCGCCGGCGCCGGCGTCCGTGACGATCAGCCCCGAGCAGCCGGTGTAGTTGTCCAGCGGGTGCGCGTGGCTGTCGTGGCCGAGCAGGCTCTGGGTGACGACCCGCGTGCAGACGATGGAGGCGTCCTCGGGGTCGGTGACCGTCACCGTGTACGGGATGCGGTCGCCGAAGTCGGCGAACCCGCCGGCGGGCACGCTGATCGTCACGGTGGGCCGGGTGTTGCCGGCGGTGATCTGGGTGGTGGCCACGGCGGTCAGGCCGTTGGCCGGGTTGCGGACCGTCAGCCGCGCGTTGAACTGGCCCTTCGTGGTGTAGGTGAAGGACGGGTTGGCCGCGGTGGAGTCGGTCGTGCCGTTGCCGTCGAAGTCCCAGGCGTAGGTCACCCCGGCGGTGGAGCCGGCGCTGGAGAAGTTGACCGCGAGGGGTGTCGGACCGGAGTCCTTGTCCGCGGCGATCTTCGCGACCGGCGCGCTGCCGTTGGCCGCGTAGTCGATGCGGTAGATGCCGGCGCCGTCGTTCGTGCCGCCGCGGCCGGAGCCCGTCCCGGCGCCGAAGTCGATGACGTAGAGCGACCCGTCGGGACCGAACTCCGCCTCGAACGGCTGGACCCAGCTGAAGTCGGGGAAGACCGGGTTGATGGACTGCAGGTCGCCGACCTTCGTCGGGCCGAACCTGGCGTCGGTGAACGTCTGCGCAGTCTTGTGGATCGACAGCGTCTTGAACCACTTGCGGGTCAGCTCGTACACGAGCCACTTGCCCTCGTAGTACTCGGGGAACTTCGTCACCCGCGGGTTGGCCGGGTCGTAGTCGTAGACCGGGCCGGACATCGGGCCGCCGCCGCCGGTACCGACCTCGGGGAACTGCGTCGAGGCGGAGTAGGCGTACCAGACCAGCGCGCCACGGGCGGCCGGCAGGTTCGTCAGGCCGGTGTTGTTCGGCGAGTTGTTCACCGGCGCCGCGCAGTTGAACTTCGCCCCGGCCGTGCTGGTGGCGAAGTTGTAGTCGTTGAACGGGGTGTTGTTGCCGATGCAGTAGGGCCAGCCGTAGTTGCCGGCCGAGGTGACCCGGTCGAACTCGACGGTGCCCTCGGGGCCGCGGTTGGCGTCGGCGGCGCGGGCGTCCGGGCCGTAGTCGGCGACCAGCACGGCGTTGGTCAACGGGTCGACGGTGATCCGGAACGGGTTGCGGAAGCCCATCGCGTAGATCTCCGGCCGGGTCTTGGCGGTTCCCGGCGCGAACAGGTTCCCGGTCGGGTTGCTGTAGGTGCCGTCCGCGTTCGGCCGGATCCGAAGGATCTTGCCCCGCAGGTCGTTGGTGTTGCCGGCGGTGCCCTGCGCGTCCCAGGCGCGGCGGCCGGAACGTTCGTCGATCGGGGTGTAGCCGCTGGACTCGAACGGGTCGGTGTTGTCGCCGATCGCCGCGTACAGCAGGCCGTCCTTGCCCATGGCGAGGCCGCCGCCCATGTGCGAGTTGGCCCGACCCTCGCCGCGCCAGGTCGGGATGGTCAGCAGCACCTTCGGGTCGGTGGCGGTGGCACCGATCGTGTAGCGGGCGATGTTGATCTGCTTGGAGACCTTGTCGGTGTACAGCAGGTACACCCACCGGTTGGTGGCGAAGCCGGGGTCGACGGTGAGCCCGAGCAGGCCGTCGGACTGGGTGAGCAGGTCCGGGGTGTAGCCGAAGTCCAGCAGGGTGGCCACCGCGAGGGTGTCCTGGTTGATCACCTTGAGCTGGCCGGTGCGCTGGATGTACAGCACCCGGCGGTCGGGCAGGACGGCGAGCTCGAACGGGTCCGACAGGTTCTGGTCGACCAGCGGGACGCGCTGGAAGTTGCCGGTCTTCGTCGCGCTGCAGTCACCGGGGACGGCGCCGGCCGCCCACTCGATGCCGCCGCGCAGGTGGTCGAGGAACGCCGGCTCGCTGAACGAGGAGCTGCTGTGCCCGCCCGCGGTGTACCAGGACCGGCCGCCCTCGTAGTTCTGGCACCACGAGTACGGGTGGTCGACGCCCTCGTTGAGCCCGGCGATGCCGTCGCGGACCTTGATCTGGGCGAGGGTGTGCACCTTCCCGGTCGGGTTGGTGATCCAGTTGTACCACTCCTCGCTGCGCTCCCACAGCTCCGGCAGGTTCTTCGTGGACGGGTGCGCGTGGTCGAGCACCTTGATCCGGCCCGGGTACACGCCGCCGGTGGCGCTGAAGTCCGGGTGGTTCTCGAAGATGGTGCCGACGAGGCCCTCGTACCAGGTCCAGTCGCGCTCGCTGGCGGTGGCGGCGTGCAGGCCGACCCAGCCCTTGCCGGCGCGCACGAAGTTCTGCAGCGCGGTGCGCTGGGCGGCGTTGAGCAGGTCGCCGGCCGCGGGCGTGGAGTTGGTGTTGTTGAACACGAGCGCGTCGAAGCGGGCGAGGTTGGCGTCGGTGAACGCGGCGGCGTCCGTGGTCGCCTCGACCTCGAAGTTGTTGGCCGTGCCCAGCTGCTGGATCGCGGTGATCCCGGCCGGGATCGAGTCGTGGTAGAAGTTCGTCGTCTTCGAGAAGACCAGCACCCGGAACCGCGCCGCCGCGTGGGCGGGGGTCGCGGTGACGGGCAGGATGAGGGAGACCGCCGCGAGCGTGGCGAGGCACGCGCGGCGGAGCTGTCGACGCATGGGCACTCCTACAATGAGCAGCACGAACACAGAGGAACGCGCTTTCCTGGGCCGCCGACTGCCCGTAGCGTAGGGCCGACATTCGCTACCGTCAATAGACATGTCGATCGGTTCCGATCTCTCCTTGCCGGGACGGGGTGCCGCCCCCTACAGTGCAGGAAAGCGCTTGCCCACGGCGGGGCGGCGCAGCTTGGAGGTCGACGGACAATCACCCCGACGGATGGAGTGCTGATGTGAGTGTGTCCAGTTCGGCCCGGATCCCCGCCACGGTGGACCGGGACGCGACACCGGCGAAGACCAGCCCCCGGACCGAGCGGCGCATCGGCGTGCGCCTGCGGCGGTTCACGGGGTCGCTGTGGCGCCCGGCCCTGGTCCTGGCCGGCCTGTTCGCCGTCTGGTGGTTCATCACCTGGCGGGAGCTGGTCGCCCGGTACCTGATCCCGCCACCGTCGGAGGTCTGGACGATCTTCCGCGACGAGTTCGGCTTCCTCATGCGCCAGACCTGGGTGACGTTCTACGAGACGGTGCTGGGCTTCGTCCTGGCCGCCGCGCTCGGGCTGGTCACCGCCGTGCTCATCGTCTACTCCCGGACGCTGGACAAGGCCGTCTACCCGCTGGTGCTGTTCGCCCAGGTCATCCCGAAGATCGCGGTCGCGCCGCTGCTCATCGTCTGGTTCGGGTTCGGGCTCACCCCGAAGATCGTCCTGGCGGTGCTCATCGCGTTCTTCCCGGTGGTCATCTCCGGCGTGGCCGGCCTGCGCTCCACCGACCCGGAGCTGCTGGACCTGTCCTCGACGATGGGCGCCGGCCCGTGGAAGACGTTCCGGAAGATCCGGTTCCCGAACGCGCTGCCGCACCTGATGTCCGGGCTCAAGGTCGCCGTGACACTCGCCGTCACCGGCGCGGTCGTCGGCGAGTTCGTCGGCGCCAGCGAGGGCCTCGGCTACGTGCTGCAGGTCGCCAACGGCAACCTCAACGCGGCCATGCTCTTCGCCGACCTGCTGCTGATGTCCGCGATCGGCATCGTGCTGTTCGTCGTCGTCGAGATCGCCGAGGCGCTGCTCATCCCGTGGCACGCCAGCCGGCGCCGGCCGGTCTCCCTCACCACCTCCTGATCCCCTCGCCGAAGAGGAAGACTTCCATGAGGTCATTCATTGCCCGTACCGCCGCCGCCGTCCTCCTCCTCGGGGTGGCCGCCTGCGGTACCGACAAGGCCGCCGAACCCGCCAAACCCGGCGCCGCCGAGAAGCTCACGCTGACCCTCAACTGGGTCCCGTACGGCGAGCACGCGCCGTTCTACTACGGCCTGAAGCAGGGCTACTACAAGGCCGAGGGCATCGACCTGCAGATCAAGCCCGGCAACGGCTCCGGCAACGTGATCAAGGCGGTCGACCAGAAGCAGACCGACATCGGCTGGGCCGACACGCCGGTGCTCATCCGCAGCGTCGCCAGCGGGATGAAGGTCAAGAGCGTCGGGGTGTTCCTGCAGAAGGGCCCCACGTCGATCCAGTTCCTCGCCGACAAGAACATCAAGTCGCCCGCGGACCTGAAGGGCAAGACCGTCGGCGGTACCCCCGGCGACGCGATCTACGCGACCTTCCCCGCCTGGCTCAAGGCCAACGGCGTCGACCCCAAGGACGTCAAGGTCGTCAACGTCGACGCCGCGGGCAAGATCGCGGCGCTGGCCGAGGGCAAGGTCGACGCGATCCAGGGCTTCTTCCACGACCAGTCCCCCACCATCGAGGCCAAGACCGGCAAGAAGATGGACCGGCTGCTGTTCGCGGACTTCGGCATGAACCTGCTCGGCACCGGCATCGTCGTGCACGACGACACGCTCAAGAGCAAGGCCGACCTGATCAAGCGGTTTGTGCGGGCCACCCAGAAGTCGTGGGCGGAGGCGGCCAAGGACGTCCCCGGCGCGGTGGACGCGATGGCGGAGCTCGCCGACAACGAGCCTGCCAAGGAAGTGCTCACCAAGCAGCTCAACCTCGGCCTGACCCTGATCGAGGCCGGCAGCGGCCAGTCCGGTGTCAACGCCGAGAGCAAGTGGACCGAGACCCTGGACATCATGGCGAAGAACGCCGACCTCAAGGATCCCGGTACACCGGCGAAGTACTGGGACAAGTCGTTCACGGCGGCGGCATGACCGGCCAGCGAAGCGGCTCGGGCCGGTCATCATGTGGCAGGTTCGGGGCAGGCCGACGCCGGAGCGCAGCGGAGGTGGCGGCATGACCGGCCAGCGAAGCGGCTCGGGCCGGTCATCATGTGGCAGGTTCGGGGCAGGCCGACACCGGAGCGCAGCGGAGGTGGCGGCATGACCGCGACGCTCGCCACCGCGCTCGACGGCGTCACCGTCCGCTTCACCACGAAGCAGGCCCGCACGACCGCGCTGGAGGACGTCTCGCTGCGGGTCCGCCCCGGCGAGTTCGTCACCATCGTCGGCCCGTCCGGGTGCGGCAAGTCGACACTGCTCAAGCTGGTCGCCGGCCTCGTCCGCCCGACCACCGGCACGGTCTCGCTGCAGGGCCGGCCGGTCACCGGGCCGCAGCGCGACATCGGCTTCGCGTTCCAGCGCGCGGCGCTGCTGGAGTGGCGCGGCGCGCGCAAGAACATCCTGTTGCAGGCGGAGATGCGCGGCATGCCCCGCGCCGAGGCCGCCCGCCGCGCCGACGAGCTGATCCGGCTCACCGGCCTGCAGGGCTTCGAGCACGCGCTGCCGCACGAGCTGTCCGGCGGCATGCAGCAACGCGTCGCGCTGTGTCGGGCGCTGCTGCACCAGCCGCCGGTACTGCTCATGGACGAGCCGTTCGGCGCCCTCGACGCGCTCACCCGCGAGCAGCTCAACGCCGAGGTCAACCGCATCTGGCGGGAGACGTCGACGACCGTGCTGCTGGTGACGCACTCGATCGCCGAGGCGGTGTTCCTCGGTACCCGGGTCGTGGTGATGAGCCCCCGGCCGGGGCGCATCGAGGAGGAGTTCGAGGTGGACCTGCCGGCGGAGCGCGAGTACGCCGCCGTCATGTCCGACCCGCGCTTCGACCGGCTCGCCACCCGGATCCGCGGCCTGCTCGGCTCCACCGCCAACCACTGACGGGTGCTTCGGGGCATCCCGGACGACGTACCGACGCGGTGCGTCGTCCGGGATGTCTCTGGTCCTGGCCGCTGCGGCCCTCGTCGCCGGCGGCGTGGTCTATATCGCCGTCCGGTCCTCGCCGGTGGCCCGCCCCAGGAACAGCTTCGCGTGCTCGTAGCGCAGTGAGATCGACAATGGCTTACCACCATCGGCGCGCGTCAAGTCCCGTGGCTCGTGGGTCGGATGCTGTCAGATGGGTTGTTCGCCGGGTTGTCGGGTGGCGGGCTCACCGGTTTCGGGTGCCCATTCGGTCGACGTCGTCGGCGCGGGCGTGATCAGAGCCATGCAGTCCGCCGGGCAGCGGGTGCTCGTCTCACCGGACCCCGCATTGGGTCAACGTTTCAGCTGAGCTCCGGATTCGGGCCGGGCGGTTCCGTCTGGTCCGGGTCGGTTGGTCCGTCGTCGCGGGGATCGCGGTCCAGGTCGGTCCAGCGCGGCGCCGTCGGCGGTCTGCGTGTAGACCTCGACGCCCGCCGGCGGTGCCTCAACGCCGCCTTCGCACCTCACAGTCAAGCACCGGGGTACGACAGGAAAGGCATCCCGAGCCGCTCCGCGGCCCGCGCGCCGCGCGCCCACGCCCGCCGGGCGGCTCGGGTCCGCCCCCGCAGCGCGAGATGCCGCCCGAGCACGCCCCCGTACCGGGGCCGCGCCATCGGATACGTGCGCGCGTACCGCCGCAATCGCCGCACCGCCGCACCCTCGACAAGACGCACCGCACCCGTGTCGAAGGAGGCGCCGATCAGTGCCTGGCAGACCTCCGCGATCCCGGCCAGGGCCTCGAGCCCGTACTGCGCCGGCGCCGGCCGCGGCCCGATCAGGTCGTCGGCCACCCGCACCGCCCGCCACGCCGGACCGTGCCGCCCGGCCGCCAGGTGCATCCGCGCCTGCGCGGTGTGCAGCCGCGCCGCGTCGATCCGCGACGCGGACGGCAGCAGCGGCAGCGCCTCCTCGACCCACCCCGCGAGCGCGGGGTCGGCCGGGTCGTCGGCGAGGGTCGCCTCCAGCAGGATCAGCAGCCCCCACAGGTGCACGACCGGGTCCTGGCGCTGCCGCCCCGCCGCGACCCCCGCCGCACCCGACGCGAGGGCCTCCGCCCGCCGCCCGGTGAGGTGCTGCGCGACCCCCGCGATGAGCCTGACCTCGTCGGACCACCGGTGCAGCGGCGCGTCGGGATGCCGGGCGAGGACCCGCGCCGTGGCGGCGTCGACGGCGGCCCAGTCGGCGGTCCCGGTCCAGTACAGGCCCCCGACTATCCCGACCCAGCAGGTGGTCAGCGGGTCGGTGGTGCGGGCGGCCGCGGCGACGGCGGCCGCGAGCTGCCGGCGGGCCAGCCGATGCAGGCCGACGGTGCCCACGACCATGCCGAGCCCGGCACGGGTCCGGGCGGTGAGGTCGGCGTCGGGGTCGCGGTCGATGTCGTTGACCGCGCGCAGCGACAGCGGCAGCATCGGCCGGTGCTCGTCGAGCACCCAGTACACCTCGTTGAGCGCGAAACCGGTCGCGGCCAGCTCCCGGAACACCGAGGGACGCGCCGGCGTACCAGAGCGTAAGGGGCGGCGGACGGACCGGACGAGCTCGACGACGGTCATCGCCGCCCAGCCGGCGGCGGAGCGGGGCAGCGGCGCGCCAAGGACCGCGAAGGCCCGCTCCAGCTCCCGGCGCGCCGCCGCGGCGTCGCCGAGCTGCTGGTGCGCCTCGCCGAACAGCCGGTGCCAGCGGGCCCGGGCCAAGTCTGGCACCTCGGTGCGGCGCAGCGCGGCGGCGAGGACGGCCTGCGCCTCCTTGAACGCGCCGGTCCGCCGGTACAGCATCCACAGCCGCCGCAGGTGCGCGTCGAGGTCCTCGGGTGCGGCGGCGGCGACGAGCCAGTCGGTGGCGGTCCGCAGGTTCGCGGTGTCGTCGAAACCGGCACCGGCGTAGTGCAGCGCGTGCCGCCGCCGGGTGTCGGCCTCCTCGCCCGGGTCCTCGGCGAGCCGTTGCCGCAGGTACTGCCGCAGCAGCTCGTGCATCGTGTAGCGCTCGTCGGGCCCGGCGGTGATCAGCGACTGGTCGACGAGCCCGCCCAGCAGCGGCAGCCCGGCGTCGGCGACGGCGGCCGCGGCGGCCAGGTCGAAGCCGTGCGGCACGGACAGCCGGCGCAGCGCGCGCCGTTCCTCGTCGGTCAGCAGGCGCACGGAGGCGTCCAGCACCGACCGGATGCTGCGGTGCCGGGCCGGCACGTCCGGCGCGGTGGTGGACAGCAGCTCCAGGCCGCGTTCGAGCCGGTCGGCGATGGCGCCGGGGGTGGCGGCGCGGACCCACCGGGCGGCGAGCTCGATGGCGAGGGGCAACCCGCCGACGAGCCGGCAGACCCGTGCGGCGCCGTCGACGTCGGTCTCGACGCCGGGGCGCAGCAGCCTGGCCCGTTCCTGGAAGAGCCGCACCGCCGGGTAGCCGTCGCCGGGGGTGCCCGGCGGCGGGAACGGCAGCCCGGACACCTCGACGAGCCACTCCGCGCCGATCCCGAGCGGCCGCCGGGACGTCGCGAGCAGCTGCAGGCCGGGCACTCGCCGCAGCAGCTCGGCGAGCGGCGCCGCGGCGCCCGGCAGGTGCTCCAGGTTGTCGAGCACGACGAAGATCCGGCGGCCGGTGAGGTGCGACACGAGCAGGTCGAGGGGGTCGCGCGGCGCGGTGAGCGGCACCCCGAACGCGGTGGCGAGGTCAGCGACGACGAGGTCGGCAGCGTCGTCGGTACGGTCGATGCCGGCGAACGACACGAACACGGCTCCGGTGTCCGCTTGCGCGAGCTCCAGGGCGAGGCGGGTCTTGCCGGCACCGCCCGGCCCGACCAGGGTGACGAGCCGGCAGGCGGGATCGCCGAGCAGCTCCCGCAGCCGGGCCAGGTCCCCTTCCCGCCCGACCAGCGACGTGAGCGGCCGCGGGTCCGGTGCGGGCGCGGGCGTCGGCGCCGGCGGGGCCGCGATCGAGTCCCGCAGCGCGGTCGTCGCCGGTGAGGGCGGGACGCCGAGGTCCTCCTCCAGGAGGTAGCGGCAGGTCTCGTACTGGGCGAGCGCCGCGCCGCGCTGCCCACCGGCGGCGAGGAACCCCATCAGCGCCCGGTGCGCCTCCTCGTGCAGCCGGTCCAGCTCCAGCACCCGCCGCGCCGCGTCGATCCCGGCCGCCGGGTCGCCCGCCTCCGCGGCCCGGCGGGCGGCGCGGTCGAGCACGAGCAGCATGTCGGCGTGCAGCGCGGCCCGCCGCACCGCGACCCAGTCGTCGAACAGCGCCGCGCCCGGCACCTCGAAGCCCTGCAGGAACTCCCCGCCGCACAGCCGCACCGCCTCCGCGGCCGGCAGCGCCGGGTCGAGCAGCGCGACGGCGTCGACCCAGACCGGGGCGCCTTCGGCGAACCCGACGGTCCGCCGGTCGACGTCGAGGTGCCCGGGCACGGCCCGGCGCAGCTTGGTCAGCACCAGGCGCAGGTTGGCCCGGGCCGTCGCCTCGGGCAGGTCGCTCCACAGCAGCCCGGCGAGGGCCGAGCGGGTGTGCCCGGTGCCGGTCACCGCGAGGTAGACCAGCAGCGCCGCCGCTTTGGCCGAGGCGGGTCCGGTCAGGGGCCGCCCGTCGAGCGCGATGTCGGCGCGGCCGAGCGTGTGGATCGTGAGCCGTTGCTCCGTCATCGCCACCGTCACCGCTGCCACCGCTGCCGCCGTCGTCGCCATGCACGGTAACGCCCGCGCACACGTTCGGGAAACGGTCCGCACACGCTCGCCCGCCTACCTTCCCGGCCATGACTGCGAATTCGGTACACCACCTGGTGCTGCGGCACGCGGACCGCCTCGCCGGCAAGGCGGCGCTGCTCGACGCCGCGACCGGCGCCACCATCACCTACCGGGAGCTCGCCGACGGGGTCGCGCGGGTCGCCGCCGCCCTCACCGCCCGCGGGTTCGGCCGCGGCGACGTCCTCGCCGGGTACAGCCCGAACCTGCCCGCGTACGCGCTCGCCGTGTACGGGGCGATGGCCGCCGGCGGGACGTTCACCGGCGCCGACCCGTCGCTGACCGCCGCGGAGCTCGCCACCCAGCTCGCGGACTCGGGAGCGCGGCTGCTGGTCACGGCGCCGACGCTGCTGGAGCGGGCGAAGGACGCGGCCGGGCGGGCCGGGGTCGGCGAGGTCCTCTGCTTCGACGAGCTCACCGGCGACGCGCCCGCCCCGCCGCCCGCCTCGCCGCCCGACCCGGTGCTTGACGGGGACGTCGCGGTGCTGCCGTACTCCAGCGGCACCACCGGACTGCCGAAAGGCGTCGAGCTCACCCACGCGGCGCTCGTCGCCAACGTCGGGCAGGCCCAGGCGGTGCTCGGGTTCGCCGAGGACGACGTGATCCTCGCCGTCGCGCCGTTCTGCCACGTGATCGGGCTCAACCTGCTGCTCGCCGGTGGCCTCGCGGCCGGCGCGACCGTCGTCACCCTGCCCCGTTTCGATCTGGAGGCATTCCTGCGCGCGATCCAGGACCGGCGGGTCACGCTCACCGTTGTCGTGCCGCCGGTCGTGCACGCCCTCGCCGGGCACCCGCTCGTCGACCGCTTCGACCTGTCGTCGCTGCGCGCGCTCGGCGTCGGCGCGGCGCCCCTGGACGCGGCGACGGAGCAGCGCTGCGCGGAACGGCTCGGCTGCACCGTCAGCCAGGGCCTCGGCATGACCGAGACCGGGGCGCTGATCGCGGTCAGCGACCCGGCCGCGCCGCGCCGCGGGTCCGTCGGGCGGCCGCTGCCGGGCACCGAGACCCGCATCGTCGACCCCGCCACCGGCGCCGACCTGGGCCTGGGGCGCACCGGCGAGCTGTGGGTCCGCGGTCCGCAGCTGATGCGGGGGTACCGCGGCCGCCCCGCGGAGACCGCCGCGACCCTGGACCCGGACGGGTGGCTGCACACCGGCGACCTGTGCCACTTCGACGAGGACGGTCACCTGTACGTCGTCGACCGGCTCAAGGAGCTGATCAAGCACGGCGGGCACCAGGTCCCGCCGGTGGAGCTGGAGCAACTGCTGCGCATGCACCCGGCGGTCGCCGACGCCGCCGTGGTGGGCCGGCCCGACCCGGTCGCCGGGGAGGTGCCGGTCGCGCACGTGGTGCTGCGGTCCCCGGCGACCGCGGAGGAGCTGCTGGGTTACGTGGCGGAGCGGGTCGCGCCGTTCAAGCGGCTCGCCGCGGTCACGTTCGCCGCCGACCTGCCCCGCTCCGCGACCGGCAAACTTATGCGCCGGGCGCTGCGGTGAAGGCCTTGCCGGCGCGTGCGACGGGCTCTGCGGTGAGGGCCTGGCTGGTCAGCATCGGGGCGACCGCGGCGGCGACCTGGGCCCTGGACTCCGTCGCGACCGCGGCCGGGGTGGCGCTCGTCGCGTCCGGCCTGCTCGACGGGATCGGCCACCGGTGGGCGCTGGCGCTGCTCGCCGCCAGCTACGTCCTGTGGGGGTGGGGGCTGGCGGTGAACCTGCGCGCCAACCAGCAGCTGCTCACCGCGACCGGGACCAGCACCAACGTGCTGTCGAAGGCCGCGCACGACCTGACCCGCCGGTGCACGCCGGACCCGCGGGCAGCCCGGGTCGCGGCGGCCGCCGGGTACACCGCCACCGAGGTCGCGAAGGAGATCCCGTACTACGCGGGCGCGTTCGGCGCGGCCCTGCTGACCGGGTCGGCGACCAGTGCCGTGGTGTTCCTCGCCGGCGCGAACCTGGGCGCCGCCGGCTACGAGTACGGCCTGGCCCGCCTCACCCGGCTCGTGCTGCGCCGCCGCGGCCACGCCTCGTTCGACACCGACTGGGACCCGGGCGCGTACCTGCGCGGCTACTACGGCACCGTCGAGCCGGACGAGGTCGCCACCATCGCGTTCTTCGTCGACGCCCTGCGCGGCGCGCAACGGGACCGGCCGGTGCTGTTCTTCGGGGTCGGGCCGACCCTGCACCACGTGTTCGCGGCGGCCGGGGTCGCCTCCGAGATCCACCTCGGCGACTACCTGCCCGGCAACCTGGCGGAGATCCGGCGGTGGCTGGAGCGGGATCCCGCCGCCCACGACTGGCGGCCGTTCGTGGCGCACACCCTGCGCTGCGAGGGCACCGCCGACCCGACCGCCGAGCAGGTGGCCGCCCGGGAGGACCTGACCCGTCGGAAGGTCACCGCGCTGCTGCACGTCGACGCCCGGCACCCGCGGCCGCTGGAGCGCGTCTACCCGACGGTGGTCAGCGCGTACTGCGCGGACTCCGCCACCGCGGACCGGGCGACGTGGGCGCGGTACATGCGGCACATCACCGGTCTCGTCGAGCCCGGCGGCTTGTTCGTGACCGCGGCGCTGCGCCGCTGCCGCGCCTACACCGTCGGCGGCCGGTCCTTCCCGAGCGCGGACATCGACGAGCACGACCTGCGGGCGGCGCTGCGCACCGGGTTCGCCGCCCCGGTCGTCGAGGTCCACCGCGTGCCGCAGGAGTCCAGCCACGGCTACGCGGGCATCGTTCTCGCCCGCGCAAGGTCGGCACGGGCGAGGACTGAGGCGGGTCAGCCAGCGGGCTAGGCGGCGGGCCAACCGGCACGTCAGCCAGCGGGTCAGCCGTCGGGTCGGCCACCGGCCGCCGTCAGGACCTGCTGAGTTGCCCGGCGGTCTCCTATCGCAAGGTTTGGGCCACGCTGGTCGGCGCCGGGAGGGCGATCAGGGTGAACCGGCCCGCCAGATCGGGCAGGATCGTTCGCAGCGCGGTGACCGTCTGCGGCCCCGCGCCGTCGTGCAGGAGCACGATCCCGCCGGGACGAGTTTTCGTCAGGACGGTGTTGACGATCGACTGGACCCCTGGGCCGCTCCAGTCCCGCGGGTCGACGGTCCACGAGATCGACGTCATGCCCAGGCCGGCCGCGATGCTCACGATGCCGGGCGACCAGTTGCCGCCGGGGGCGCGGAAGTAGCCGATCACCGCGCCGGGTGCGACCGCCCGGATCGCGTCGTTGGTGCGTTGCATGTCGGATCTGATCTGATCGGGCGTACGGGTGCGCAACATCTCGTCGTGGCTCCACGAGTGGTTGCACAGGGTGTGCCCCTCGGCGACCATCCGCCGGACCATCTCGGCGCGCGCAGCGACCTGCCGGCCGACCATGCAGAAGGTAGCCTTGACGTGGTGCTGGGCCAGCAGGTCCAGCACGGCGGGGGTGTCGTCCCACGGGCCGTCGTCGAAGGTCAGCGCGACCGCGTCCGACCCGGTCTTGCGCACCGTTCCGGCCGGGCCGTCGCCGGTCGCGATGACCGGCGACGACGCGGACGGCGAGGCCATGGGGCTCGGCACGCTCGGTTGGGCCGTCGGCTCCTGATGCTCTGCGACCACCGGTACCGCCGCGACCGGCGCGGCCACAGCAGGCGCGGGCGGACCGCTGTTGCCGCGGCTGCCGCCGAGCGTCAGGGTCAGTATCAGGATGGTCAACCCGAGTACGGCGATGCGGCGCAACGGCACGGAGGTACTCCAACTCGGTCCGGCCCGTCAGGACTCGACGATGCTACAGAACAGACGGATGCTGGAGCTCTTCGGTTGCCGAGGTTCCGGTCGGCGCGGCCGGAAACCTCGGCCGTCGTCACGCGCGGCCGGACCGGTCATGACCGGTCACGATCCTGCGGAACGGTTGCGTCGGGCTCATGGGAACGTCCTGCCCCTCTCGGCTGTTGTCGACGACGCGAGGTCAGCCTGGCGCCCTGCACTTGACGTGGAGCGGACCGTCCGGGGACCGTGATCCACTGTCCGTACAGTCCGTCCCGGGGGAGGGTTGGATGGCTGAGTCCCGCTCGCGTCCCAGCGCCGGGGCCGATCCGGACGGGGGCGCCGCCGCACCGGCTTTCCAGGTCCTCGGTCCCGTGCGGGTGTGGCGCGACGGCGTCGAGGTCGACACCGGGCCGCCGCAGCAGGCGTACCTGCTGGCGCTGCTGCTGACGCGCGCGGGTCGGCCGGTCAGCGCGGCGGAACTCATCGACCTCGTGTGGGACGACGACATGCCCACCTCGGCCCTGAACATCGTGCAGAAGTACGTCGGGGCGCTGCGACGGCTGCTCGAGCCGGGCCTCTCCGCCCGCAACCCCGGCGCGTACCTGCACCGGCGCGGCGGCCGCTACCAGTTCGACGTCAGCCGGGTGGCGCTCGACCTGGCTGAGTTCCGCCGGCTCCGCGACGAGGCCCGCGCCGCCGTGGACGCCGGCCGGCCCGAAGACGCGGTGGATGCCTACGAGCAGGCGTTGTCGCGGTGGCGCGGGCCCGCCGGCGACGGCCTGCCCCTCAGCGCGGCCGCCGGCCCAGTGTTCGCCTCGGTCAACCAGGAGCTCCTCGACGCCTGCGTCGAGGCCGCGCACGTCGCGGTGCGGGGCGGTCAGGCCAAGCGCATCCTGCAGCCGGTGCGGCTGGCCGCCTGGATCGCCCCGTTCGACGAGACGATCCAGGCGACGCTCATGACCACGCTGGCGTCGTCGGGGCAGCGCTCGGAGGCGTTGTCCGTGTTCGAGACGGTCCGCACGCGCCTCGCCGACGAGCTGGGCATCGATCCCGGTCCAGCGCTCCGCGAGGCGCACCGGCAGGTCCTCGGACAGGTCGAGCCGGTGCCCGAGCCGCCCGCCGCCGGCCCGCGGGAGCAGCGCGTCGGCCGACCGGATCGCCTCGTGGGCCGGCGCGAGGAACTGGCGGTCCTCCGGCAGGCCGTTGGCTCGGCCGTCCTCACCAGGGCGCAGGTCGCCCTCGTCGAGGGTCCGCCGGGCGTGGGCAAAACCCGGCTGCTGGCCGAGATCACCGGCGAGGCCGCCGCGAACGGCGCGCTCACCTGCTGGGGCCGCTGCCAGGACGGTGAAGGGGCGCCGTCGATGTGGCCGTGGGTCCGGATCGTCGAGGGTTTGCTCCCGATCCTGCCGGAGGGCGAGCAGCCCCGCTGGACGGCCGGGCTCCGCGGCCTGCTGGAGGGCCCCGAACGCGGAGTCGACGTCCCGGCCCGGCCGGATTCCCGGGCGCAGTTCCGGTTGTACCGCCAGATCGTCGCCCTGTGCACCGCGGCCGCCGCCCGCCGGCCCGTGATCCTGGTCGTGGACGACCTTCACTGGGCGGATCAGGCGTCGCTCCAGCTGTTCGCGCACCTGGCCGAGTCCCTTCCGGCCCGGAGCATGCTGATCGGCACGCTGCGCGGCCATGCCCCGGTGCCCGGCGAGCACCTGCGACGCATGCTGGCGGTGGTCGCGCGGCTCGAGCACCATCGACGCATCGTGCTCGGCCCCCTGGAACCGGCCGAGGTCGCCGAGCTCGTCCGCCAGGAGACCGGCCGGGCGCCCAGCCCCGCTGTCGCCCGCAGCATCCAGGCCCGCACGGAGGGCAACCCGCTGTTCGTGCGCGAGCTCGCGCGGTTCCTGGCCGAGGAGGACCACCTGTCCGACCCGGTCGCCGCGCAGGCCGCCGTGCCGTCGACGGTGCGGGACATCGTCCGGGACCGGATGAGCGGGCTGGACGACCGGGACCGCCGCCTCATCGAGATCGCCGCGTTGATCGGCCGCGACCTCGACGTCCGGCTGCTGGCGAGCGCTTCCGGGCTCGATGTACCGCAAACCCTGGCCCGCCTGGAGGCGCTCGAGGCGATCGGCCTGGTCGAGTCGGCCGCCGGCTCGCTGAGCGACTGGCGGTTCGCCCACGACCTCGTCCGTGAGTCGGTGGCCCGCTCGACGCCGCGATCGGCTGCCGGCCACTTCCATCTGCAGATCGCGGCCGCGCTCGCGCAGGCCCAGGAGCTGACCAAACGCCACGGTGAGGCGCTCGCGCACCACCTGTGCGCCGCGGGGCCGCTCGCCGAGCCGAAGCAGACCGCGCAGGCGCTCATTTTGGCGGGGCGCATCGCGGCGGCCCGGTCCGCCTATGCGGCGGCGGAGCAGGACCTCGGCACGGCGAGCCGGATCGCGCGCGATGCCGGGCTCCTCGACCTCGAGCTGGCCGCGCTGACCGAGCTGACCGCCATCGCGGGCATCCACGCCGGCTTCGTCGGCGCCACCATGGACCACCTGCACCGGGCCGAGGAGGTGGCCCGTTCGCTCGGCCATGACCGGGACGCGACCGGGTTCGTCCTCACCCAGTTCCTGGCCTACGCCCAGGGCATCCAGCTCGAGGCGGCCGGACGCCTCGCGCGCCGACTGCTGGAGCACGGGCGGCACTCCTCAGACCCCGTGGTCCAGGCCTCCGGCCATCACGCGTGGGGCGTCCACCAGTGGAGCGCGGGCAACATCGAGGCGGCCTACCGCAGCCTGAGCCGTTCCGACGTGCTCATCCGGGCCCAGCGCGACGCCGAGCCGCTGCGCCACCGGCTGCAGATGATGACGCCGGTCATGCTGGCGCTGAACACCGCCCTGCACGGCGACCTGGCCGCCGCGCGGGAGCGCTTCGACGCGGTGGAGCGCGACGCCGGCGGGGACCCGTACGCGCTGAGCATCTGGGGCTCGTTCGCCGTCACCGCGGCCGCCGTGGCCGGGGACGCCGCCTGGGCGCGACGGGCTGCCGAGACCGCCGTCGACGCCGATCCGGACTTCTCCTTCACCTTCTCGGGCAGCTACCCGCGGCTGGCCCGGCACTGGGCGGCGGCCATGGCCGGCGGTGATCCGGCGACGGCGGCCGCCGAGATGGCGCGGATCATCGAGACCACGCTGGTCGACCCACCCCGATCGAACCTGGCCACCTGGCAGGCGCTGCTGGCCGAGGTCCGGCTCCGCGACGACGACCCGATCGGCGCGATGACCGCACTGGACAAGGCCGAGGCGTTCATCGAGCGATACGGCGAACGGTATGCCGAGGGGCTGGTACTCCTCATCCGCGCGCGGGCGCTGCGGGCCGGGGGCGACGTCCGGTCCGCCGTCGAGACGGCCCGGCGGGCGCTCACCATGTCGCGGGAGCGCGGGGCCCTGCTGTTCGCCGCGCGCGCCGGCGACCTGCTGGCCGAGCTCCCCGGCTAGCCGGCCGGCGCCGCGTTCAGTCGGCGTCCAGTCTCCATTCAGTGCCCCTGCCTAGCCTTGGTCGCGTCGTACCGCGAACCGAGGAGAGCCCGCGATGCCCACGCGCGTCAACCGGCAGACCGTCGACCTCGCTCCGTACCCCGACATCCCGAAGCAGCAGGGCTTCGCCTCCTTCGCCCCTGTGCGGCCCGCGCGCGGGCACATGTTCGGCTCGGCCGCGCGGGTCGGACGCCCCGAGGACACCGTCGCGCCGGTCGTCACCGAGGAGGAGCTCTACGCGCCGGACGCCCAGCCGGAAACCCGCTGACGGCCCCCGCGGAAGCCAGACGCGCCATGGCCACCCCTTCGCCGTACCTGCAGATCCTTGGTCCGCTGCGGATCTGGCGCGACGGCGCCGAGCTGGACGCCGGGCCGCGGCAGCAGGCGTACCTCCTGGCGCTGTTGCTGGCCCGGGCCGGCCGGCCGACCAGCACGAGCGAGCTGATCGACCTGATCTGGGGCGACGACGTCCCCTCCAGCGCGCTGAACGTGCTGCACAAGTACATCGGCGCCCTGCGGCGGCTGCTCGAGCCGCTGCTGCCCGTCCGCGAGACCGGCTCGTTCCTCCATCGCCGCGGCAACGCCTACCTGCTCGCCGCCGGCCCGGCCACGCTGGACCTCGTCGCCTTCCGCGAGCTCGTCGACGCCGCCCGCAGCGCGGTGACCCGGCACGAGGACGAGGCGGCCCTCGACCACTACGTCAGCGCGCTCGGGCTCTGGCACGGCCCCGCGGGCGGCGGCATCGCCGACGAGACCATCGCCACCACGGTGTTCGCCGCGCTGGACAACGAGTTCTACGAGGTCTGCACGGCGGCGGCGGAGCTCGCCGTGTCGGTGGGCAAGCCCGAGCGGGTGCTGGCGCCCCTGCAGCTGGCCGCGTCGATGGCGCCGTTCAACGAACCCGTGCTGGCCGCCCTCGTCGTCGTGCTCGGCACCGCCGGCCGCCAGGCGGAGGCGCTGTCGGTGTTTCGCCAGGTCCGCGACCGGCTCGCCGACGAGCTCGGCATCGACCCGGGTCCGGCGCTGGAAGACGCCCAGCGGCGGATCTTCACCCAGCCTTCGGCGCCGCCGGGGCGGGCGGCGGACCAGGAGGCCGCGTGGACCGTCGCGGCCACCTTCATCGGCCGGGCCGAGGAGCTCGCCACGCTGCGGCGCATCGTGGAGCGCGCGGTCGCCGGCCACACCGCGATCGGCGTCGTCGAAGGCGAGCCGGGCGCCGGCAAGACCCGCCTGCTGGAGGAGGTCGCCGCCGTGGCCGGCCGGCTGGGCGCGCTCGCCGTCTGGGGCTCCTGCCTGGAGGGCGACGGAACGCCGGCGATGTGGCCGTGGGAGCAGGCCCTGGGCACGGTCGTCCAGAGCCTGCCCCCGGCGGTGAGCAAGCAGTGGCTCACCGGCGAGCTGGGCGTGCTGCTGGCCGGGCGGGACGACGCCACCCGGCAGCTGCCCGACGGCAACGCTCAGTTCCGGCTGTTCGAGCAGGTCGTCGCCCTGGTCGGGCAGGCCTCGGCGCGGCGGCCGACGCTGCTGATCCTCGACGACCTCCAGTGGGCCGACGCCGCCTCCCTGCAGCTGCTGCACCATCTGGCGGGGCGGCTGCCCCACGGCACCGCGATCATCGGCGCGTTGCGTGATCGCGCCCCCACCGTCAGCCCGGACCTCTCCCGGGTCCTGGCCGCCGCCAGCCGGCGGCCCGGTCACCGGCGGTTCCGGCTCGGCCCGCTGGGCCTGGCCGACGTGGCCGAGCTCGTCCGCCAGGAGGCCGGCCGGGAGGCCGGCGACGCCGTCGCCCGCGCGATCCACACCCGGACCTCCGGCAACCCGTTCTTCGTCCGCGAGCTGTCGCGGCTGCTCAGCGAGGTCGGCGCGATCGACGGCGACACCTCCGCCGCGGCCGGGGTGCCGTCGACCGTCCATGACGTCGTCCGCGACCGCATGGCCGGGCTCGACGGCCCCGCCCGGGACCTGCTGCAGGTGGCCGCGCTCATCGGCCGCGACGTCGACCTCCGGCTGCTGTCCCGCGCCACCGGCGTCGCCGTCGCCGACTGCCTCCGCCGCCTCGAGCCGCTGCACACGCTCGGGCTGCTCGAGCCCGAGCCGCAGGACCCGTCAACGCTCCGCTTCGCGCACGACCTGGTGCGCGAGTCGGTCTCCGAGACCGCGACACAGCAGCAGGTCACCCAGCTGCATCTGCGCGTCGCGGACGCGCTCGAGCACATCCATGCCTGCGACGAGGACGTCGCCGAGCGCCTCGCCTTCCACCTGTGGGCCGCCGGCCCCCTGGCCGAGCCGGTGCGCGTCGCGGAGGCGCTGATCCGTGCCGGGCGCCGCGCGGCCGCCAAGCTCGCGTTCGAGTCCGCCAACCGGCAGCTGCGCTCCGCCGTCCAGACCACCCGGGCGTCGGGGCTGATGGAGCCGGAGCTCGCCGCCCTCACGCTGCTCGCCATCGTCGTGCGGCGGCAGTCCGGGTACGACGCCTCGACCTTCGATCTGCTGGAGCGGGCCGAGTACCTGGCCCGGGCGCTCGGCCGCGAGACGGAGGCCGCCGACTTCCTGTTCATCCGCCTCATGGGCGCCTACACCTCCCTCGAACAGGACCGCGCGCAGCTGGCCCGGCGCATGCACGAGCTCGGTCAGGCGTCCGGCGATCCGGCCGTCCGGCGCTACGGCCGCCAGGCCTGGGGCCTGCACCAGTGGGACATCGGCAACATCGGCGAGGCGTACCGGTCCTTCACCGAGGCGGACGCCGCCGCGGCCGACGGCACCGTCGCCCCGGACGAGGAGACCCCGCTGCGGCGCGACGGCAGCATTCCCGGGGAGGGGCCGGGCTGGCGGGCGGTCATGACCGCGCTGCACGGCGATGTCGGCGCGGCGCAGGCGTTCGTCGACACCTGGGACAAACCGGGAGATCCGTACGCGGCCTCGGTCTGGGTCTACTACACCACCATGATCGCGTCCATGGCCGGCGACGCCGAGGCGGCGCTGCGGGCCGGTGAGCGATGGGCCGACGCCGGTCTCGCCCGCCTCCGCGCCCAGATCGACCACTACATCCGGCAGAGCTGGTGCTGGGCCCGGGCCCTCACCGGCGAGGACCCGGCCGGCGCGGCCGCCGAGGCCGAGGATCTCCTGGTCGCCAACCTGCTCCAGCCGCCGCAGTGGGGCGTCGCCTACCACTACGCCCTGATCGCCGAGATGTGGCTGGCGGCCGGGTCGCCCGACCGGGCCGACGCCGCCCTCGAGCGGGCCGACCAGGCGATGTGGGACTACGGCCAGCGGTACGCCGAGGGTCTGCTCCTGCTGCTGAAGGCGCGCCTGCTGCAGGCCCGCGGCGCCCCCGTCGCCGCGGTCCGGGCCGCCGCGGAACGGGCCTCCGCGCGCTCAGCCGCCTGCGAGGCGCACCTGTTCGCGCGCCGCACCGAACAGTTCCTCGCCGAGCTTGGGGGCACGACATGACCGCGGTGACCGAGGAAGCGAGCGGGCTGACGGCCCTGGCCCGTGGGCTCTCGGCGCCGAAGGGCTTCGTCGAGGCCAGCCTGGCCACGGCGGCCCCCGGCGCGATCCGCCTGCTCGGCGGCATCCCCGCGCCCGAGGCCCTGCCCGTCGAGGCGATCGGCGCGGCATCGGCGCGGCTGTGGCAGGACGTCGGCGGCGCGCTCGCGGGGCTGCAGTACTCGGCGGCGCCCGGCTCGGCCGCGCTGCGCGACTGGATCGCGAGTCGGGAGGGCGTCGACCCTCGCCGGATCGTGGTGACCAACGGCGGCATGCACGGCCTCGCGCTGGCGGTGCTGACCGTCGTCGAGCGCGATGCCACCGTCGCCGTCGACGATCCGGTGTTCCCGGGCTTCCTGTGGGCCCTGGAGGTGGCGACGACGCGGCTCCTGCCGGTGCCCGTCGCGGCCGACGGCTTCGACGTAGAACACCTCGCTCGGCGGCTCGCCGCCGGCGCTCGGATCGCCGCCGCCTACACCGTGCCGGACTTCCACAACCCCGCCCAGGTCAGCCTCTCCGCGGCGAAGCGGCAGGCGCTGATCGCGCTCGCCGAGCGGCACGGCTTCTACGTGATCGTCGACAACCCGTACCGGGCCCTGCGCTTCGCCGGCCAGGACCAGGGCGACGCGGTCTTCAACGACTCCGACCGGGCGATCCACGTCAACACCTTCACCAAGACCCTCGGCCCCGGCTGGCGCGTGGGGTGGCTGGTGCTGCCCGAGCACCTCGTGGACCCGGTCGTCCGGCTGCGCAACCGTCTCGACGTCCACACGTCCTCGGTGACCCAGGCGATCCTCGAGCGGCTGCTCACCGACGACGCCGGATCGTTCGACCGGATCGTGCGCGGCGCCGTCGCGCTGTACCGGGAGCGCGCCGGCGTGCTGGTCGACGCCCTCCGGGAACACCTGCCGGGCGCCCTGGAGGTCGTGCCGCCCGAGGGCGGGCTGTTCCTGTGGCCGCGGCTCACCGACGACGCCGTGGACCCGGCGGCGCTGTTCCGGCGGGCGGCCGCCCACGGCGTGGTCTACCAGCCGGGCGAGTTCTTCGCGGCTGGACCCGAGCGGCGCCGCTCGGCCCGGCACCTCCGTTTCGCCTACAGCGACCGCACCCCGCACGAGCTGCGGGAGGCCGTCCGCCGTCTGGCCCTGGCCTTCGAGGACGTATGAGCAACGATCGGCTCCCCTTCCGCGCGCTCCTGCCGTTTGCCGCCGGCTCGGTCGGCATGGGCATCTGGGTCACCGTGCCGGGCATCTTCCTGCTGTACTTCCTGACCGACGTCCTCGGCGTGCCGCCGCACGTGGCCGGCATCGCACTGCTGGTGCCGAATGTGGCCGACATCGTGCTGCACCCGTCGGTGGGCCGGCTCTCGGACGCGAGCATGGCCGCCCGCGGCCACCGCCGGCGGCTGATGTCGGCCGGCTGCGCCGTGGTGCTCGCCTTCGTGGCCATGTTCGCCGTGCCGTCAGGCCTGACCGGGCCGGCGGCCGCGATCTGGGTCGCGGCGGCGCTGGTCGCCGGCAACCTGCTCTACTCGTGCTACCAGGTCTCGTACCTCGCGACGCCGGCCGACCTGGGCATCGGCTACCACGAGCGGACCCGCCTCATGGGGTACCGCAACGTCGTGATCACCGTGAGTGTCCTGCTCGCCGGCGTGGCCGCCCCGCTGGTCGCCGGCGACGACCCGGGCGTCGGCGACTACACCCGGATGGCCGGGCTGCTCGGCGCGGCCATGCTCGCGGCGCTGCTGGCCGGCATCACCGGCGTCGGCCGCCTCAACCGGGTCGCGCCGGGCCGCCCGGCCGCGCCCGGGCACCGCACCCGGCTGCTGGTGGCGCTGCGCGACCGGCAGTTCCGCATGCTGACCGCGTCCTACCTGACCGTCGCGATCACGATGAACCTGGTGCTGGCCGCCATGCCGTACTTCGCCGAGTACGAGCTGGGCCGCGCCTCGTTCACGGCCGTGCTCATCGCGGCGTTCATGGCGCCGGCGGTACTGGCCACACCCGCGTGGGTCCTGGTCGCCCGGCGGTTCGGCAAGCAGCGCAGCCTGCTCGCCGCCCAGGCCGCGTTCGTGGCCGGCTCGCTGGTGATGGCCCTGGGTGCCGCGGCCGACCTGGCGGTGCTGATCGCGGCCGTGGCGGTGCTCGGCGTCGCGTTCGCTGCGATGCAGCTCATGCCGCTGTCGATGGTGCCGGACGTCATCGCCGCGGGCGGCCCCGACCGTGCCGCCGGCGCGGGCGTCTACACCGGCGTGTGGACCGCTGCCGAAGCGACCGGCGGCGCGCTGGGGCCGTACGTGTTCTCGGCCTGCCTGGCTGCGGGCGGCTTCGTGGCCAGCACCGCCGGCGAGCACGCCACGCAACCGTCCGGCGCGGTGGCGGCCGTCCGCTACGGCTTCACGCTGGTGCCGGCCCTGCTCATGACGGTCGCGATCGTGCTGCAGCGCCGGTACACCTTGGACGAACACGCCCACGCCGCCGCGCCGCACGCGGTCGTCCGGGAAGACGCACGGCAGTAGCGCCGGATTCGTTGCGAAATCGCGGCGCGACGGGCGCATCCGACTCCATGAACCGGTCGTAGAGGCGCCCGAACTCCGCCCGCGCGGCGAAGTCGTTCGCCGGTCGCTCCCCCTCCCAGACGGCAAGGTCATATGACACGGCGATCCCTTACCCTGCGACCTCTCCGCCGTACCCGAAATGCGCCGCGAACGCGTCCACGAACGCCTGCGTCCGGTCGCGCAGCACCCCGGGCGGCACCTGGGCAACGAACGCCACGTAGTCACGCAGGGTCAGGATCGCCTCATCGCGCTCGCCCGCCACCGCCAAGGCGACGGCCAGCTTGCCGACGAGGATCTGGTACCCCTTGTCGGCCCGCATCCACGAAATCAGGTCACCCAGGTCCCGGAACCCGTCCAGATACGCCATGCCGTCCGTGTCGATACACTCCAGCATGTCGTCGACGGCCGGCTCGACCGCGGACTCGGCGTCGACCGCCCAGCCCCGGACGGACTGGTCCGGGCGCCCGCCCGCTCTGACCAGCGTCGCCAGGGTCGTGCCGAACAAGGACGAGTCCCCAGGGCCGCGCCAGGCGTGCCCGGCGAACACGGCGCTGAGCCGGCTCACCTCCACGTGGGTGACCCCCGCCGTCGGACTGAACTCGACACCGCCGTAGGAGCGGGCCAGCGAGGCCAGTCCGATGCTGCAGACAATGTCGCCGGGACGGCTCAACGTCAACCTCGGCGTCTCGTCGCTGGCATCACCCCACCGCTGCCAGCCACGCTCGACGAGCGCCGCACCCATCCGGTCCACCACCACGTCCCTCAAGGCGTGCATACCGGGCACCACCATCGTTCCGCGACGACATCCATCTGGACGAAGTCCCCCTTGGCCAGACCATCGACCTGGCAGTGCGAATCTCCGCACCGAAGTAGTCGAGCTGAGAATATCCAATCGTCTGGGCTGGCCGGAGCTTTCCAGCGTTGCCCTTGGCTTCGAATGCCACCCACCGTCCGCCCGGCTTCCTGGCTACGAAGTCCGCCGTGAACTCCGTGCCGTCGATGGTGATGAAATCCACCTCCATCACGAAGTCGGTGTAACCCTCGGCCATCTTGTCCTCAACCATCGCGAAGGTGACGGAGCGGGTCGGGCCGGCCTGGTCGTAGACCAGGTTCGTGCTGCGGGTGCCGGTGGTGGCCCGGACCCGGTTGCCGTTGCCGTCGATGGATGCGGTGCCGTTCCAGGACGCGAAGTGGTTGCGGGATGCCGGCGCCGGCGCGGCGCGCGGGCGGCGGCTGCTGTGCGCGGCCGGTGCCCGGCTCAACCATTACGACTGGAACGACAACACTGCCGGTCACCGACGACTTCGTCGTGTACGCGGTAGACCTCGAACTGGTTGACTTGGATCAGAACCTGACCGCCTGCCTGCCGCCGGACCGGCCTGCCTTGCTACGTGAGCGCGACCTGCTCTGAGATCTGCGGACCACTGTGCAGGTAAGGCACGGATGAGCGGCTGAAAGATCCGGCGACCGCGTGCAAATGCGGCCGGGTCCGGGCAGTTGTACCGATGATCGGCATCCTGCGGCCCGCGTGGCGCCACTCCATTGATCATGACCGCCGGCGGATCAGTGTTCCCTCGCCAGCCGCGCGACCCGGCACGTGCCAGGACGCCTCGCATCGTTCGCGTTTGTCGCCTCTTGCGCGAATTCATTGCTTGGCATGACAGGTTGTTGACAACAAGGTTTCCAGTCAAGCACCATGCTGAGAGCGCTCTCACGTCCGCCACGTGGGGGCTCGAACAGGCGATTCCGCCAATCGCACCATCTCCAGCTCCTGCTCGAGAAGGGCACATTCGCTGTGGAGATTCAACACGAACGCACACCCCGCATGGCCCGTGGCCGCACTGCGGCCCGAGCGCTGTCACGCAGCCGGCGCCTCATGGTCCTCCTCACCGCGGCCGTCACCGCACTCGTCGGCAGCGCGGTCGTCCTGCAGCAGCCCGCACACGCCGCGTGGAACCTCGTGTGGGCCGACGAGTTCAACGGGTCCGGCGCGCCCAGCAGCGCCAACTGGAACTACAACGTCGGCAACGGCCTCAACCCCGGCCTCAACACGTTCGACGGCTGGGGCAACGGCGAGTGGGAATGGTACCGCCCCGAGAACTGCTCGCAGTCCGGCGGCAACCTCGTGATGCGCGCCAACTGGCTCACGACGCCCATCGTGGTCAACGGCCGCAACTGGTACCAGACGTCGTGCCGCATGACGACGGACACGAAGCGGTCCTTCCAGTACGGCCGCATCGAGGCGCGCATGGCGCTCCCGACCGCCACCGGCTCGTGGCCGGCATTCTGGATGCTCGGTGACGCGTGCGACGAGTCGTCCACGAGCGCCTACAACCCGGCGCAGACCTACTACGACCGCCTGCCCACCAACTGGGCCAGCTGCGGCGAGGTCGACATCATGGAACACGCGAACGCGAACGCGACCGTGACGAACAACATCTTCTGGGATCTGCGGACCGGCGTGTTCCCGTGGACAGCGGGCCAGAACGCCAACTACGTCGCGAACCCCGCCGTCAACAACGCCGCGGCCTTCCACGTCTATGCGATCGAGTGGACGGCCGCGCAGATCCGCTGGTACGTCGACGGTACGCAAACGCACGTGATCGACACGACACCGGCGACCTTGGAAGAGTTCCGCAAGCCGTTCCACATCATCTTCAACCTGGCGCTGGGTGGCACGTACCCCGGACAGAACCCCGTGCAGGGCCAGTTCCCGCTCACCGCATCGATCGACTACGTGCGCTACTACCAGGACGGCGGCACGACGCCGGGCGGACCCGCGACGCAGATCAACGGGCCGGGCGGCAAGTGCGTTGACGTGGCCGGAAACGACACGGGCGGCAATGGCGCGGCCGTGCAGCTGTGGACGTGCCAGGGGCCTGCTGTTTCGAAGGACCAGCAGTGGAGCCGGGACGGCCAGACCCTGCGGACGTTGGGCCGGTGCCTCGACGTCAACGGCGCGGGCACGGCCAACGGCACGCAGGTGCAGCTCTGGGACTGCAACGGCAGCGGCGCACAGAACTGGGTCCAGGAAGGTAACCGGTTGCGCAACCCGAACTCCAACAAGTGCCTGGACTCCCCGTCAGGCTCGACAGCGGACGGCGCGCGACTGCAGATCTGGGACTGCAACGGATCGGCCGCACAGTACTTCGTGAAGGCCGCGTGACGGCCGGCCGAGGGGCACGCTGACGGTCAGGGCGCGGGGGCGGACAGGCTCCCGCGCCCCTTCCGCGCACGGCCACCAGCGCCGCTGTGCACAGCGTCACCGTGGACGCGGCATCACGATCCCGCTGTCGCCGTCGAGCGTGCCGTGCGCCTCATGGTCGACGGCGCCGTCCGCGCCCTGCTGGATGGATGAGTAAGCAACGCCGCATCCATGTGTCGGAGACCTGATCTACGGAATCGACAACGCCGTGCATCATGTCGAGGACAGCGCCAACCACGGATGGAAACCGCCATGACCCGCACCCGCAAAGCCATCATCGCCGCCTTCGCGGCCCTGCTGCTCACGCCGGCACTCACCGCCTGCAACCTCGTCTCGGGCGGCACCTGCGACACGATCACCATGAGCATCGCCGGCAAACCAGGCGGGAAGAGCGGTGGCAGCAGCAAGAGCAAGTCGAAGAGCGGATCGAAGTCGAAAAGCGGACACGACTGCGACTGAGGGCGGTGGCGGCCAGTAGGTGGGCCATGCTCCATCTGCTTCCTATCCGCCAGATCGATACCGACGATCGCGTTCACGACCGGGACCAGCACCCGCAACCGAGCGAGCCGCGCGTTACGGTTGCGATCACCGCGGGACACCCCGCTACCGCTACCCACGAACGTCCTCCTCCTGCGATGGGACACCAAGCCCGACAAGCACATCAGGGGACGTTCCCACGTCCTGCATCGACACGCAGGACGTCTTTCTATGCCGCCGATGGCGTGCGACGACCGTCCCGCCATGACCGACCGTGATTCAGCGTCTGCGTGGCCGGGGCTTCCTCTCCTGCCGAATTGAGCGCGTCACCCCGCTGTCGGCGGGCAGGCGATTCGCTACCGTGCGAGCAGGGAGCGGAGCACTTTGATGATCTCGTCAGGTGCTTCCTCGGCCATGAAGTGCCCGGCCGTGGTGGTGCGGTGCTCCAGATCGGCGGCCCAGGTGCGCCACAGCGCGGCGGCGTCGTAGCCGAGTGCGGCTCCCCAGTCCTGCTGGACGACGGTGACCGGCATGGTCAGCCGGCTCCCGGCTGCTCGGTCGGCTTGGTCGTGTTCGACGTCGATGCCGGCCGAGGCGCGGTAGTCGGCGACGATGGAGGGAACCGCCTCCCGGGATGCCTTCAGGTACTCCGCCCGCAGGTCCGCAGGAATGGCCTGCGGGCTCTGCGCCCATACGTCGAGAAAGTAACCGAAGAAGGCGTCCGCACTGGCGCTGATCATCTGCTCGGGCAGGCCGGGTGGCTGGGCCATCAGGTACAGGTGGAACGCAACCGCGGCGGTAGTCCCGTGCAGGATGTCCCACATGTCCAGGGTCGGCAGGACGTCGAGGATGGCGAGGTGGGTGATCGTAGCGGGGTGATCGAGGCCGGCGCGGATGGCGACGAGGGCACCGCGGTCGTGTCCGGCCAGAGCGAAGCGCTCGTGGCCGAGCTTGCCGGCGAGGGTGACGACGTCGGCGGCCATGGTCCGCTTGGAGTACGTGTCGCCGTCGCGCGCATCGGGCTTGTCGCTGGCGCCGTAGCCGCGCAGGTCGGGACAGATCACGGTGTGGTCGGCGGCCAGGTCGGCGGCGACGTGCCGCCACATGACGTGGGTCTGCGGAAAGCCGTGCAACAGCACGATCGGGCTGCCCGTACCTCCCACCGCTACGTTGAGTGTCACGTCATCGTCGACCGCGACGCGCTGGTAGCCGAACCCGGGAATGGCAAAAGTCATGATCGTCCTCTTCTCGTCGGGTGGACGATGTCAGCGTGCCGGTCGCGGATGAGCAAACGATGAGCGCGACAGGTTGTGCCCAGGCGCGGAAGGATGGTTCGATCAGTGCAGGTCAGGTTCGGTGTTCTCGGGCCGGTTGTCGCCTGGGACGGCGTCGGCGCGCCGATAGACCTGAAAGGGCCGAAACACCGCGCGGTGCTGGCGCGGCTCGTCGTCGCGCGCGGCCGGGTCGTTCCGGTCGGCCACCTCGTCGACGACCTGTGGCAGGAGCCTCCACCGGGCGCGGTCGGCGCGATCCGCACGTTCGTAGCGGCGCTGCGGCGCGCACTGGAGCCGCAGCGTCCACCGCGCGAGCCGGCTCGGTTGCTGGTCACCGAGGGCCCGGGCTACGCGCTTCGGTCGGCGCCCGACGCGGTCGACGCCTGGCGGTTCGAGGACGCGGTCGCCGCCGCGTCCACGGCGCCCCCGCACGAGACACTCGAGCGGCTCGATCGTGCCCTGAGCTGGTGGCGGGGGCCGGCGTTCGCCGGCTTCGACGACGAGCCGTGGGCCCGCGTCGAGCGCTCCCGCCTCGAACAGCTACGGCTGAATGCGATCGAGCAGCGGGCCGAGGCGCGACTGGCTGTCGGGCGTGCCTCCGACGTCGTACCGGATCTCGACGCGCACGTGGCCGAGCATCCGTGGCGGGAGGAGGCGTGGCGGCTGCTGGCACTTGCGCTGTCCCGCGCGGGGCGCCAGGGTGATGCACTTGCGGTACTGCGCCGAGCCCGCGGCCTGCTCCTGGAACAGCTCGGCATCGATCCGGGCCCGCGACTGCGTCGCCTGGAGACCGACATCCTCCGCCAGATCGACCGGGTCAGCGAAGGTCCCGGTTCCCTGGGACCGGAACGGGTCTGGGCGGAGACCGCGGCGGCATACGACCGTACCGTGGCGGCCGGTTCCGGGGCTCGACTGGAGTCCACCGTCGGTCTGCTGCGAAGTCTCGCCGTGACGGGAGCGAGCGGACTCGAGGCGGCACGGGAGCAGCGGATCGCCGCCATCGCCGCGGCCGAGCAACTGGGCGATCCCGAGCTCACCGCCCGGGTGATCGGCGGCTACGACGTACCCGCGATCTGGACACGCTCGGATGATCCGGCGCAGGCGGCGCAGATCGTCGCCGCGGCCGAGCGGGCCCTGACCGCCGTTCACCCCGGCTCGTCCGAGACCACCCGAGCTCGACTGCTGGCCACAATCGCGGTGGAGTCACGCGGTACGCGCGCGGCGCGCGGGCCCGAGGCGGCCCAGGAGGCGGAGCGGATCGCGCGCCGCCTGGGCGACCCGGCCCTGCTGGCCTTCGCCCTGAACGGCGTGTTCATGCAGACCTTTCACCGCGCGGGCCTGGCTCCCGAGCGGGACGAGATCGGTGCAGAGTTGGTCGCGCTCTCCGCCCGGCACGGCCTGGCGACGTTCGAGATCCTCGGTCATCTCGTCCGGCTACAGGCCCGCAGCGCGCTCGCGGACTTCGCCACCGGCGACCAGCACGCCGCCGCAGCGGACCGGCTCGCCGAGCGGCACGACCGCCCGCTGGTCGGCGTGTTCACCCAGTGGTACCGCGCATTGCGACTCGCCGCGACCGGACCGTCGCCACAGGCCGCGGAAGCCGCCTACCGCGACGCCGCGGCACAGCTCGCCAACGCCGGCATGCCCGGTGTCGAGCGGGGCCTCCTACCGCTGGCCCTGCTGTGCCTGCACGTGTGGCACGGCGAGCCGATCCGCTTCGAAGATGACACCGACTGGGGCCCTTACACACCCTGGGTGCGCCCGCTCGTCCTGCTGGCCCAGGACCGCCGGGCCCATGCCGCCGCGGCGCTGCGTCAGGCCCCGGATCCGCCGCGCGATCTGCTGTTCGAGGCCCTATGGTGCCTCACCGCCAAGGCCGCAATCGCCCTGAACGACCGGACGGTGATGAAACGCGCCCGGACCGAACTCACGCCAGCCGCCAACGAGCTGGCCGGGGCCGGCAGCGGCATACTCACCGCCGGCCCCGTCGCACGCCATCTCGACCACCTCAACGCGGCCCTCAGCCGCACCCGATGAGCCGGACAGCTGGGCCATGACATCCAGGTCGCCCTCCGATCGCCAGGCCACCACGAGTACAGCCCTCCCGCATCGCGTTCGGCCTGCCGCCAACGACCGACAACGCGAGCAGGGCCGGCCGATAGCCCGACAGGGCATGGACACGGCTGGTCGCGCATGCATGGACCGACTCGGGTCCGGCGGCTCACGCCGCACTGCCTTGACCATCCCGTCGGTCGGCCAGCCTGCGGGCGCGTTTCGGCAATGCCTTTCGCCGCGGCTGATCGGCATTGACGTCAGCTGGGCCTGCTGCCGGCCATCGGGCGGTGCGCGGCGTACAACAGTTGTCGGCATTCCGGAGCGTCACAGGACTGTCATACCGTCGCGATGCGATCGCCATACCGGGTTGGCACCCTCTGCTCTGCAGTACGGGAAGGTAAGCGCTGCTGTCGGCGGCGGGTGAAGGAGTTACAGGTCGGTGGAGGTTGAACGTACCGGGCTGCCCGGGATCGGGTTGCGGCACGAGTTCGTGACGGCGAAGGGCCAGCACGCGGCGGTGGTCTCGCACGTGTCGGGTCGCCGGGACATCGTGCTGTACGACAGTTCCGACCCGGACACCGCGACCGCGACGCTGTCGTTGACCGGCGATGAAGCCAACGGTGTCGCTGAACTTCTGGGCACAGCCCGGATCGTGGAACGCCTGGCCGACCTGCAGCGGCAGGTGACCGGCCTGAAGACCGTGCAGGTGCCGATCATCGCCGGGTCGCCCTACGACGGCCGGACGCTGGGCGACACCCAGGCCCGCACCCGGGCCGGCGCCTCGATCGTCGCGGTTATCCGGGCCGGGCAGATCCTGGCCAGCCCACGCCCGGACTTCGCCTTCGAGCCCGGGGACCTCGCCGTCGTCGTCGGCACCGCCGAGGGCACCGCGGCCGTGACCGACATCTTCGCCAACGGCTGACGGTATGCATGTCGCTGCCGCGTTGATCGAGATCGGGGCGGTCATTCTCGGTCTCGGTCTGCTCAGCGCCGTCTCGGCGCGGTTCGCGATCTCGCCGATCCCGCTGTACCTGCTGGCCGGTCTGGCGTTCGGGCAGGGCGGCATCCTGCCGCTGGCAACCAGCGAGGAATTCACCGCGACCGGCGCCGAAATCGGCGTCATCCTGCTGCTGTTCACCCTCGGGCTGGAGTACACCGCCCCCGAACTCGTCGGCACGCTGCGGTACAACGCGGTCGCAGGCGTGGTGGACCTGGTCCTCAACGCCGCCCCGGGGGTGGCGGTGGCGCTGCTGCTGGGTTGGGGTCCGGTCGCCGCGGTCGCATTGGGTGGAGTCACCTACGTCACCTCGTCCGGTATCACGGCGAAGGTGCTGGCCGATCTGGGGTGGCTCGGCAACCGTGAGGTGCCGGTCGTACTGTCGCTGCTGGTCTTCGAGGACCTCACGATGGCCGTGTACCTGCCGATCCTCTCGGCGTTACTCGCGGGCGTCGGCTTCGTGGCCGGTCTGGGCGCCCTCGCCATCGCCGCGGCGACGATCACGATCATCCTGATCGTCGCGCTACGGTTCGGTCGCTACGTCGAGATGTTCGTCGCTTCACCGAACGAAGAGGCCCTGCTACTCAAAGCGCTCGGCCTGACGGTGCTCGTCGCCGGCGCAGCGCAGGCACTGCAGGTGTCCGCCGCCGTTGGCGCGTTCCTCGTCGGCATCGCCCTGTCCGGGCCGCTGGCGCACACCGCCCGGCAGGTCCTCACCCCACTGCGCGACCTGTTCGCCGCCGTCTTCTTCGTGTTCTTCGGTCTGCACACCGACCCGGCTGCGCTGCCGCCAATGCTCGGCATCGCGCTGGTCCTGGCGGTGGTGTCGATCCTGACGAAAATCGCGACCGGCTGGTGGGCGGCACGGCGGGCGGGCATCAGTCCCCTGGGCCGCGCACGCGCCGGCGTAGCCCTCACACCACGCGGCGAGTTCAACATCGTCATCGCCGGTCTCGCCGTCAGCGCCGGACTCAACACCAAAATCGGCCCGCTCGCCGCTGCTTACGTCCTCGTGCTGGCCGTTGTCGGCCCGATCCTGGCCCGTTCCCTCGAGCCGCTCGCACGGTGGCGCTCCCGCCGCCGCGACAGCGGCATGACCACAGCGGTCGAGCCCGCCGTGACCACTTCGGATCCCGACTCTGCGCCGAGCGCGTCATGAACGCGCCGGCCGCACCCCTGGACGCCACGATCGTCCTGCCGTGCTTCAACGAGGCCTCGCACGTGCGGGCAGAACTCGACCGCATCAGCGCGGCGATGGACAAAACCGGGCTGAGGTACGAAGTCCTCGCCGTCGATGACGGCTCCACCGACGCGACCCTGCAGGTGCTGCGCGCGGCGGCGGCCGTGCTACCGACGGTCCAGGTGGTCGCGATGCAGCGCAACAGCGGCGCCGGCACGGTCCGGCGGACCGGCACACGGACAGCCCGAGGCGACATCGTGGTGTGGACCGACGCGGACATGACCTATCCCAACGAACGCATCCCCGAGTTGATCCGGCGACTGCTCGACGACCCTACGATCGACCAGGTTGTAGGGGCCCGGACCACGGAGCAGGGCAGCCACCGGCTTCTGCGCATCCCAGCAAAGTGGGCGATCCGCAAGATCGCCGAGTGGCTGGCCGGTCAGCCGATCCCGGACCTCAACTCAGGGATGCGGGCGTTCCGGCGCACCGTCGCTGCGCCGTATCTGCGGCTACTGCCGCCCGGGTTCTCCTGCGTCACCACCATCACGCTGGCGTTCCTGTCCAACCAGCACCCGATCGCCTACATGCCGATCGACTACGCCCGCCGCGCCGGACGCTCGAAGTTCCGGTTCGTCCGCGACGCGTACCGCTACCTGCTGCAAGTAATGCGGATGGTGATGTACTTCAATCCGCTCAAAGCCCTGATGCCACTCGCTCTGCTCCTGCTCGGCACCGGCACCGTCAAGAGCGCGGTCGACCTGACCGTCCACCCCCTCCGGCTGGCCAACAACACCGTCATGGTCTTCCTCACCGGGCTGATCATCGGTTCGCTGGCGCTGTTGGCCGACCTGATCGTCCGGTCCCGGCCGGACGCCTGACGCCCGCCGCCGCCAACCCCTCCCGGCCGGCGGCGGGCGTCAGTGCAGGAGCCCGCACGACTCGAACCCGCCCAGGCGATCACGGAACCAGCTCGGCGGTTCGGCTGGATGCACCAGGTCTGGTTTGGTATGCCATCCGCGAATCCGGAGCCGCAACGGCCAGTACGTCGGCATCAGCACCGTGCGGGCACGGGGCGGATGACGCGGGCAGGTTCCCACCCGGACCCGCGCCAGGGGTCGTCTGGCCGGCACGGACGTCGGGCGCGGCGGCTCGCTGCTGCGACCCTCCAACGCATCGCCGGACAGCGCTCGACCTCGGTAACGACATTCGGCGGGAGCGGCCCGCCGGGACCGCCGTCGAGCTCGGCTCTGTCACGCGGGCGATGCCCACAGGTGTCAGCCGACGCCCAGGCGGGACAGTCCGTGCACCAGCCGAGTGCTGCACATCGTCGTGCACGACCCCGGGCCGGTAGAACCGTGGCGGCCACCTGCTGCCGACGCTGTCAGCGAGCGAGGCCGCGGCACGGTCCTGTTCGGTCGTCTGGCCGTCGATTGGGGCGTGTCGACCGGCCCCGATGACGGTAAGGATGTGTGGCTCGACCTTCCGCTGTGATGCTGCCACAGCCAACAATCGCGGGCGGTTTTCCGTGGGGCGAACGCGTCAGGCTGTGCAGGGATCCTCTCGTCGCGCACACGATCCGGATACGTCCACTCGCCGCCGTCGACGCTGGTGCGCAAGGTCGCCCATGAACGCTCCGCCGCCGCGGCGCTCCAAGCCTCAACGACGTCAGGTTCACCGTCCGGCAGCCGGCCGTACGCACCGGGTCGGCGAATCCGTACAAGGGTCGCCGACGCCGACACCGGGCTGGAGCCGGAGACCACCGGTGCCCCGACGAAGACCCTCATCGCCAACAGCGCCCCACGACTCGATGTCGTCACCACGACGCGCCCGAACCCCAGTGGCAACCCCGCCGAGTCTGGCGTGAGAGCTACGATGTGCCATCCGCCGGTGCCCGTTGGGAGCCCGTCATGCAGCTGTCCGTGACCTCCACACCGGGCTCACCGACCGTGGTCGCAGTCACCGGGGAACTCGACGTCGCCACCAGCGCCGAGCTGCGGCAGTACCTGCACGCCCGCCTCGACGACGGCGTGACGGCGCTGACCGTCGATCTGACCGGAGTGGCGTTCCTGGACTCCACCGCCCTCAGCGTCTTCGTCGGCGTCTACAAGCGCCTTCATGAGGCCGGTAGCGGGTTGACGCTGGTCGCCCCGCACGAGCGGCTGCTGCGGGTCTTCCGGCTGACCGCCCTGGACCGCGTCTTCACCATCGTCGACGCATTGCCCGGCACCACCCAGATGTGAGGTGCCACCGTGCCGTTCGGGCGTGAGCGGGACGACGGAGACGCCAGAACCGCGCAGGCTCAGGTCGGCCAGTAGCCCGTGGTGCGGCGCACCGCGACCGCGCCGCCCCGGTCGACCGCCGCCTTGATCGGACGCCGCGGTCGTCGTGGTCATACCGCCCACATTCCCTTGCCCTAGGGTAAATAGACGTCGATCTGCTACCGCGCCGACTGGCGGGCGCAACCCGTCGAGACATACGATGCGGGGCAGGTCAGGTCGTCCAGCAGCGGCGGCCAGCACGGACCGTCTCGGGCACCGCGCAGCAGCACTCAAACCACGGGTGACGCCAGCACGCCTTCCGCGAACGCGTACACCGCGTCGCGCCGCCCGCATTCACGACGCGAAACCGCGCTCACCGCTGCCCGCCACTCCCTACCGCCGACAGCGGCGGTCCCTGGACTGGCAACGCATGCCGTCTTCCTCCGAAGGGGTTGCTGACGATGACCACGACCACCCACGCCAACACCGCCCACGCAGGCACCGCACGCGTTGCCGCACCCGTCGACACCGAACCGACGGCGGCAGCCCACAGCCGGGCCGCGGACCGGGCCGAGACCAACGCGGTCGCCCTGTCGCTGCTGTCCCTGCTCGCCGACCTGCCCTCCGGCAACCCGGACCGGCCCCGCATCCGCGCCCGGATCATCGAGCTGTACCTGCCCCTCGCCCGCTACCTGGCCCAACGGTTCCGCAATCACGGCGAGCCCTTCGACGACCTGGTCCAGGTCGCCAACATGGGACTGATCAAGTCGGTGGACGGGTTCGACCCCTCCCGAGGGATCGGATTCACCGCCTACGCCATCCCCACCATCAGCGGCGAACTCAAACGACACTTCCGGGACCGCTGCTGGGACCTGCGGATCCCCCGCCGCACCCAGGAGATCCGGCTGCGGATCAGCCGCGTCACCGAAGAACTCACCCAGATCCTGGGCCGCTCCCCCACCGTGGCAGACCTCGCCGACCGGCTCGGCTGCACCGAGGAAGACGTCATCGAAGGCCTCGACGCCGCCCACGCGTACCGCACCCTGTCCCTCGACGCCCCCGCCGGCAGCAACGGCGACGGCGAACACACCGACCTCGGCGCCCTCGTCGGCGGCGCCGACCGCGGCCTCGAACAGGTCGACGCCCGCGAAGCGCTCAAACCCCTGCTCGCCGCGCTCCCGGACCGCGAACGGATCATCATCACGATGCGGTTCTTCGACGACTGCAGCCAATCGCGGATCGCCGCCGAGCTCGGCATCTCCCAGATGCACGTCTCCCGGCTGCTGCGCGCCACCCTCGAAACCCTGCGCCGCCACCTGCTGGCCGGCTGAGACCGCCCGCCCGTCGGTGAGTGACACCGGCGGGCGCACCGTTGCGCCGACCCGCACCGGTCGTGCCGTGTCGGCGGCCCATCGCGGCACGCTCACGCTCCATCGTCCAACGCGCCACCGGCGCACCCACGCGGCACGCTCGATGAAGGGGCCTCTCGTGACCACTGGCCACGCACTCACCGCGCAGATCCTGCTCGTCGAAGACGACCCAGGCGACGAGCTCATGGCCCGCGAAGCGTTCGGCGACGACGCCCAGGACAGCCACCTGCACGTCGCCCGCGACGGCGAACAAGCCCTCGACTTCCTCTACCAGCGCGGCGACTACACCGACGCACCCCGCCCGGACTTCATCCTGCTCGACCTCAACCTGCCCCGCGTCGACGGCCGTGAAGTCCTACGCACCATCAAGGCCGACGCGACCGTCGCCAGCATCCCCGTCGTGGTCCTCACCACCTCCAGCTCGATCGAGGACGTCATCGCCTGCTACGACACCCACGGCAACGCCTACGTCACCAAACCAGCCGACTACCAGGACTTCGTCGCCATCGTCCGCCAGATCAACCAGTTCTGGCTCGACACCGCCCGCCTCCCAGGCATCCCTGTGGGCTAACCCGCTCCGCCGCCCGGGGTAGTGCTGATGTCGAGGACGGTGTCCAGCGCGGTCAACGCGAGCATCCGCTGCGGCGAACGCTTCTGCGGCGAAGAAGTCGAGGCTGCCGACAACCGCAAACACGACGGTGCCTGCCGGATCCGATAACGCGGGATTGACGGCGAGTCTGGACCCGCGGTCCGGACCGGGCGCGGGCCGTTGATCGTTGCCCATGGACGCTCCGTTGCTCCGCACTGAGCGGCCAGCCTAACCCGGCATGATCCGCCTCGCAGGTCGAGCACAACAACAAACCCTCCACAGCCAACGCCACAGCACCGCAGTCCACGATCTACTCCCTCACCGGCCAAGCCGCACACAGCCACCGACCCACGGACGGGTCGCTCAGCATCGGTGATGGGGCTCCCCGGGTCCCACCGGCGCCTGCCCGCCCGTCAGGGGGCGATCAGGACGGCAGGACGAGGTCGGCGTAGTCGGCGGCCGTGAGGCGCCCGTCGGTCAGGGACGCGTCGGCGCGGGGTACGCGCAGCGGCTGCCCGTCGTGCAGGAACGACACGGTGTCGACGTCGGCGCGGCTGGTCAGGGTGCACACGATCTGTCCGTAGGCGAGGACTTCGTCGCTGCGCCCGCCCCCGTCGGACCGGCTGCCGATTTCGACCGTCGCGTCGCCGCCACGGACCTCCACGACGCCGGTCACCGTGATGCCGGTCAACGCGCTGGTGTAGCCGGCGTCCCGTTCGGCCGCGGTCGGGCCGGACAGCAGATTCCGCAGGTGTTCGTCGATCGCCGGCATCTGCTCGGCCGGGCGCCGGACCGCGACCAGGCCGGTGTCACGGACCAGGAACAGCAGTTCGGCCGGCCGGCCGGGCGCCGGGCTGGCGGTCCGTGCCTCAGAGGGGGTGCTCGCCCGGCTGCTCACCGTGACCGGTCGGGGGCTGTCCTCGGTCGGCACGCCACATCCGGCCAGCACCAGCGCCGACGTCAGCACGGCGACGAGGGCCCGGATACGGCCGGTCACGACGGCTCCCTACGCAGCTCGACCCGGAACCGGGCGCCGCCACCCGGCCGGTCCAAGGCCACCGCCCGGCCACCGTGGGCCGCGGCGTGCTGCGCCACCAGCGCCAGCCCCAGCCCAGTACCGTCGTCGTCGGTGCGGGCGCCGGCCGCGCGCCCCCGCACGAACCGGTCGAAGATCATCGTCTTGTCCTCCGGGCTGACGCCGGGACCTTCGTCGTCGACCTCGATGAACCACCGGTCCTCGCTCACCCCGACCCGGACGGCGGTCGCCCCGCCGCCGTACCGTGCGGCGTTGTCCAGCAGGTTGCCGATGATCTGTTCGATGCGGCGGCCGTCCACCAGCCACACGTGCGGTGGGTCACCGACGGCACCGACGAGTTCCGGCGGCAGGTTGCGCACCTGACAGGCACGCCGCGCGACCGCGACGACGTCGACCTCGGCGCGGCGGACCGGCTGATCGCTCTTCGCCAGTTCGAGCAGGTCGTCGACGAGGGACAGGAACCGGTCGACCTCTTCGACGATCAACCCGACCGCCAGCCCGCTGCGCTGGTCCAGGTGCTCACGCCGGCGGGCCAGGACGCTGGCGGACGCGGCCAGGGTCTGCAACGGCGAGCGCAGCTCATGACTGACGTCCGCGGCGAACCGGCGGTCCTGCTCCAGCCGCTTCGCCAGCCGGTCGACCATGTCGTTGAACGAGGTGGTGAGCTGGACCAGATCGGGCTCGACGGCCGGGTCCAGCCGGGTCGACAGGTCGCCTGCGGCGACCTCCTGCGCCGCCCCGGCCACCTGCCGCAGCGGCCGGGCCACATACCGGGCGGCGTACCAGCCGAGGCCGGCCCCCGCGACGGCGGTGAGCGCGGCCACGACCGTCAGCACCCAGCTCAGGGTCCGTAACGTCTGGTCCAGCTCCCGGAACAGGTCCACCTCGTACAGCGCCGCCGTGTCCGACAGCGGCACACCGACGACGAGCGCGGGGACGCCGTTGACCCGCACCAGCTGCTTGCCCGCCTGCCCCTGCTGGACGAGGCGTCGCAGGCTCATCGGCACCGCCTCGGTGGTGCCGTCGTCGGCGGCCCGGCCGAACCAGCCGCCGTCGCGGTACAACATGGCCCGCCGGTTCCCGCCGGTGTCCAGCGAGCGCAGCAGGTCGGCGGCATCGACCCGGTCGGTGAGCACGCCCTCCCGCAGGATCCGGGCGTCGAACGACACCGCACGCACCGACGCCCGCTCGCGCCCCTCCAGCAGGTAGCGCCGGGTCGCCTGGTACGACGCGAACGCCATCGACGCCGACAGCAGCAACGCGCCGACGGCGAACCCGCCGATGATCCGTGTCCGAAGCCCCGCGCGTCTCATCGCTGCAGCTTGTAGCCCATGCCGCGGACCGTGACGAGCCGCTGCGGCGTCCGCGTGTCGCGCTCGATCTTCTGCCGCAGCCGCCCGATGTGAACGTCGACGAGCCGCTCGTCACCGATCTCGTACTCCCACACCCGCTGCAGCAACTGCTGGCGTGACAGCACCAGGCCCGGGTGCTCGGCCAGCTCGCACAACAACCGGAACTCGGTGCGGGTCAACGCCACCGGCTCACCCTGCACCCGCACCTCGCCGGCCTCCGGCCTGATCTCCAGGTCGCCGAACGCCAGCGTCGACGCCGCGGCGGACACGGCACGCCCCCGGCGCCGCAGCGCCCGCAACCGCGCGGACAGCTCCTTCACCGCCACCGGCTTGACCAGATAGTCGTCGGCGCCTGCCTCGAGCGCAGCGACGATGTCGTGGGTGTCGTCACGGGCGCTCACCACGACGATCGGTACGTCGTCGTGCCGGCGCATCTCCCGCACGCAGTCGAACCCGTCCATACCCGGCAGCATGAGATCGACCAGGACGGTGTCCGCCGGCGCCGTCCGTTGCGCCTCCAGGCCCTCCTCCGCGCTCGCGGCGGTCCGGACCGTGTAGCCCTCGTCCTCCAGGGCGAGCGCCAGCGACAACCGGATCCGGTCGTCGTCCTCGATCACCAGCACACCTGTCACCACTGGATCATGCCTCCCGACGACGTGCGTCCGCGCGTGAGACCAGCGAGTGCGGTGCGTTGCCACCGGACGGTCATGTCGTCCCCCGGTGCGGTCGTCGATGATCCGGTCCGGCCGCACGCGGGACAGGTACCCGACACCGCAGCCACTCCAGGGCCGCGATGTGGTCGACGAAGTTCGGGAACACGGCATCGAGGCAGAGCAGGCGCAGCGCGCTGAGCACCGACCTGGACGCGCCGACGAAGCATGTCCGCCGGTCGTTGGCGGCCGCCCGGTTCCGGGCCTGCATCAGCACGTCGAGGGTCGCGGTGTCCACGACCTTCAGCAGGCTCACATCGAGCAGCAGATGCCGGCCCGCTTCGGCCCCCTCGCGCAGCAGACCGTGCACGGCGGCGTTGCCGGCAAGCCCGAGCGCGCCTCGCAGATACACGACAGTCACATCGGACAGCACCCGCAGTGACACCCGCGGCGGGGATACGTCCTCGGTCGCCCGGTCGTGCGGGTGCAGCGTCTGGCTGATCGCACCGGCCGGCCGAGGCGACACCACGCACCGGCCGCAGGCGTGCGGCCCAACGGCCTGCGACTGGCCGTGCCACCCGTCCAGGGTGAACAGGCTCCACACCACGCTCCAGTCACGCATCGTCCCGGCAAGGTTGGGGATCAGGTGACCACACTCGTCACAGGCGAGGCTGAAGTCGGTGCCGTCGAGGCTCAGCAGCGCGGTCACAGCGACCGGTCGGCCGCGGGCGCCTGCCACCAGCGCAGCTCCTGGACCTGCCGTTCGCGGGCGGCCCGTCTGGAACGTCGCCGCGGCACGCGGTGCCGTGGCAGATAGCCGGGCGGCCGGTCCGTGGCCAGCAGGACCTCCTCCAGCTGCGCTGACTGCAGCTGCAGGCACAACGGCATCGACAGTCCCCGCAGCGTCAGGCGCCCACCGCTGTCGCCGACGGTGCGGTGCAGGTCAGCGAGGAACGCCGCGCCGACTTCGTCGACGGTTCCGCACCGCGTGAGATCGAGGATGAGATGCGTCGGCTCCATCGCGACCGTGGACTCGATCACCGAGAGGTTGCGGCGCACCGAAGGCCCGTCCAATGCGTCGGTCACGATGATTTCCACGGCGGGATCCGCCTCGGTCGACACGACGGTCTGCATGCGGCTCCTCCAACGGCAATGGCGCCCGTACGGGTCTCGTTCCGGCGGTGCCGGTCGGCGGTCCACGGGTCCGGGGTGACGTCCGATACCTGCATCACCCTGTGTCACGCATGTGGAGAAGTCCCCGCGGCAGTGTGACGGTTCCATGACGTATCGCGCCTCGGCCGCCGGCTTCAGTTGCGACCCGCCCCCGTCGGGTGTCAGTTGTCACGCAACTGTCACAGGGTCGAGGGATGCCCGCCGAACCGGGCGGCGACGCTGACAGGCACAGCCCAAGGAGGGAGACGACATGCAGCCGATAGCACAGACACCGGCAATGCGGCTGGTCGAAGTGCTGGTCACGGACCCGCTCGACACCAGTGCCGCACCGCACGTCCGGGCGCTGCTCGACGACGCCGCCGCGCTACGCCCCGCCAACCTTGTCATCGACATGACCGCTTGTGCGTATGTCGACGCCGCGGGGATCGCGATGCTCCTCGACGTGCACCGCAAGGTGTGGCTCGACGGCGGCCGGCTCACGCTGCGCGGTCTGTCGCCGAAGGTCGCCCGCACCCTGCAACTCGCCCGAGTCGACCGCGTCCTGCACGTCACCGGCGCACCGGCCGAGCCGCCGGAGGCTTCGTCATAGAACTGTCATCAGTTCGCGGGACGGCCGCCATGCACCGCCCGCAAGGTGGAGCATTGTCCACGTTTGTTCGCACGGTCCGATAGGGGTCACGATTGACGGCGTTGCTCAGTCCCGACGGCACGAACTTCACCCTCGCCTGCGACGGCTGCGGCCAGCTGGTCACCAACCTCGCCCCGACCATGGGCGACTGGGCCGTCGCGTGGAGCCTGTTCAGCCAGGACGGCTGGACCGGTGACGACCTCGCGACCGGACCACACACGTGCGGGCGTTGCACCCGCACGCCCCCGCCACCACGGATGGTCGAGCAGGCGCTGACCCGTGAACGCTGCGTACCGGCAGCCCGCGAGTCGCGGCGCCTGAGGGTCACCCGGGTCGCGGGCACCACTGTCGTGACCCTGACGGGCTCACCCGACCTGCTCGTCAACGCCCGCCTGCGCGACCTCGTACTTGACCTGCCCGGCGGGGCGCAACTCCTCGTCATCGACGTCACCCAAGTGGCACGGCTGGACTCCGGCGCTCTCGACGTGCTGGTCCAGGCGCACCGCCAGTCCATCACCGTGCGCCTCGTCGGCGCGACACAGCAGATCCGGGACTCGTTGCGGCTACTCAACCTGCACGGGCTGTTCCCGGTGTTCCGGACCCTCGCCGAGGCGACATCCTGCGGCCCGGCCACCGGTGCCGAACCCGCGCCAGCGGGCGTGGAGCGGCCCGATCGAGTCGATGCGCGGTGAGCTTCTCCGTCAGCAGCAGCATCGAGCACAGCGGAGCAGTCGTCGTCACCGTCCGCGGCACCGTGGAACACACCACCATCGGCTCACTGTGCGACACGATCAGCCACATCGTCGAACAGCAGCGACCCGCAGTCGTGAACATCGACCTGCAAGCCGTCACCTACATCGACACCGCGGTTGTCGGCGCGCTCGACGCATGCCGACGCAGCGCCCGCAACGGCGGGACCAACGTGGTGCTGCGCAACGCCAGCGACGCCGTCGACCGGACACTGCGAATGTCAGCCTGAACAGCACTCACGCCCTGTCGTGTCGCATCGACAGATGTCGCCACATGCCGCACCGGTAACTCCAGCGTCCAAGGCGCGTTCCTGCGCCGTGGCTGGCGCGGCGGGTCAACGGTCCAGGACCCGCAGGCGACGCCGGCGAATGCAACAGAGACCACCGGGCTGGTCGAAAGCGTTCGTCGCAGAGTGGTACCGAAATTTCGCAACGACTCGACTCTCCGGACATCTCCAACAGATTCCCGGAAACAATTCCGGCATCCTGCTCGGATGCGGGAGAGGGTGAGGTCACTGCGAGTTCGAAGCAGCGCATCCTGCGTCGGACCAGATGCTCACGCAGTTTTCGTTATCCGCGGGACGGTGAAAGAGTCGCCATTGCCAATGGACAAGATTGCGATACGGAAGACCAGCGATCCCTTGACTCGGTCTCACCGTTCACGCACATTGGAAACACGTGGCACGCCACTCCAGAAAGGACCGCCCGCCCGTTGCCGCCGCATCATCGCGACAACCACGCGGCCCAGTTGACAGCACTTGCCGGAAGAGCGTTGACGATGATCAGGAACCGAGTCGGCTCGGGCCTCACCGCACCGCCGACGGGCGGGCTCGCCACGTTCGCCCGCGACCTGGTGCGCGGGGGCGGGCTGGAGAATTCCGGTGCGGCAACAGTCGTCGTCGAGGTTTCGCTACCGGTGCAGCCGGCCAGGATCAACGCCTTCCCCGCGCCGGACCAGCCACGCGTCGGTGATGTGCGCGAACATCGCCTCCGCCGCACCCCCCGCATCCTGCGCGGCGATGCGCTCGTAGATGCGGCGGTGGCCGCGGTTGGCCTCCTCCCGCAGCGCGCGGTCCGTCCTGCCCACGTACCGGTCGATGTTGGCCACCTGGTGTTGCAGCGACCGCACCACGGCCCGGCCGATCCGGTTGCCGGACGCCTGCATGATGACGTCGTGGAAGGCGGCGTCGTGCTGGTGGAAGGTGTCAGCGTCCTCGACGGTGCTGTCCATGAGCTCCACGCACGCGAGCATCCGCTGCAGGGCCTGCGCGTCTGCCAGCCGGGCGGCGACGTTCGCCATGTCGGACTCCAGGAGCCGGCGGGTCACCACCACGTCGTCGAGGACCGCCAGGTCCTCGTCCACGGCGATCGCAGCGGCGAGCACCAGCTCGTCCAGCAGGTCCCACATCGCCGACGGGTTGACGACCGTGCCGCTGCCCTGCCGGACCTGGACCAGCCGCTTCTCCTGCAGGATCTTCATGCTCTCGCGCACCACGGTCCGGCTGACGGAGTAGGTCTCGCACAGCACCGGCTCCGGCGGCAGCGCGCTGCCCGGCTCGTAGGTCCCGCCGACGATGCGCTCCACCAGCTCGGCGGTGAGCGCCTTCGCGAGGCTGGCGGGTCCTCGAACCCATCCGGGAGGCGGTGAACCGCCCACGGTCGAATGCTGTGATGCCGTCATGTGCCCTCCGCCGACCCGCCGCTGCCAGGTGCTGCGGGTCGGCCAGAGTCTACCGAGCGACGCGGGCGCATGTGACGTCCCGCTCGCCGCTTCGCCATGCCCCGAATACCCGCCCCGCTCACGCCAGGTGCCAGATCTCCTCCAGCGGCTGCCACAGCGCACCGGCATCCCGTTCCTCCACGACACGGATCTGGCACGGGTCGGTGTGCGTCCACCACTCGCGGGTCACCGGATCCCCGGCGACGCGGGCCAGGTCAGCGGCGTGATCGTCGCCGACGTACTCGTAGTAGGCGAAGAGCAGGTCACCGACGATGAAGATCGAGTAGTTGGTGATGTGCGCGTCGCGCAGCGTCTGCTCGACCTGCGGCCACACGTCGCGGTGCAGCCGCAGGTACTCCTCCCGTCGTTCCGGGCGGACGCCGACGATGAACGCGTGCCGCTCGACCCGCCGCGGCGCGCTCACCGGCTCACCCGATCGGCCGCCGGCACGCCCCTACGATCCTCGCGGCGGGTCTCCGGAATGATCCTCAGCCCGGCCCGGGACGGCCGGACGTGCGGTCCGGCGACCGCAACCGGCGAGCCCGTGACCCGCAGGGCGGCGATGCGCGCCTCGTCGACGCGGATGCCCAGGCCGGGCTCGTCGCCGAGCACGATGCCGCCGTCCTCGTACTGCTGGTCGACCGTGAGGCCGATCGGTGCGTTGACGTCCTGCACCTCGAAGACCAGATGGTTGGGCACCGCCGCGGCGGCGTGCGCCGACGGGTTGGCGTGGTAGGCGACCGCGCTGACCGGCAGGTCGTGCCCGTGCGCGAGCGCGGCCACCCGCAGGAAGTGGGTGATGCCCCAGACGTTGCCGACCTGGACGATGTCGACGGCGTCGGCGTCCAGCAGCGGCCGATACTGCTCCAGACCCGTCAGGTTCTCCCCCGTGGCCACGGCGGCCCGGATGCCGCGGCGGACCGCAGCCAGCCCGGCGGCGTCCCAGCGGCGCACGGGCTCCTCGACCCAGGTGAGGTCGACGCCGCGTTCCAGGGCCGTCACGAAACGTACCGCCTGCGCGCGGTTCCATGACTCGTTCGCGTCGAACATGAGGGCCGGCTGCGCCGAGTTGCGCCGCAGCACCTCGTGCAGCGCTTCCAGCCTGCGCAGGTCCCGCTGGACGTCGTGGCCGCCCTTGAGCTTGGCGGCGCTGAACCCCCGGTCCGCGAACCCTTCGTACAGGCGCACCAGGGCGTCGTCGTCCAGAGCGATGTCCAGCCCGGAAGCGTAGCCGGGCACGAACCGGTCCAGCGCGCCGAGCGTGCGCCACAGTGGCTCGCCGGCCGCCTTCGCCTTGAGATCCCACAGCGCCATGTCGATCGCGCCGATGGCCCCGAAGGTGGCGCCCGCGTGCCCGGTCTTGAACACCCAGTTCAGCATCCGGTCGTACAGGGCCGAAACCGCCCGCGGGTCCTCGCCTTCCACGGCGCCGAAGACCCGGCCGATGTCACCGTGCTGGCCGAGCCCTACGCCCTCCAACCCGGAGTCGGTCTCCACGATCAGCACGTGCACGTCGGTGCGCGGCTCCGACATCACCCCGTTGGCGTCGCCGATCAGCCGCCCCCAGTCGTGCTTCGTCGTCAGGCTGCGGTATCCGGTGACTTTCACGGGTGCTCCTTCTCGGCGTGGTTCGGTTTCACTCTTTGGTGCCTCCCGCCGTCATGCCCGCGACCAGGAACCGCTGGGCGAACACGAAGACGATCAGCACCGGCAGCACGGACACGACGGTCGCCAGGGCGAGCGTCGGCAGCTGCACCGACTGGGCACCGGCGGAGCTGGGGTTGAACGCCGGCGTGGAGGCGAGCAGCGACGTCAGGCCGACCTGGACCGGGTAGCCGTCGCTGGACGGCAGCATCACGAAGGGCAGGAAGAAGTTGTTCCAGCTCTGCACGAAGCTGAAGAAGGCGACCAGGGCGACTATCGGCGTCGCCAGCGGCAGCGCGACCTTGGTGAACACCTCGAGCTCCGAGCATCCGTCGATGCGGGCCGCGGCGAGCAGGTCCCGCGGGACGCTGGTGGAGAAGTAGATGTAGGTGAGGTACACCCCGAACGGGAAGAAGGACATGGGCAGGATCACCGACAGCGGACTGCCGATCAGCCCCACCACGTTGAGCTCGAGGAAGATCGGCAACACCAGCGCGGTGTTCGGGATGAGCATGACGATCAGCGTCAGCACCAGCAGCGACCGGCGGAACCGGAAGTCCGTCATCGCCATGGCGTAGCCGGCCGGGATGCTCGCGACGAGCGTGATCGCCAGGGCGCCCACCGCGTACAGCGCGGAGTTGCCGACCCACGCGGTCACCGCACCGTCCTGGAAGTCGGACAGCTGCCGCCAGTTGGCGGCCAGGTCGGCCGGAGTCCCCGGCAGGAACGGGCTGCCGACCAGCAGCTCGTGCGCCGACTTCGTCGTGGCCAGCAGCAGCCAGACGATCGGGATGACGAAGAACAGCACGAAGACGGTGAGCACGACCGCGACGAGCGCGCGGCCTGCGCCGCCGCCGGCACCCGCGCGGCGCCCCTTGGACGGTCTGACCGGCACCTGATGCGGGCGCCGGGTGACCACTGTCGACATCGGCTCAGTCCCTTTCGAACAGCCCGCCGCGCGTCACGAAGACGGCCGACAGCGCGAGGGCGATGACGAGCAGCAGCAGCGAGATGGCGGCCGCGGCGTTGAAGTCGTTCTGCTGGAAGGCGTACAGGTACGCGAGCTGGTTGAGCGAGTAGTCGTTGGGCACGATCGCGTTGCTGGCCTGCGACAGCAGCTGCGGCTCGACGAACAGCTGCGTGCCGGCGGCGAGCGACATGATGCCCATGTACGAGATCCACTTGCGCAGCAGCGGCAGCTGGATGCGCCAGGCGATCTGCACCGGCCCGGCACCGTCGATGCGCGCCGCCTCGATCACCTCGGCGCTGATGTTGTTGAGCGCGCCGTACATGATGACGATCCAGCCGCCCGCGCCGGTCCAGAACGCGATGACGGCGAAGATGAGTGGCAGGTGCGCGGGCGCGATGACCTGGTTGAAGCTGTCGAATCCGAACAGCCGCAGCAGCCCCCCGACCGGGCTGGCGGTCGGGTCGAGCACGAACAGCCACAGCAGCACGCTCGAGGCGCCGGCGACCGCGCCCGGCAGGTAGAACACCAGCCGCAGGGTGCGGCTCAGCCAGCGGGCGCCGACGGCGTGCACCACGATCGCCAGGAACGTCACCAGGACCACCAGCGAGATCAGCCAGATCGTCAGGTACCAGGCGACGTGCCCGACGGCGGGCAGGAACCGGAAGTCGCCGACGACCTTCGTGAAGTTGCCGATGCCGGCGAACGCGCCGCCGCCGTCGGTGAACGCGAGGTACAGCGCGTAGCCGGCAGGCAGGATGCCGAAGGCAACCGCGAGCACGGCGTAGAGCGCGACGAAGGCGTAGCTGACCGCGCTGCGGTGCTCCGTGAGGCGGGGCCGCCCGCCCGGTCGGCGGGCGGCCTGTGCTGCCGTTGTCATGCGACGGTGTAGCCGTCGACCTGGGCCTGGTTCTTGATGGCGGTCTGCCACTCGGGGAGCAGGCCGACCAGGCTCTTGCCGCTGACGATCGCCGGGGTGACGGTCTTGGCCCAGATGGCCTCCTGGCTGAAGATGCCGGAGCCCCATCCGCCCCAGATCTGCGACCCTGCCTTGACCATCGCCTGCAGATCGGTGGCGTAGTAGCCGCTCGACTCCTGCTTCTTGATCCACTTGTCGGCGGCGGGCGCGTACGCGGGGTACCCGGGGGCGACGTTCACCTGGTAGTCGTCCGCCGTGGTGACGAACTCGACGAACTTCCGGGCGGCCTTGAGGTTCTTGGAGTGGCTGCTGATGAACCAGGTGGCGCCGCCGACGTTGCCGGTCGCCGCCTCCTCACCCTTCCAGGCCAGCGGTGCGGCCACACCGAGCTGGCCCTTCGGGACGTTGAGCGACTGCGGGTTGTTGAAGATGGCGCCGGCGTACCACGCGGGGCCGGGCATCAGCAGCACCTTGTTCGCGTAGTTCTTGACGAACTCGGGCGAGAACACGCTGACGGTGGGCACCGTGCCGTTCTTGATGAGGGTGTCGAGCATCGAGGCGGCGCGCTTGCACTCCGTGGTGCCGGTGTTGACGGTCACCGCCTTCGGCCCGGTGATGCCGTTGGCCTGGCACTTGCTGCTCCAGAGGTAGATCTCGGGAGTGAACGCGTCACCGGCGGCGCCCACGATGTAGCCGGGGTGTTCGCGGGCCACCTTCTCGCCGAGGGCCTGGTAGTCCTCCCAGGTGGTCGGCAGGGTGTAGCCGAACTGGTCCAGCAGCGCCTTGTTGTGCCAGAGCACCACTTGGGCGAGGTCGTTGCGCAGGCAGTACAGCTTGCCTTCGACGGTGCACGGGTTGAGCGCGCCGGCGGTGAACCGGTCCAGGGTCTCCTTGGCGACGAGGCCCTGGTCGAGCACGGCGGCGAAGGCCTGCTTGCCGTTGCTCTGCTGGCTGGCCCAGGCCGCGTCGTTGTTCTGGGTGGAGAAGACCACGTCGGGCCAGCCGCTGCCGGCGCGGTCGAACAGCTGCATCTTGGTGCGGAACGAGTTGGACCCGTTCGCCGACCCGTCGTAGGTGACGGCTTCCAGCTGCACGTCGGGGTTGGCCTTCTTGAAGGCGTCGACGGCCGAGGACCGGTCGGCGTCGACCCACACCGTGAGCTTCGCCTTGTCGTCCTGGGCGGCCTGGGGGAATCCGTAGGAGCCGGAGGTGGTGCCGCTGTCGCTGCCGCAGCCGGAAACGGTGAGGGTGAGGGCCAACGCCGCCGCACCGACCCACCGCCGGGTCTGTCCGTGCCGTGCCTTTCCGACCATGTTCGTGTCCCTTGTGTCGAAGACTGTGAGGATCACCGATGCATTGCGCCCACAACATAGGGCATACGTATGACGTCTGCAAGCGCCTGTAACATATTCGTATTACGTCTGACGTCATCAGTTCCGTATGCTGGTGCGGCGTCGCGTCCAGCGCGCCACGGAGATCGGGAGGGCGCCATGACGGGACCGCAGACGGCCGTGCCATCGCCGGCCTGGACGCGGCGGCCGGCGAACCTCGCCCGGGCCATCACTGCGGACCTGGTGGGCCGGATCGTGCGCGGACTGCACCCGCCGGGCACGCCACTGCCGCCCGAGCCCGTGCTGTGCGAGATGTTCTCGGTAAGCCGCACCGTGGTCCGGGAGGCGGTGAAGCTGCTGCAGGAGAAGGGGCTCGTGCAGGTCCGCCAGGGCAGCGGCACCATCGTCACACCGCCGGGCGCGTGGGACATGCTCGACGAGCTCGTGCTCGCCGCGAGCATCGCCGAGGACGACACGCTCGGCGTCCTCGACGACGTCGTCGTCACCCGGCGGCTGCTGGAGTCCGACATGGCCGGCGTCGCCGCCCGGCGCGCCGATCAGGACTCCGTCGACCGGCTCCGCGCGCTCGTGGACCGCATGGACGAGCTCGTCGACGACCACGTCACGTACGAGGAGCACGACCGCGCCTTCCACGACATCGTCATGCACGCCTCCGGCAACCGCATCGCCCGCGGGGTGGTCAAGGCGCTGCAGAGCCAGGTCATCTACACCGCCCGGTACGTGGGGCGCACCGAGCGGGCCCTGTGCGTGGCGTCGAACCTGGGCCATCGGCGCGTGTACGAGTACATCGCCGCGCACGACCCGGGCGGCGCGGCGTCGGCGATGTTCGCGCACATCACCGACGCCTGGCTGGCCCGCCGTGACGGGCCGGGCGGCGCGCTGCGGTTGCAGCGGTGAGTCGCCCGGCCCGCGACCGCGGAGCTACGACGTGACCCGGCTCCACTGTTGGTTGGCGGCGCCGAGACAGTCCCAGATCTGGACCTTCGTGCCGTTCGCGGTGCCGGCGGCGCTGACGTCCAGGCACTTGTTCGCCCCGACCGCCGTCACGCTGCCGTCGCCGTTGAGCCGGAACTGCTGGTTGGTCTGGCCGTTGCAGTCCCAGATCTCCACGGCGGTGCCGTTCGCGGTGCCGCGGCCCAGCACGTCGAGGCACTTGCTGCCGTTGTACAGCCGCAGCTCGCCCGCCGCGGTCAGGGTGAGCCGCTGGTTCGTGCCGCCGTGGCAGTCCCAGATCTGCGCGAGGGCGCCGTTGGCCTGCGACGCCCCGGCGATGTCCAGGCACCGGCCGGACGCCGGGCCGCGCAGCGCGAAGGTGTCCGCCGGCTGCTGGCTGCCCTGAACACCGGCGGCGGCCATGACCGCCCGTGCCCCGCTCGGCCAGTTGCCGCCGCTCACCACGACCGTGCCGCTGTTGGTGTTGCCCCGGGTCCCGGTCTTGACGTTGCTGCCGTTGTTCGTGGTCCAGTTGCCGGTCAACGTCAGGTTGCCGGTGTTGTTGTTCGCCCATTCCTGGGTGTACGCCCAGGTGCCGGTGTTGTCGAAGACGTTGCTCGCCGCGGAGACGTAGCGCGAGCCCTCGTCGAAGTACAGGCCGAGCCAGCCGTTGCTGTTGCGGAAGTAGTTCTCGTTGACCGTCGTGCCGGGGCTCGCCGACAGGTGGTAGAACGCGCCGGCGTCCGTCATCTGCTGGACCACGTCGTGCACGAAGTTGGCCGTGACCCGGTTGTTCGCCGCGACGGTGGGCGTGGTGTACCTGGGCTGGTAGTTGTACAGCCCCCGGTCGGTGTAGTCCTGGCTGCCGCCCGCGTCGTTGGCACCCCACCCGTAGCCCAGGGCGATCCCGGAGTAGGGCAGGTTGTACAGCTCGTTGTGCGCCATCGTCGAGCCGGCGGTGTACGTCATGAGCAGCCCGACGTGGCTGCGGTACTCCGACGCGACGTCGTGCACGACGTTGTTGCTCACGGTGATGGTGCTGTTGGTCATCCGGCTGTCGCTGGGATGGTGCGCGTCGGCCTGGACGCCGCCGGCGATGACGGCGCCGGCCGAGAGGTACTCGAACACGTTGCCGGTCACCGCGATGTCGCGGGCGCCGAGCCCGACGCCGGTGGCGTGCGCGTTGGCGTCGTTGCCGATGCCGAGACCGACCTGGCCGAGGTTGGTGAACCTGTTGCCGGTGAAGGACACCGTGTTGGCCGCGGACACCTGCACCGCGGCGGGCATCTGCCGCCAGGCGGGGCGGGTCGCCTCGAAGAGCTGGCAGCCCGACTGGCAGGAGGTGAGCGCGTCGCCCGGACGGTTCCAGGTGCCGTACATGTACGCGCCGGTCTGCTGGTCGGCGTAGCCCTGGCCGCTGCTGGGCTGCAGCCAGCTGGTGCCGGAGAACTGCAGGCCGGAGAAGGTCAGATGGTGGGCCGGCGACGCGTAGGTGCCGCCGACGCGCAGCAGCGACTCCAGCCGCGGCAGCTGGACGTCGGCGGTGGCCATGCTCTGCCCGGACAGTGGCTTGTAGTACAGGGCACCGGCGGCCGTGTCCAGGTACCACTCTCCCTCGGCGTCCAGGAACTCCCGGGCGTTCACCAGGTACATCGGCCCGCCGCGGAACGGCCTGGTGATCGTGTCGTAGCCCCAGGTGTTGTTGTTCCACGCGGGCTGCTGCATGGTGAGCGTGTTGTTCGCGATCGTCTGCACCGGCACGTACCGGTCGGTGAACGAGTCGACCGACTCCAGCTCGACCCGGCTCTTGGCGGCAAGGTTGTTGAGGTAGGACAGCGCCGCGCTGGTGAAGCTGAGCCCGGTCGTCGAGGCGGTGAAGTCCACGCGGTTGACCTGGGTGCGGGCCCTGGTGGCGATGCGGCCGTCGACGTAGAGCTGGCGGGTGTCGAAGCCGGTGCCGACGTCGGCCCGCCAGATGTTGCGGGCGGTGTCCGACACGGTCCATCCGGTGATCTTCCGCGCGCCGGAGATGATCGGGCGGGTCCCGGCGGCGGCCTGCCAGACGACGGTGTGGCCGTTGGTGCCGGAGTCGGCGGCGGTGAAGGTGAGCGGCGCGCTGAGGGAGTACGTGCCGCCGGCGAGCTGGACGACGATGTCGCCCGTCATGGCCGGCGCGCTCGCCCTGACGGACGTCTGCGCCTGCGACAGCGAGCAGGGCTGGGCGGCGGTGCAGGCGGTGCCGGAGCCGGCCGGCGCGGCGTACAGCGTCTGCATGACGGCGGCGGTGGAGGGCGGCGGGAGGACCACGACGCCGCCGGCGACGAGGACCGCCGCGAAGGCTCTGGTGAGCGCGGCGGCCCTGCCGGGTGATCGGGGTGGGTGGTGGAAGGGGTTCAAGGACACGGAGCGCTCCTTCAGGCATGCGTGGGGGCGGCCGGGGTCCGGCCGCCCCTTCGTACGTCGGGCCGGTCGGCTCAGGGCAGGGTCCACTTCTGGTTCGCCGCACCGGAGATGCAGGTCCACAGGTGCACCACCGTGCCGTCGGCGGAGTTGTTGCCCGACACGTCCAGGCACTTGCCGGACTGCGGGTTGCGCAGCGTGCCGTCCGACTGCGCCGACCAGGTCTGGTTGCCGCCGCCGTTGCACGTCCACAGCTGCACCTTCGTGCCGTTCGCGGTGCCGCCGCCGTTGACGTCCAGGCACTTGCCGAGCGCCTGCAGCGTCTGACCGGAGCGGGTCCAGGTTTGCGCCGCGTTGCCCTGGCAGGTGTACAGCTGGATCTGGGTGCCGTTGGCCGAGCTGCCGCCGCGCACGTCCAGGCACTTGCCGGCCAGGCCCTTGACGGGGCCGACGCCGGTCGGCTGGGTGCCGGACTCCTTGATCCGGATGTTGCGGAACGCGACCGTGTCCCCGCTGCCGTGGTTCTGGATGCCGATGTAGCCGTCGAGGTTGCGGTTCGGGTCGGTGTTGGTGAAGTCGTTGATCAGCGTGCCGTTGAGGTAGACCCGGATCCGCTGGTTCTCGACGAGCACCTCGAAGGTGTTCCACTCCCCCGGCGGGTTGAGCGCCGCGTCCCGGGCGGCGATGTCGGCGGACTTGATCCCGTAGATCGCGCCGGTGGTGCGGTCCGCGGTGTCGGTCGCGTCGATCTGGATCTCGTAGCCCTGGTTCTGGGCGACGTTCGGGTCCGTCCCGGGGTTCGGGAACCCGACCTGGATTCCGGAGTTGCTGTCCCCGGTCATGCGCCAGTCCGCTTTCAGCGAGTACGACGTGTACTGCTTGGCGCTGTACCAGAGCAGCCCCAGCCCACCGGTCGAGGTGAGGGTGGCGTCGGTGTTGGTGAAGCCGCCGGGGCCCGACTGGGTCCAGCCGGTGGTGGAGCCGTTGTAGAGGGTGGTGTAGCCGGTCTCGGGCCGGCAGTCGGCGTTCGCCCGCTTCGCCGCGTACCGGATGCCGCCGAGCAGCTCGGCGCGCAGCGCCGTCTCGCCGTAGGACGCCTGGCTGTGCCCGAGCCCGGTGTAGAACGACCGGCCGCTGTCGATGGTCTTGCACCAGGTGATCGGGTGGTCGGCGCCCATCGTGCCACCGGAGTACGACGACTCGTCCAGCGTCGAGAGCACCCGTGCGGTGGAGCGTGGGTTGCTCTGGTAGTTGTACAGCTCGTCGGTGCGGGTCCAGGTCTGCGGCAGGTGGGCCGTGGCCGGGTGGGCCCGGTTCTCGGTCTTCACGTTCACCTGCTGGATCGCCGGGTGCGAGGCGAAGTACGCCCCGACGAGCTGACCGTAGAAGGTCCAGCTGTACTCGGTGTCGGCGGCGGAGTGGATGCCGACGTACCCGCCGCCGCCGCGGATGTAGGACTCGAACGCGGCCTGCTGGGTGTCGTTGAGCACGTCGCCGGTGGTGCTGAGGAACACCACGGCCTCGTACTGGGCGAGGTTGGCGGTGGTGAATCGCGTGGCGTCCTCGGTGGCGGTGACCGTGAAGTTGTTCGCCGCGCCCAGATCACGGATGGCCTGGATACCGGTGCCGATCGAGTCGTGCCGGAAGCCGGCGGTCTTGGAGAACACGAGGACGTCGTACGGGGCGTCCGCGGCCGCGGCGGGCGAGGCCGCGGTGAGGGTGCCGGCGGCGAGGGCGATGGCGGCGCCCGCACCGGCGAGAAGTCTGCGCATGGTTCCTCCGGTCTGCGAAGGGTGACAGTGGCGCCCGCGCGGGTGCGCGGGCGCCGGGTTCGTCAGGTCAGGGCAGGGTCCACTTCTGGTTGGCGGCGCCGCTGATGCAGGTCCACAGGTGCACCACCGTGCCGTCGGCGGAGTTGTTGCCCGACACGTCCAGGCACTTGCCGGACTGCGCGTTGCGCAGCGTGCCGTCCGACTGCGCCACCCAGTTCTGGTTGGCCCCGCCGTTGCAGGTCCACAGCTGGATCTTCGTGCCGTCCACCGTGGCACCGCCGTTGACGTCCAGGCACTTGCCGAGCGCCTGCAGCGTCTGGCCGGAGCGCGTCCACGTCTGCCCGGCGGCGCCGGAGCACGTGTACAGCTGGATCTGGGTGCCGTTGGCCGAGCTGCCGCCGCGCACGTCGAGGCACTTGCCCGCCAGGCCCTTGACCGCCCCCGTCCCGGACGGCTGGGTGCCGGTGGCGAAGGTGAAGCTGTCGACGTCGAACAGCAGGCCGGTGCCGCTGCCGGCGAACGTCAGGTACAGCGACGTCGTCCCGGCGGGTGGGCTGGTGATCGCCGCCGTCACGGTCGTGAACGTCTCCCACGAGCCCGTCACCGGGATCGTCGCGGAGCCGATGACGGTGCCGGTCGGCGAGCCGGTGCGGAACTGCACCGTGCCGCCCGAGCCCGCGGACGAGGCGCGCACCTGGACGGAGGTGGCGTTGTTCAGCTTGTACGGGTCGAACTCGATCCAGTCACCGTTGTGGATGTCGCCGACGGTCCTGCCACCCTCGGCGGTGGTCTTGCTGTAGGTGTTGATGCCGGACGAGGTCTTGAAGTGCTCGGCCTGCCGCTTGCGTGGTTGCAGGATGTTCTGGGTGTGGGTGGTCAGGCCGCCCTTGTCGGTGTACTGCGCGTCGAAGATCGGGAAGATGTTCGCCGCGTCGTCGTGCTCACCGTCGACCGGGATGTTGATCGTGCCGGTGCAGCCGTTCTGCGAGGTGATCTGGTGGGCGTGCTGGTCGTGCCCGAGCGCGTAGGTCATGGTGACCTTCGTGCAGTCGATCGTCCCGTCCTCGGGGTCGGTGACGGTGACGCTCCACGGCACGCTGTCGCCGAAGGACACCAGCTGCCCCGACGCCGGCGTGTTGACCGTGACCGTAGGCGCGGTGTTGCCGACGCTGATCTGGACGCCGGCCGTCCCGGTGGCGCCCTGCGGGTCACGGACCGTCAGGGTGGCGGTGTAGCTGCCGTTGGCCGTGTAGGTCTTCGACGGGTTTGCCGCGGTCGAGGTGGTGCCGTCGCCGAACGCCCACGCGTAGGTCAGCGTCCCGCCGTCCGGGTCGCTGCTGCCGGCGGAGGAGAAGTTCACCGTCAGCGGCGCCGCACCCGAGGTGACGCTGGCGCCGGCGACGGCCGTCGGGGCACGGTTGCCGCCGGTGCCGACGTAGTCGAAGCGGTAGAGCGCGGAGTTCGCGTCGCCGTTGCCGAAGCCGGCGCCGTAGTCCAGGACGTACAGCGCGCCGTCCGGGCCGAACTGCATGTCCATGACCTGCTTGCCGACCCAGGGGAAGTTGTCGATCGCGCCCCGTGAGCCGTCGGCGTTGACGGCGATCGGCTTGATCCAGCCGCGGCCGAACTCGCCCGCGAAGAACAGGCCGTCCAGCGAGGGCGGGAACTTCGTCGTCGACGGGTTCGACGCGTCGTAGCGGTACACCGGACCCGCCATCGGCGACTCGGAGCCGCTGCCGAACTCCGACGGGCTGCCCGAGTCGCCGGCGTACTTGATCCACGCCGCCCGGGCCGCGGGCAGGGTGCCCAGGCCGGTGTTGCGGAACGAGTTGTTCGTCGGCCCGCCGGCGCAGTTGAACTTGTTGCCGGTGCTGTTCGTGGCGAAGTTCCACTCGTTGTAGGTCTCGCTGGTGGTGTTGCTGCCCGTGCAGTACGGCCAGCCGTAGTTGCCCGGCGACGTGACCCGGTTGAACTCCACCTGCCCGGACGGGCCCCGCGTGGAGCTGGTCGATCCGGCGTCGGGGCCGTAGTCGCCCACGTAGACGACGCCGGTGGCCTTGTCGACGCTCATCCGGAACGGGTTGCGGAAGCCCATCGCGTAGATCTCGGCCCGGGTGTTCGCCGTCCCCGGCGCGAACAGGTTCCCGGACGGGATGCTGTACGTGCC
>NZ_JBFANF010000066.1:0-78205 GCF_040674675.1 Dactylosporangium sp. NPDC049742 | reverse complement strand
CCGGGCCCGCCCACCCGCCCCTCCCGCGGGCCCGGCCCCCCCCCCGGGGGGTGGGTGGCCGTCGCCGTTTCCGGGCGTTGTTCAGGTGATCGGTCAGGTGATCGGGTCGGGGGCGACCTCCGGCTTGGTGGACGGGTGGGCGGCGTCGACGCGCGGGTCGCCCTCGTCGGCGAAGTAGTCCGCCGCGCTGGTGTCGTCGCCGCCGTCGGCGACCGACGCGGCCCGCAGGATCAGCGTGAGCAGCGCCGCGACGATCAGGTTGACCGCGACCGCGACGAAACCGACGTAGATCGTCTTCGCGGAGTCGAAACCGAACTCCTTCAGCGGGAACGCCGAGCCGCCGAAGTGGGCGCGCTTCGTGGCGGCGTTCGGGATCTGGTACAGCATCCACATGCCGAGGCCCATCCCGGCGACCCACCCGCCGATCAGCGCGCCGCGGTGGAACCATCTGGTGAACAGGCCCAGCGCGACCGCCGGCAGGGTCTGCAGGATGATGACGCCGCCGATGAGCTGCAGGTCGATGGAGAACTGCGGGTCGACGAAGACGACGAAGACCAGCGCACCGACCTTGACCAGCAGCGACGTCACCTTCGACACGGTCGCCTCCTGGTGTGGGGTGGCGTCGCGTTTCAGGTATTCGCGGTACACGTTGCGGGTGAACAGGTTCGCGGCGGCGATCGACATGATGGCGGCGGGGACGAGCGCGCCGATGCCGATCGCGGCGTACGCGACGCCGGCGAACCAGTCGGGGAAGAGCTTGTCGAACAGCATCGGCACGACGGTGTTGTTGTCGTTGGTGCCGTTCGGGTTCTTCAGCGGGGTGACACCGGCGGCGATCGCGGCGTACCCGAGCAGCGCGATGAGGCCCAGCAGCAGCGAGTACGCCGGCAGCGCCGACATGTTCCGCTTGATCACGTCGCGGTTCTTGCTCGCCAGTACCCCCGTGATGCTGTGCGGGTAGAGGAACAGCGCGAGCGCGGAGCCGAGGGCGAGGGTGATGTACTGCAGCTGGTTGTTGGCGTTGAGGAGGATGCCGTCGGTCGCCGCCGGGGTCTTGTCGAACTTCGCGTCGGCGGCGTCGAAGATGGCGCCCCAGCCGCCGAGCTTGTACGGCAGGTAGAACACCGCGACGAGGATGACGACGTAGATCAGGGTGTCCTTGACGAAGGCGATGAGCGCCGGCGCCCGCAGGCCGCTGGAGTAGGTGTAGGCGGCGAGGATCGCGAACGCGACGATGATCGGCAGGTGCCGGGCGATCGCGCCCTCACCGGTCACGCCCATCGTCTTGAGCACGGACTCGATGCCGACGAGCTGCAGCGCGATGTACGGCATCGTCGCCACGATCCCGGTGACCGCGATCAGCAGCGCGAGCGTCGGCGACTGGAACCGGGCCCGCACGAAGTCGGCCGGCGTCACGAACCCGTGCCGGTGCGACACCGACCACATCCGCACCAGGACCAGGAACACGAGCGGGTAGATGATGACGGTGTACGGCACGGCGAAGAAGCCGGCCGCGCCGGCCGCGAACAGCAGCGCCGGGACGGCGACGAACGTGTAGGCGGTGTACAGGTCACCGCCGACGAGGAACCAGGTGATCCAGCCGCCGAAGTTCCGGCCGCCGAGTCCCCACTCGTCGAGGTGGTTGAGGTTGTCGGGGCGGCGCCAGCGGGCGGCGACGAAGCCGACCACGCTCACCCCGACGAACAGGATGACGAAGATCGCGATCTCGACCTGATGGTCACGCCACATCGCCGGTCACCGCCGCTTCGTCATCTGGTAGACCAGCGTCGTGGTGCCGACGCCGACGGCGATGATGGCCAGTTGCATCCAGTAGAACCGGGGGAAGCCGAGCAGGCGGGGACTGTCGGCGTTGTACCAGACGGTGACCAGCGGCAGCACGATCGGGATGAACAACAGCCAGTTCCACGGGCTCTTGTCCGCGGCCCGGGGGGTGTCGGGGCGTTCGGGACCGGTCACGGCCTACCTCCTTTGCGGGGGTTGTGCGCGCCTGGCGGGCGGCCAGGTAGATCGACGTAACCTGATCGGCGTCCCGGCCGCTGACCGGTGGGGTCACTGATCGGCGAACGGTCGGTTCCGCGCGCCGTACGGTGTCCTGGATCACACCAACGGGGTTCCGTTCGGTCCCTGCGGCCCTTCCGCGGCCCCCTTCCATGTGCCATCGCGGGCCCTTCCGTGGGCCCGTCGCGTGCCTTCGTGCGCCCTTCGCGTGCCTTCGTGCGCCCTTCGCGTGCCCTTCCGTGGGCCCGGCTCGCGGCGGCGGGCCGGGCGGTCGGTCATCGCGACAGTTCGGCGGGCGTGGCGTTGCCGCCGGTCAGGATCACCGCGACCCGCTCCCCCATCAGGTCGGGCCGGGCGAGGACCGCGGCCAGGGCGGCGGCGCCGGCGCCTTCCGCCTGGGTGTGCGCGCTGCCGGACAGCACCCGCCGGGCCTCGTCGATCGCGTCGTCGTCGACGAGCACGAAGTCGGCGAGCAGGTCCCGCAGGATCTTCTGCGGCAGCTCGAACCCGCGCCCCGTCGCCAGCCCGTCGACCCTGGTCCGGTTGTCCCGCCGCACGCAGGCCCCGGCCCGCCACGAGTCGTGCGCGGCCGGCGCTGCGCTGGACTGCACGCCGACGACCCGGCAGCCGGGCGCGACGGCGGCGGCGACCACACAGGCGGCGGCCGCTCCGGTGCCGCTGCCGACCGGCACCACCACCGTGTCGAGGTCCGGGTGCCGTTCGAACAGCTCCAGGTAGGCGGTCCCGACGCCCGCGATCACGGCCGGCTCGTCGCCCGGGCTGACCAGCCGCCCGCCGACCGTCCTGGCGTACGCCTCGGCGTGCGCCTCCGCCTCGGCCATGTTCTCCCCGTGCGGTGTCACGGTCGCGCCGAGCGCCCGCACCGCACGGATCTTGAACTCCGCGGCCCCGGCCGGCATCACGACGTGCGCCGGGACGCCGAACGCGCGGGCGGCGTACGCGATCGACCGGGCGTGGTTGCCGGTCGAGTACGTGACGACGGGCTCCCCCGCGCCGAGTCCGGCCATGAGGTTGAGCGCACCGCGGACCTTGAACGCGCCGGTCGGCTGCGCGTTCTCGTGCTTGACCACCACCCGGCGGCCCGCGACCTCGTCCAGCAGCGGATACGACCAGGACGGCGTCGCGGGGAGGTGCGGGTCGAGCACCCGCCGGGCACGCAGCACATCGTTGAGACTCACCATGGGTCCAGCTTGCTGTCGGTACCATATATAAATCCAATGCCGAGTTTCTCGGAAACTCATAGGTGGGATCTATGCTTGATGTGACGCGCCTGCGGGTGCTCGCCGCGGTCGCCCGGCACGGCTCGGTCACCGCCGCCGCCGAGGCGCTGCACTACGCCCAGCCGTCGGTCAGCCATCACCTGTCGCGCCTCGAGGCCGAGACGGGCGCGTGTCTCGTGCAGCGCGTCGGCCGCGGCGTGCGCCTCACGCCCGCCGGCCGGCTCCTCGCCGAGCGCGCCGAGGAGATCCTGGGCCGGCTCGACGCCGCCGAGGCCGAGCTCGAGTCGCTGACCGGCCTGACGTCCGGCCGGGTGCGGCTCGCCGCGTTCCCGTCGGCGCTGGGGTCGTTCGTGCCGCTCGCCGCCGCCCGCTTCGCCGCGTCGCACCCGGGGGTCGCGCTGAGCCTGGTGGAGGCCGAGCCGCCGGAGGCCCTGCGACTGCTCAAGGCCGGCGAGGTCGACCTGGCGGTCGTCTTCGACTACGCCGCCGGCGACCCGGCCCCGGACGACGGCGTCCGGCTGACCCCGCTGTTCGACGAGCCGCTGCACCTCGTCACCGGCCTCACCGAGACCCGCGACCTGGCCGGCCTCGCCGACGCCCGCTGGATCGGCGGCTGCGAACGCTGCCGGACGAGCCTCGTCCGGCGGTGCGCGGCGGCCGGGTTCACACCGGAGATCGCCTTCACCACCGACGACTACGTCGCCGTGCAGGCCCTGGTCGCCGCCGGCCTGGGCGTCACGATCCTGCCGGACCTGGCGCTGCGCGCACACCGCTCGGCGGGCGTCCGGGCACAGCCGCTCCCCGGCCCGGGCCGCCGCGTCACCGCCGCCCTCTACGGCACGCCCCCGGACCCGCCCGCCCCAGCCGCCCTGCTCGCCGCCCTCATGGCAACCGGCGCGCCCGCCTAGCCGCCCGGCCCGGTGCCACGCCTGCCGTACACCGGAAGTCGGCGGCATTTGGACCAGCGGCGGGAACGCGGGCTCGTGAGTCTGGGTGAGATCTTCGGACCGGTCGTGACCTTGGTGCTCGCCGTCGGCGCGGCGCTATATCGGCGTGCCGAGGCCACAGACCGGCCCGTGAACCCCGGCGACAGGAGCGGACCGGCACACCCAGCGGCCGGCCACGACCGCACACCCGCTCCATCGGACCCGGCGACCCGCCACGATCCCGCACCGATCCCGGCCGGCGGGCAGGCCACGACGACCTGCCCGGCGCCCTCGCGACCAGTCATGACGCAGCCCGGCCCGGGGGCATGAGAGCGAAGCAGCGCGGGCGGGGGCCTCCGCCGGGCGGCGACACCCGGGGCGTCCGACGGACCCGGGCGCGGCGATCAGGCCTGCCCGCCCGCGCAATTCCTTCAACGGTTCAACGACGCGGGCCCGGGCTCGATGCCCGGCGCGCCGGCGGTGGGAACCGGTTACAACTTGACGCCCAGCAGGGCGTCGACGGCGAGGCGCAGCACGGCGGGGGCGTCGCGGTCGTCGCCGGCGTCGGCGAGGGTGGCGTCGACCCAGGCGTCGACGGCGGCCAGGGCGCCCGGCGTGTCGAGGTCGTCGGCAAGGCGCTCGCGGAGCTGGTCGAGCAGCTCGATGCCGGACGGGCCGATGGAGGCCTTGGCGGCGGAGCGCCAGCGGGAGAGCCGCTGCTGGCCGGTCTTGAGGACGTCGTCGGTCCACTGGCGGTCGTTGCGGTAGTGGTCGGCGAGGAGGGCGAGGCGGACCGCCATCGGGTCGACGCCGTCGCCGCGGAGGCGGGAGACGAAGACGAGGTTGCCCTGGCTCTTGGACATCTTGTCGCCGTCGAGGCCGATCATGCCGGCGTGCACGTAGTGCGTGGCGAAGGGGGTCTTGCCGCTGAGGGCCTCGGCGTGGGCGGCGGAGCACTCGTGGTGCGGGAAGAGCAGGTCGTTGCCGCCACCCTGGACGTCGATGGTGTCGCCGAGCAGGCTCTGGGCGATGACGGCGCACTCGATGTGCCAGCCGGGGCGGCCGGGGCCGAGGTCGCCGCCGTCCCACGCGGGCTCGCCCTCGCGCAGACCGCGCCAGAGCAGCGGGTCGAGCGGGTCGCGCTTGCCGGGGCGCTGCGGGTCGCCGCCGCGCTCGGCGGCGAGGCGGAGCATCTCGGTGCGGGACAGGTTGGACTCGCTGCCGAAGCCGGGCGCGGTCGCGACGCTGAAGTAGACGTCGCCGGTGCCGTCCTCCAGCGCATACGCGTGGCCGCTCGCGATCAGCGAAGACACCTGGCGCGCGATCTGCGGGATGGACTCGACGGCGCCGACGTAGCGCTTCGGCGGGATGATCCGCAGCGCCTCCATGTCCTCGCGGAAGAGGGCGGTCTCGCGCATCGCGAGCACGACCCAGTCCTCGCCGTCGCGGGCGGCGCGCTCCAGCAGCGGGTCGTCGATGTCGGTGACGTTCTGGACATAGTCGACCTCGTGGCCGGCGTCGCGCCAGACCCGGTTGGCCAGGTCGAACGCGAGCATCGTGGCGGCGTGGCCGAGATGCGTGGCGTCATAGGGGGTGATGCCGCAGACATACATGGTGGCGGGCCTGCCCTCGATCCGCACCGGCGCGATCTCGCGGCGGGCGGAGTCGAACAGGGCGAGGGTGGTCGCACCGGCAGCGGTGCGGGGCAGCGTGGGCACCGCCGGTGCCGACCATGAATCCATCCGCCAAGACTATCCGCGGGGTACGACCGAAACATCGGGGAAACCGGTGTGACGAACCTAGCGTAGACAGGGCCTTACATCGGCGGCCACGGAATGGCGTGGCGGTCCTCGTCGGGGGCCGGATACCGCTTCTCCTGCAGCAGCTGGGTGATCCGCAGCGCGACGGTGCCGACCTCGGCCGCGGTCAGGTGCTCCGACAGCGATTCGGCGAGCCCGGCGGTGTACTGGGCGCGCAGCTTCTCCAGCATCTCGATCGCCTCGTCGGGCAGCGGCTCGCCGGCCCAGCCCCACAGGATGGTGCGCAGCTTGTCCTCGGCGTGGAAGCAGATGCCGTGGTCGACGCCGTACACGCGGCCGTCGACGGTGTCGATGATGTGCCCGCCCTTGCGGTCGGCGTTGTTGGCGACGGCGTCGAAGACCGCCATCCGCGCGAGCCGGGGGTCGTCGTCGTGGGCGAGGACGAACGGCCGTCCGCGCTCGTCGCGCGCGCTGAGGATCCGCTTCCACGTACGCGGGACCTTGGCGGCGGGCACGAAGCCGAGGATCGCGTCGTCGGTCTGCAGCTCGTCGTCGATCCACAGCTGGACCATGCCGGTGCCGAGGGGCCCGTCGCGCAGGACGGTCGGCGGGACCACGGACCAGCCGGTGGCCTCGGACAGCAGCCAGGCCGCGTATTCACGGCCGGCGAGGGTGCCGTCGGGGAAGTCCCACAGCGGCCGCTCGCCGCTGACGGGCTTGTAGACGCACCGGGCGACGGTCGACCCGTGCGTGATGACGGCCCGCAGGGTCGCGTTGGACGCGTCCATCAGCCGGCCTTCGATCTCCATGGTGCCGTGGCGGAGCAGCTCCAGCGCCTCGTCCTGGGGCAATGCCGGCACGGCGTCTACCGGCGGTAGCCGTTGTGACGCGGGCAGAGGTGCCCGCGGGCGTCGAGGGGCTGGCCGCACAGCGGGCACGGCGGCCGGCCGGACGCGACGACCCGCTTGGCCCGGTCGATGAACGCGCGGGTCGCCTGCGGCGTCAGCCGGACCCGCAGCCGGTCCCGGTCGGCGCTGCTGAGCTCGTCCTCGTCCTCGTCCTCGGCTTCCTCGGTCTCCTCGTCGCCGACCGCGATGGCCTCGATGACCACGGTCGCGGTGTCGACGTCGAAGGCGAGGCCGAGCGTGCCGACCCGGAACTCCTCGTCGAGGGGGGTGTCGAGCGGCTCGTTGTCGCTGGTGTCGACGGCCGCGGTCTCGGGCAGGTCGACGCCGAAGCGGCGCTGCGCCTCCAGCAGGAGCTCCTCGAGCTTCTCGGCCAGGAGGGTCACCTGCACCTTTTCGAGGGCGACGCTGACCAGCCGCCCGCCGCCGCGTGCCTGCAGGAAGAAGGTCCGCTCCCCCGGCGCGCCCACGGTCCCCGCGACGAACCGCTCGGGCGGCTCAAATGCATACACCTGGTGGCTCACACCGTCACCTCCGCTGCGCTCCGGCGCCGGCGCGAGCTCAACCTGAGCTGCCGATTCGCGGCTCCTCCGCTACGCTCCGGACCGCTCATGCCGTCACCTCCGCTGCGCTCCGGCGCCGGCGCGAGCTCAACCTGAACTGCCGATCCGCGGCTCGTCCGCGACGCTCCGGACCGCTCATGCCGTCACCTCCGCTGCGCTCCGGCACTCCACCGGAACTGCCGATCCGCGGCTCGTCCGCGACGCTCCGGACCGCTCATGCTAGAACTCTATCCGCATGCTTCGGTCAGCGCTCACGCCAGGCAGCAAGATCACACAGAACCGCCCGAACCGCCCCCGACGGCGGCATCCGACGTCGGCTCCTCGTCGATCTTGGGGACGAACGGCGACAGGTCCCCACCGGTGTCGTTCAGCCGCAGGACGAAGGACCGCAGCGGGGTGTACCGGATCACCGTGACCGACGCGGGCTCGACGGCGATGCGCTGGAACAGGTCCAGGTGCATGCCGAGCGCGTCGGCGACGATCGCCTTGATGATGTCGCCGTGGCTGCACGCCAGCCAGACCGCGTCCGCGCCGTGCGACTCGGTGAGCTTGGCGTCCCACGTACGGACGGCGGCGATCGCACGGGCCGACATCACGGCCATCGACTCGCCGTCGGGCCCGGGGAACACCGCCGCGGACGGGTGCGCCTGCACCGTCGCCCACAGCGGCTCCTTGGCGAGCTCCTTGAGCGGCCGGCCGGTCCAGTCACCGTACCGGCACTCAACGATCCCCTCATCCACCGAAATGTCGGAAAAGTCGGGAAGAGCCAGCGACAGCGTCTCCCGGCAGCGCGGCAACGGGCTGGACACCACCGCCGCCAGGGGCAGCTTCGCCGCGGCGAGTCGCTCCCCGACCGCCAGCGCCTGCGCCTGCCCGACCTCGTCGAGCCCGACGGGCTGGTGGCCGGCGAGCACCCCGCTGGCGTTGGTGTTGGTCCGGCCGTGCCGGAGCAGGAGCAGTGTCGTCACGCGGACAAGCCTGCCATCTCGTACGCGCGCATCAGCTGCCGCATGGTCTGCGTGCCGTGCTCGTGGTCGCCGAAGAGCAGCGCCGCCAGCTCGGTGACGCCGGCCTCCTGGTATGCCTTGAGCCGCTCCGCGATCCGCTCGACGGGCCCGATCAGCGACGTGCGGTCGATGAACTCGAACGGGATCGCCGCGGCCGCCTCGCGGTGCTTCTTCGCCAGGTACAGGTCCTGCACCTCGCGGGCGGCGTCGCCGTACCCCATCCGCGTGGCGAGCGCGTTGTAGAAGTTCTGCTCCCGGCTGCCCATCCCGCCGACGTACAGCGCCGCGTACTGACGCACCAGCTCCGCGCACATCTGCGGGTCGTCGCCGACGACCACCGGTACACCGGCGCAGATCTCGAAACCGTCGAGCGTCTTGCCGGCCTTGGCCCGGCCCGCCTCGATCGGCTTCAGCGACTCAGCGGCGAACTCGGGCGAGAAGAAGATCGCCAGCCACCCGTCGGCGACCTCGCCGGCGAGCTCCAGGTTCTTCGGCCCGACCGCGGCGAGGTACACCGGGACGTGGTCGCGGGTCGGGTGCAGGGTCAGCTTGAGCGCCTTGCCCGGGCCGTCGGGCAGCGGCAGCTGGTAGTGCTGCCCGTCGTAGGCGACCGTCTTGCGGGTCAGCGCGAGGTTGACGATGTCGATGTACTCGCGGGTGCGCTGCAACGGCTTGCCGAACCGGACGCCGTGCCACCCCTCGGACACCTGCGGGCCCGACACGCCGAGTCCGAGCCGGAACCGGCCGCCGGACAGCTTGTCGATCGTCGCCGCGGTCATCGCCGCCATCGCCGGCGTCCTGGCCGGGATCTGGAACACCGCGGAGCCCAGCTCGATGCGCTCCGTCTGGCCCGCGAACCACGCGAGCATCGACGGGGCGTCCGACCCGTACGCCTCCGCCACCCATACGCAGGAGAAACCGAGGCGGTCGGCTTCCTGCGCGAGGGCCAGGTGACCGGCCGGTTCATTCCACGCCGCGAGATATCCGAGGTTCAACGCGAGCCGCACAACTGCCTCCCAGGGTCCCCCGTGCGACCCTGCACGGGCGGCACCAAGGGTAGCGGGGGGCCCACCTACCCGCCTTCGGTGGGATCCGGCCGTATCGTTCCACCTATGCAGCAGCGACCGCTCGGCCGTAGCGGGCTGGCGGTATCCCGGCTGGCCCTCGGCACCATGACCTGGGGCCGTGACACCGACGCCGACGATGCGGCCGCCCAGCTGAAGACGTTCCGCGACGCGGGCGGCACGCTGCTGGACACGGCCGACGTCTACGCCGACGGCGAGGCGGAGTCGGTGATCGGTGCCCTCGTCGGCCGGCTCGTGCCCCGCGACGAGCTGGTCATCGCCACGAAGGCCGGCCTGCGACCCGGCATGGCGCGCCGCCGCGACGGCTCCCGCAGCCACCTGCTGCGCGCCCTCGACACCTCCCTCGAACGCCTCGGCACCGACCACGTCGACCTGTGGCAGGTCCACGGGTACGACCCCGACACGCCCCTCGAGGAGACCCTCAGCGCGCTCGACACCGCCGTGCAGACCGGCCGCGCGCGCTACGCGGGTGTGTCGAACTTCTCCGGCTGGCAGACCGCCCGCGCCGCCACCTGGCAGGCCGCCTGGCCCGGCCGTGCCCCGCTGGTCTCCACGCAGGTCGAGTACTCGCTGCTCGAACGCGGCATCGAGCGCGAGGTGATCCCGGCCTGCTCCGCGCTCGGCATCGGCCTGCTGCCCTGGTCGCCCCTCGGCCGCGGCGTCCTCACCGGCAAGTACCGCGGCGGCGTCCCCGCCGACTCGCGGGCCGCGTCGCCGCACTTCGAGCGGTTCGTCGCCCCGTACCTCGACGACCGCTGCGCCGGCATCGTCGAGGCGGTCGCCACCGCCGCCGGCGGCCTCGGCGTGTCACCCCTCGAGGTCGCGCTCGCGTGGGTGCGCGACCGGCCGGGCGTCGTCGCCCCTGTCCTCGGCGCCCGCACCGTCGGCCAGCTCCTCGGCGCGCTGCAGACCGAGGAGATCGAGCTGCCCCGCGAGATCCGCGCCGCCCTCGACGACGTGTCGGCTCCGACGTCGGGCTATCCCGAGCGGCAGACATAATTAGCGCATCATGATCCGTTCGTCGTTGTCGTCGTTGGTACTGGTAGCGCTCCTCGCCGCGTGCGACTCCGGCGCTCCGGTCAGCCACCCGGACGCGACGGTCCCGACCCCCACCTGGGCGCCGGCACCGTCCGTCTCACCCGCCGGGACCGTCGCTCCGGCCGGTGGACCCGCCTCCGCCGTCGCCGTCTCCGGGTCGCAAACAGCGGTCGGGCTGCCGTCCGGCCTCGCCGTTCTGGACACCTCAGGCACTGCGTTGTCGCCCACGGCGGCTCCTGTACGAGCCGTGGTCGCCCTCCCGTCCGGCGGCGGCTTCCGCGCCGTGGCGGGCAGCACCGTGGTGACCGTCGGCGGTGGCGGTCCGGCGGTTCGCTGGGATCTCCCGGCCCCCGGCACCGCCCTCGCCGTGCACCCGTCCGGCTGGACCGCGGTCACCGTCCCCACCCTCGGCGACGTGATCATCCTCTCCCCCACCGGCGCCGTCACCCGCACCATCCACACCGGCGGCCGCCCCGGCAGCGTCGCCCTCACCGGCGACCTCATCGGCGTCCTGGACCCGGCCGAGACGTCACTCACCGTGTACGACGCCACCTCCGGCACCCGCCGCGAAGGCCTCCGCGCCGGCGACGGCGCCGTCACCGTCACCACCGACGACACCGGCAGGTTCCTGGTCCTCGACGCCCGCGACGGCGAACTCCTGGTCTTCGAGACCGGCCCGCTCCTCCTGCGCCAGCGCTACCCCGTCCCCGGCGGCCCGTACGCCCTCGCCTTCGCCCGCTCCGTGTTGTGGGTCACAGTCACGCAACGTAACGAGGTGGTCGGCTACGACCTGAGCGGCGGCACCCCCCGCGAGATCGCGCGCCACCCTACCGTCCGCCTCCCGATCGCCGTCGCCGCCGACCCCTCCACCGGCACGGTCGCCGTCGCCGGGTCGGCTGAAGGGCTGGTGCAGCGCATTTCGCCGTAGCAATATCGGTTCATGGACTACGAATACGTGCCGTTGCGGCTGCCGTCGAACGTCGACCGGCTCACCGCCAACGCACAGCTGACGATCCAGGCCGAATACGGCGGCTGGGAGCTGGCCAGGGTCCGCCTCTACGCGGACGGCACCCGCCAGGTCATGCTCCGCCGCAAACTCACCAGCGACGCCATGCCCGGCCTCAGCACGTAGGCCAGCGGTCCCACCGATCCACCCTCATCGTGCGCGCCCCAGCCGCACGCCGACCACCCACGGCCGGTGAACAACGGGCGCCTAACCGATGACGCCCAGCACCGCCGCAAGGACCCCCGCCCGCTCAGGATGCGCACCGCGATACCTGGCCGCGACCCCGTCCCGCCACTCCGGCACCTCGAGCACGGCCAGCACGGCCGCGTTCTCCCGGATGCCCCGCAGCCGGACCTTCCCGTCCAGCCACTCGCCGATCCCCACCCCACGCTCCCGGCGCTCCCGCACCGCCCGCCGCGCCTCCCCCAGAGCCGCGACCATCACCGCCCTCGACGGCGGCCCAGCCAGCCCGGCCCCGAGCAGCGCAGTGATCGCCTCACTCCGCCGCGCCCCCACATCCTGCTCAGCCCCCACCCGCCAATCCTCGCAGCCCCAGCCCTCAGTCAACGGCACCGGCCACAGCGCCCACCCCCATGATCGAAGGCCACCTCCGGCCACCCGGACAACCACCACCCGACTTCGATCACCAGCCCCGACTGCGCAACCCCGCCGGCGCCGGCCATCGCAATGATGCGCACCGGTCATCGGCGTGCAGCACCGAGTGACACCCTCGACGGCGCTCGACCGCGCACGACAGCGGCCGGAAACATCACCGCACCCACCGCACGGACCGCAACCGCCCGCCACCATGATCCAAGGACACCCCTGGCCGCCCGGACGACCACCACCCGACTTCGATCACGGCCCTGACTGCGCAACCAAACGACGGCAACGCCAGCGCCGGCATTCGACCTCATGCGCACTGATCACCGGCGTGCAGCGACGAGCGACGCCCTCGACAGCGCCCGACCACGCGAGAACAGCCGCCGGAGACCATCACCGCGACCACGGCACGGACCGCAACTACCCGCCACCATGATCGAAGGACACCCCTGGCCGCCCAGACGACCACCACCCGACTTCGATCACGACGACCATGACCACGATCGATCCGCAGACAAGTCCAAGACCACCCGAGCACTGGCTGCGGTCGGTGTGATGCGCACGGGTCGTGAAACCAACGTCGGCGGGTGCGGCGTCGGCGGTCGGTCTGATGTGGGTGGGTTGTGAAAGCCAACGACGGTGTGGAAGCACCGAAGGACGCCCTCGATGGCGCTGGACCATGTGAGGACGGCGGCCGGGGAACATCACCGCAACCACGGCACGGACGGCAACCACGCCACCTGGCGCCCGCTCCCAGCCTGAGCGGAAAGAACCCACCTCCGCGCTGGCCTGTCCGGTTACCCAGAAGAATCGGCAACCCGCACGCGGACAGCACCTGACGCCGACCAGATTCGCCCGCGGCCCTGCGCCGGGCTGGACTGGACCGCCGGAGCCCCGAACGCCCAACGCACCCGGCGGCAACAGCGGCGGCACGTTCGACGACTACATCGTGCTCGGGACTCCGAGACCTTCCGGACGCTTGACTCAGGCGCAGCGGATCAGCGGCGGGCGGCGGGCTTGGTGGTCTGGTTCGGAGGCGTCGCCGCCGGGTGCCGGCCCCCGTGTTACGTGGGCTCGGGTGACGGCACCAGCGACGAGATGTGACCGACGGCGTGGGCCGACGGCCGAGGGCTGACGGCCGCGGCCGGGCCGGCACGGTAGGTGCGGGGCCCGGCTGCGGCGGTCGGTCAGCGGTCGGCCGACTCGGTGTTCTTGTCGGAGGCCTCGCCCGTGGCTGGCTCGTCCTCGTCGAGGTCCTCGTCCAGCTCGACGAACGCGTGCTCGTCGAGGCGGTCGACGACGCGGTCCTCGGCGCCGACGGCGAAGGGGCCGGTGCCGTCGTTGTCCTCATACGCCTCGGGGTCGAGCGGGGTGGCCACCTCGGCGACGACGACCACGCCGTCGAGGGACTCCAGCTCGGGGATGTCGAGGGCGCCGAGCGAGCCGTCGCCGGCCTGCATCAGCTCGAGGACGGCCTCGCCGACCGTCTCGACGGAGGCGGTGTCGCCGTCGCCGGGGTTGGTGCGGCGGGCGGCGTCGGCGAGGCGGAGCAGGGCCGCGACGCTGGGGACGCGGTAGTCGCGGCGCTGGCGGACGGAGATGATCTGCGGGTGCGGGTCTTCGGCCTCGGTGCCGTCGACGCCGCCGATGCCGACGCCGAACTGGCGGTCCGCCTCGTCGGGGTCGATGGCCTCGACGTCCCACGGGGTGACCTCGCCGAAGGCGTCGAGCAGGAGCTCGTCGTAGCCGTTGGAGGCGTTGTTGAGCTCGACATAGGCGCGCCACACCTCGTCGTCGTCGGCCCGCCCGTCGGCGGCCTTGACCGCGGCAAGGTGGTCGCGGGCCGCCGTGATCACGCGCTCGAGCGCGGCGTCAAGCTCCGCGTGCCGGTCGGTCATGATGGGACTCCCCCTGATATCGGTGGTGGGACGGTCGGGTTGATCAGGATTGCTGCAGGAACCTGTCGAGGACTCGCACGCCGAACTGTAGTCCCTCCAGGGGAATGCGCTCGTCAATGCCGTGGAACAACGCGCCGAAGTTCAGGTCGGCGGGCAGCCGCACGGGTGAGAAGCCGAAGCAGCGGATGCCGAGCTTGTCGAACTGCTTGGCGTCCGTGCCGCCGCTGAGCATGTACGGCACGGGCAACGCGCCGGGGTCCTCCGCCTTGAGCGCAGCCGTCATCGCGTCGACGAGGGCGCCGTCGAAGGTGGTCTCCAGCGCGGCCTGGCGGTGGATGTACTCCAGCTCGATGTCGGGGCCGACGAGGTCGCGCAGCTGCTGCTCGAACACCTCCGACTGCCCGGGCAGGGTGCGGCAGTCGATGGTGGCGGACGCGCGGCCGGGGATCACGTTGTCCTTGTACCCGGCGGCGAGGCGGGTCGGGTTGGCCGTGTTGCGCAGCGTCGCGCCGATGATCATCGCGATCGGCCCGATCTTCTCCACGGCCCGCTCGGGGTCGTCGAGGTCGAGCTCGATGCCGAGGATCTCCGACACCTGCTCCAGGAACGCGCGCACGGTCGGCGTCATGATCACCGGGAAGCGGTGCCGGCCGACCCGCGCGACGGCCTCGGCGACCGCGGTCACCGCATTGTCGTCGTTGATCATCGAGCCGTGCCCGGGGCGCCCCTTGGCGTGCAGCCGCAGCCAGTCGATGCCCTTCTGCGCGGTCTCGATCAGGTAGAGGCGCTGGTCGCCGCCGACGCTGACGGAGAAGCCGCCGACCTCGCCGACCGCCTCGGTCACCCCGTCGAAGTAGTGCGGGTGCTTCTCGACGAGATACTGCGCGCCATAGGTGCTGCCGGCCTCCTCGTCGGCGACGAAGGCCAGCACCACGTCCCGCGGTGGCTTGCGGCCCTCGCGGCGCATCTGCCGTACAAGAGCCAGGACCATCGCGTCGAAGTCCTTCATGTCGACGGCGCCCCGCCCCCACAGGTAGCCGTCCTTGATCTCACCACCGAACGGGTCGACGGACCACTCGGAGGCGTCGGCGGGCACGACGTCGAGATGTCCGTGGATCAGCAGCGCGTCACGTGTCGGGTCGCTGCCCTCGAAGCGGGCGACGACGCTGGCCCGGCCGGGCGCGCTCTCGTGGATCTGCGGATCGAGGCCGACCTCGGCGAGCTTCTCGGCGACATACTCCGCGGCGAGCCGCTCCCCGGCGCTCGTCTCCAGGTCGCCGGTGTTGGTGGTGTCGATGCGCAGCAGGTCGCGGCAGAGCTCGATGACCTCGTCGGTGGCGTCCATGAAGAAGTCATACCAGGCGGCTGTGACAATTTCGGCGGGTGGTCCGGTGGGCTACCACGAAGCGTCACCGGACCACACGGACTTCACCAGCCGAAACCGGCCGCGTAGCTCACCGAGGCGAGCACTGCCTGCCCCGACGCGTTGGGGTGGAAATAGTCCCAGGTCGAGATCTGCGACAGCTGGAACGGGTAGCCGAAGACGGCGCCGCCGTCGTACTTGCAGTTGGCGCCGTACGCCGCACAGGCCGACGCCAGCTGGCCGTTGAAGTCGGCGACCCGCTGCCGGACGCGGTCGCGCCGCGCGGTGTCGGCGGACGCGGTCGACGTCGGGTTGGCCAGCATCGACTGGCAGATGCCGAACAGGCCCCAGGCCGTGCGCGCGCCGGAGCTGTCCTTGCCGACCTGCCAGAGCCGCTTCAGGTCGGGCACGCTGATGAGCAGCACCTTCGCGTCGGGCAGGCCGGCCTTCAACGTGCCGAGGGCCGCGTCCAGCGACGCCCGGAACCCGGCCACGCTGGTCATCGTCGACTCCGACGAGGTGCAGGCGTCGTTGGCGCCGATCAGGATCGTGACGTAAGCGACGCGCTGCGAGACGGCGGTCTGGGCCTGACCTGGCATGTCAGCGGCTTTCGCCCCGCTTTTTCCGTCATTGTACGACTGGCCGTCGATCACCGGGTTCACCGCGCGGATCCGCAGGAAGTGGCTGTTGACGGAGGCTGTGCTGCCCGTGCTGAACGAGCGGGACGGGCAGTCGGCGAACCATCCGCACGCGTTGAACCCGCGGGTGATGGAGTCGCCCATGCTGGCGATCGATCCGGGTGGCGGCCCGGCTGCGGCGTACGCGGGGGCGGTGGCTCCCAGCAGCACGACCAGGGTGGCGGCGAGGACGGTCAGTCCCCGCCTGGTGAGGGACATGGCGGCCCCTCTCCTTAGCAGGTGGCGGCCGGCTTCCATCGAAGGCGGTACATGGGAGCGTACTGGCCGGTAACCGTTCGTTTCAAGAAGTTGCGCCTCGGGTACCGACGCGGCAACGACAACGAACGATCGAGGAGGCGCACGTGAGTGCCGCACCGCTGCCGCCGCTACCGCCGGTGCCGGGCATCGAGGACGACGAGGTCGTCTTCGGCGGACCGAGCATGCTCGACCTCCTCGACGAGGACCACCAGCAGCTCGCCCAGCTCTGCGACCGGCTCGCGACCCCCGGCGAGCAGGAGAAGGCCAGGCCGCAGGACATCGAAGACGTACTGGTGGCGACGCTCGCGCGGCACCTGTCCGCCGAGGAGCAGTACCTCTACCCGACGGTCAAGGCCGTCCTGCCCGACGGCGACCCGATCGCCTCGCAGGAGGTCGCCGCGGACGCGGAGCTGCTCCTCGCGCTGCAGCGGCTGCACGCGACCCCCGCCGCCTCCGGTGCCGAGTACCACGACGCGCTGGAAGCGGTCGCCACCCACGTCCGCTCGCACGCGGACCGCACCGGCAAGGGGGTGTTCCCCCGTCTCCGCGAACAGTGCAGCGACACCGAGCTCGTCCGGCTCGGCAACCGCGTCCTGATCGCCCGCGGCGCCGCACCCACCCGACCCCACCCCAACACCCCGGCCAAACCGCCGCTCAACAAGCTCGTCGACCCGGCCGTCGCCGTCGTCGACAAGGTCCGCGACGTCCTCACCCGCCGCACCACCTGGCCCGAGGACCTGGCCGGCTGACCGGCCGGCTGATTGCGTTTATCGATCTCTCCCCGGAGGTACAAGACCATCATGGCTACTGTTCTGTGGATCATCGCTGTGCTCATCGGCATCGCCGGCGTCGTCGCACTCCTCCGCCGGCAGATCCTGTGGGGCATCATCCTCATCGTCGTCGCCCTGCTCGTAGGCCCGGGCGGCGTGAGCATCTTCAACGTTTGACGTCGGGTGGCCGGCACCCCCCACCGGCCACCCAGGCGAAAGGGCCCCGGCGCTCCCCCCCTCCGCCGGGGCCCTTTCGCGTGTCGCACCCCCCGATTCGCCAAGATCCGCGTAGACCGTGTAATGTCTCCGTCGGCCAGCCGGGCGGTGAGAAAGCGACCGGGTAGGATGGTCGGAGCAAGTCGAAGTGGCGGAATGGCAGACGCGCTAGCTTGAGGTGCTAGTGCCCGCAAGGGCGTGGGGGTTCAAGTCCCCCCTTCGACACCAATTTGTGATATACGTGCGCCATCCCAGTGTCCCGTGTTCAAGCGTGCTTGAACACGGGATTGTTGTATCTCTGCCACCGACACCTGCCGATCGCTGCGGTCGGGGGTGTTCACGGTGACGCGTCGACCGATCGCTCCCGTCGTCCCTCCCAGTGCTTTCAGCGCCCAATCCTCGACCTCTGGCGGGACCACTCTCCGCCGTCCACCGCTGCCATTGGCGGACCTCGGACGTCCAATCACCCGGGCGTTGGAATTCGGGACAGCGACGATCGACAATCACGGTCGGATCGCCGACCGGGCCTTGGTTCGGGCGCTGGGGTGGGCGCCTGGCACGCGGCTGCATATGCGGGAGAGCGGTGGTCTGCTGCTGGTCGCAGCGGACCGGCAGGGTGTGTTCAGCGTCAGTGGTCAGGGGCACGTGGTGCTGCCGGCTGCGGTTCGGCACTGGTGCCGCCTGCAGGTGGGCGATCGGGTGTTCGTGGTGGCCGATCTGGGGACGAAGGTGCTGGTGGTGCATCCACTCGAAGCGGTCGACGCCATGGTGGCCCACCTTCACGCGACCCGGATTTCCGAGGACGACCGATGACGGGCCCGGGTGTCGCGCCGGCTGGGCCGGCGGACGTCGAGGCGGCGCTGCTGCTGTTGGGTCGGCTGGGCGTCTCCGTCGACGATCTGGTCAATGGGCGGCCGGCACCATCCGCGGTCCCGACCTTCGCCGAATACATTCCGGTGGTGTCCGCGGCCGTGGGCGATGGCAGTCGACGGGCCTACACCAGTTACTGGAATCGGGTTCTGGAGCAGTGGTCGGCTCGACGGCTCGACGAGGTTGTGCCCTCGGACATCGAAAAGCTGGCCGAGTACGTCAAGGCGCACCGAGTGGTGCGCAGCAACGCACGCGGCGGACGGAGCGCCGCGGAGAACCTGATCACCGCGTTGCGGTGCGTGTACCGCCGCGCGGTGGCAGACGGCTACCTGACCGAGGCGCAGAACCCTGCGCTCAGGGTGGCGAAGCCCCAGCGGTTGCAGAGCACCCGCCGCGCCCTGGCCGACACCCGGATCGCAGAGATCAACCAGATCGCCGCGACGACCGGTGATGATCCGGTCCTGGACAGCCTGCTGTTGCGACTGCACACGGAGACGGCGTGCCGGCGCGGAGGTGCGCTGGCGCTGCAGCGGTCGGACCTGGATGAAGAACAGTGCCTGATCCTGCTGCACGAGAAGGGTGAGACCGTTCGCTGGCAGCCGGTCTCCCCCACACTCATGCGGCATCTGCAGCAGCACGCTGCCGACCGGTGTCCATCGTCGGCCGGGCAGTTGCTGCGATACCGAGACGGTCGTCCGATCACGCGCCGCCGCTATGACCATCTCTGGGTTCGCGTCGGCCGGCACCTGCCATGGGTGGAGAAGCAGCAGATCAGCACGCACTGGCTGCGGCATACGACCCTCACCTGGGTCGAGCGGAACTTCGGGTATGCCATCGCCCGCGACTACGCCGGACACGCCGGCAGCGGCAGCGAGGCCGGATCCACGGCAACGTATGTCCGAGCCAGCCTCCAGGAGATCGCGGCCGCGCTGGCCGCGCTCACCGGTGAAGCTCATCCGCTGGCCACATAGCTCCTCCCGCATTGATGGCGGCGGTTGCCTGCGACCGCCGCCGTCAGCACAAGCAGCGAGGTCGGCAGACGAACGGTCATCGTGGCACCCCTTGCCGCCTTCCGGTGCGCGGCCCCCAGTGGGCAGCATCAGATAGCCGCTTGCAACTGGTGACCCGAATCCGACGCCGAGGAGGTGCCGATGTCCACCAAGCACCCTTGCCCGGTCGAGGACGGCGACGCCTCCCCCGGCACGGCACCCGCGCTCGGGCGGGCACGGCCATCGGTGCCGCACGATCGATCACCGACGGCTCCGCCGCTTGGGCTGCTGGCGCCCCGCGGCGCGACTGCCCAAGCCTTCACATCGATCTACTGCGTGGTCACCACCATTGATGACCGTGGCAGGCTCGCCGACCGGTCCCCGGTCAAGGCGCTTGGCTGGGCGGCCGGACAGCCCGTCACATCCCAGCCGGCGCAGGACCACGTCATGCTCGCCGCGGACGCCGCAGGCGACCCCGCCGTGAATCGGCAGGGCTTCTTGAGGCTGCCCATACCAGTACGGCGCATGCTGCAGCTCACGGCCGGCGATCGGCTCCTCGTCGTTACCGACGCGACCGAAGACCTCATGATCGTCTACACGATGTCAGCTGTTCAACGCCTGTCCGCCCCGGCGCTTGCGTCCGACCGCGAACGAGGATCGTCGTGACAGCGGCTTCCAGCGGGGCGGCAGCAGCTGACGTTCAAGCATTGCGATTGCTGCTCGATCGGATGGGCGTGTCGCCGCAGGACCTCCTCGTCGATGCTCCGGTCCGGACCGTCCCGACGTTCGCGGAGTACCTCGATCGCGTCGCCGCAGCAGTGAGCCCCGCAACACGCAGGGCCTATGACACCTGCTGGCGGCGACTCAGCAGTGCATGGGGCGACCGCAGGCTCGACGATCCCACCGCCTCGGACATCAAAGAGCTGGTGGAACGCACCCGCCTGACTGCTGTCGTCCGGGGAAATTCACGCGGCGGCCGGTCCGCCGCCGAAAACATGATCACCGCGCTCCGATGCGTCTACAAGCACGCTGTCGCAGACGGACTGTTGTCCGAATCCGCGAATCCGGCCGCGCGAGTCGCGAAGCCCCGACGCCTTGCCAGTACGCGAAGAGCGCTGTCCGACAGTCAACTGCAGGAAGTCGTCGCGGTCGCCTCCACCACGGGAAACGACCCCCACCTCGACGCGCTGCTCGTCCGCCTGCACATCGAAACGGCCTGTCGCCGCGGCGGCGCCCTCGCCCTCCGTCTGCAGGATCTGGACCCGCAACAATGCGTGATCCGACTCCGCGAAAAGGGCGAAACCGTCCGGTGGCAGCCGGTCTCCCCCACGCTCATGCACGACCTGGCCGACCACGCCGCGCAGCGCGGTGCCATGGACGCCAACGACAAGGTCCTGCGCTACCGCAACAGCAAACCCATCACCCGCCGCCGGTACGACTACCTCTGGACCAGGATCGGCAAGCACCTGCCCTGGGTCCAGATCCAGCAGATCAGCACGCATTGGATTCGGCACACCACGCTCACCTGGGTCGAACGACGCTTCAGTTACGCCGTCGCCAAGACGTTCGCCGGCCACACCGGCCGGAGCGACGCTGGCACGACCGCCACGTACGTCCGCGCCGACATCTACGAAGTCGCCCTGGCCGTCACGGCGCTCACCGGGGAACCCCACCCGCTCGCACCGTCGACACCAGCGACCCTTTGACCTGCCCGGTAGCATCGTTTGGCACTGGCCCGGATGAAGGGAATCGAACCCTTCACCCACCACCAATCAGGCGAATTCTGTTAAGTCGAACACAAATCTCGCCACGAGCGACCGAAGCATTCGTTCATTCAATGAACAGGCGATCGACTGGAGGGCGGCAGATGGAAGGGCTCGTTTTCTACACATACTGCGAGGCCGCAAAAAAGCTGGGCGTCTCCGAGTCCGCGATACGCAAGTGGGTCGCCAACGGCATCATGCGCCACCACAAACTGGGCGGTCGGCTGGTTCGGTTCACCGACGAAGACCTGCTCTCGGCGTTCCGGGTAGTCGAGCCAATGCAGAGCACAGCCACTCCCCCTCGACGGCAACGTACGCGACGTCGACCTAGTTGAGCTGCACCTTCTACTGTCCTCACGCGTAGCGCAGGCCGCGCGGGAACGGCTCAAACCACAGGTCAGGCGCGACCGCGCCCGACCTGTACGCAGCAGTTGCCCACGCGCCGGGATCAACAGACGTTGCGCTGCGCGGATCATCGAGCAGCAGCAGGTCGCTGTCGCGGAGAAGAAGGACATCGTCAAGGTCCCAGAGGTAGTCGTCAAGATGCATCGGCAGCGCATGGCTCGGATGACCGGGGTCGTTGACGGCGTCCAGAGCGTCATCCTCGGCGTCTTCCATGGCGAGCCGAAGGAACAGGTCCTCGGCAACGCATCGAGCCTTGACCAGTCGACCGTTGGCGACATCGTCGGCAAGCTTTCGTGCGGCGTCCGCGGCTCGCCGACGCCACGAACTATTCTGCTGCCAGGAGATACGGGGCAGTCTGTGGAGCACTCTCCACTCGTCCGTGTCTCGCCGTCTGATCGGAGCGCTATCACGATCGTCCACGTCAAGGTCAGCACCATCAGCGAGGAGACAGAGCGCGGTGTACAGGGACGATGCGGTCCGCGGTGTCAGTTGCGGCTCGCCAGCTCGCTCGACGATGGGAAACAGTGCAGCGAAGTCCGGCCGACAGTCCGATGCGGGCTGACCGGAGCTTGATGTCGTGACCATGCTCCAACGGTGCTCGGTCCCATCGACTCTCGCCATGTGCCAGGGGGTGCCACATGGCGAAGCGCTGGAGGCCCATCACTGTCATGGCGGGTCGTCAGTACGGTCGAGCGAGCTATAGCGAACCCACTCGCGCGGCGGCAACAGCTGGTGACCTACGCGTGTGTTCCGTTCGACCTAACGAGGTCGGGTGTCCAGGTCACGAAGCGGAGGCATATCCGGAGGTCAGCTCAGGGGTATCCGCGACGTTGTCATCCACCACCATCGCAACGACAAGCTGAGCACCCGGAGTAGGGACAGGCTCGACCTCATCCCGCGTCCAGTCCAATAAGGTCGACGCCTGCTGGCACCTGCGCATCCGTATAGCTTTGTGCCCAGCCCTTCCCTTCGGATGATCTTGATCCGGTCGGTCGCAGGAGATGGCCGTCGCTGGAGCGCTACCGCCGGCAGCCTTTTTGTCGTACCCCTCCGGCACACTGGCGTGGTGACGAGCCGACTTGAGCGTGTGTACGACGATGCGGTTGCGATAGGCAAGCGCAACCAGCGGGTCGTCGATCTTTCGCGCAATCATTGCCTGCACGTCGAGTTTCATCAGATCGGCGGTTACAGCGAGGTTGAAGCGCAGACCGGCCTGCCGATCAGCATGCGGCGAGTGCACTGTGCATATGGTTCAGCGTCGGCCACGACCACGGGCGGTATGAACCTGGAGTTTCTCGCCGTTGGGTTCTACCGATCAAACTGCGTCGGCTGTGCCCATCGCAGCCCGACAGGCCGCCTGCCGACGCTGGCTGGCTTCGTGGAGGAGCTAGACGCAGCCGACGCCCGGCGGGAACTGGAGTCGCAGCAACAGGCGGCCGCGGACCATACCCAATGGGCCACGCGGGTCGAGCGGCGGCGCGCGTTGGCGGTGGGTGCCAATCCGGCCATGGCGGCCGCCTTGGAAGACGTCGGCCTCGTCGACCTCGACCCGCTGGCCGATGGCGGCTGGGAAGCGGCGACGGCGGCCTGTGAACGACTGAAAGCACTAGCAGCTCGCGCACCTGAGCTGTTCGCCGATGACGTCGTCGAGCACGTGGCCTCGTTGATCCAGGACCAGCGGCTCGTGAGCCTGCTGGAGCCGCTACGTCTTCTCGCCAGCGCGCTACCGCAACATCGGCCGTTGGCGGTCTCTCTTGCATTTCATACCCTCGATGGCAGGTTGAACCGGGATGCTGGCCGTTGTGTCGCCAGCTTCCCGGAACAGGTGAGTGAGGACCTCTTCACCCCCTCGGTAGTCGCGAATCTGATTCGGCTCGTCGGGTCGCCGCAAGTCCTGGGTGTCGGGGCGTACCGCCCTGCCATCGTTAGCACAGATGCATCGCCGTTGCGCCTTGCCGCTGATGTGGTCCCGGATCGCGTTTCGCAGGTTCTGTCCGAGCTGTTGCGCTTGCCGCGGCCGAAGTCCCCCCTAATCCTTCCAGCAGGCTCCAGTCGAGCCGCCGCGATCACTGCGGCCAGCGACAGCGATCGGTGCGCCGCTGCCGGCGCTGTTCGGCGACTGGCGGCTACACACGCCGAGCTCGCAAGTGGCTTGGCTTTTCCGCTCGTCTCTAATCTCAGCGTTGATGAAGATCCACACGGCTCCCATCCGATCGCCGACGTGCAGTACACGCTGGCCGTGATGCTCGTGCGTGGGGTCGGCGATGTCGCTACCGCCGTCCTCGGCGCTGCCGGGGAAGCCGACGAACAGGTTCGGCGACGTCTGTTCGGCGTGTTCAGCCGTGTACGCTCGCTGCTCGATCGACAAGAGCGGTGGCGTGAACCAGGGGATCCCGTCCTCGCCGAGGCGGACCGTAGGTCCTGCTTCAGGGGCGTTGTCGACCATTCCTTTGCACGCCTCGGTGGCGACTGGGGCGACAAGGTCGCGCTAGATGCAGCCGACCTGTTGAAGAGTCTGGCTTCCGACGAGGCGGCATGGATGATCGACGATCTACCTGCTGTCGCCGGAGCGGTCGTACTGACCATCGACGCCATCAATGCAGGGCCGCCTCCCACACCCCTACACGTGGTGGATCCGAGGCCTGCCGAACTGGTCGAGCTGGAACGAGCCGCTCGGCAACGTCGGCTGGGTGGTGTCGTGCAACGGCTGCTCGACGTGCTGGAGCGCCTAGCGACACAAGATCTCCACGGCGTCCTTGCCGCTATGGTTGAGATCCTTGCCATCGACGAGTCCAGAACGACCGAGCCGACAATCGCTCGCACTCTCGTTCCGCTGCTCGGCCGGCTCGGCCGACTACATGGCCACGAACCGGGCGCGTTGAACAAGATACTTCCACGTCTGTACACGTACCTTCTGGGTACGGATGTGCTGACCCGGGCGCGCGCGTTGAGTGCATGGGCTGAAGTCGGGCGTCGCCATCCCGTGCCGTCCAGCCTCGGCGACCTTCTGCCGGCCCTGCTGCAGGACCGCTACGCCATCGTCGCCCGATCGTTGCTGACGGCGGCCGTAGGTCTTGATTGGACGGACGCCGATCGAACGCGGCTGCTGGCGCACGCGTTTGGCGTGGCGGACGGGGCGCCCGACACTGACACCCTACAAGCGGCAGTCCAGGCGATCCTGGCCCTTTCGCAAGGTCAGGAATATCAAGCACGCGCCGAGTACGTGGTGCTGGAAAAGTGTCAGTACTTGGACTCGTACGAGTTGGAGATCGTACTTCAGCATCGGTGGCACCCAGAAGTGCAGCGCAGCGCACAGATGGCCGCCTTGCGGCTGGCACAGGCGCGCGATCCCGACGTAGGCGATCGGGTAAACGATCGCGAGGACAGTGAGCTGACTGCGCTGCTCGAGTGCGGTGCGGGCTTGTTGGCCGTGCCGACTGCCGAATTGCGTGCAGCTGCGGTGGAGCTCGGCCCAGACATGAGCTTCGTGGCGGCACAGTACGCCGAAGTCGCCTGGCGTGCCGCGCGTGCACATGACGCGGCGGACATCATGACCGCCATTGTGCGAGCGATCCCGGACCGGCCGGCGTTCGAGTACCACCGGCTGGTCGCGACGGCAATCGGCGCTATGGCAGCTCTCGACAGCGTCGCTGGCACCACTGCACAAGCTGGACCTGAGTGGCAGGCTGCGATCGACGCCTGCGCGGCGCTGGCCGCGGATGACAGCGGCGACTGGTTGCCCTATCTTCGCGAACTCGGGCAGCAGATCAGTCCGCGCTTGCGCGCACGGGCGCTCCTTGCGAATCAGCCCATGCCGGCGCTGCCGAGCTTCGACGACTCGACATCGGGTGAACGGAGCTCGCAGCCAGCCTCTGCCGAACCTGCGTCAGCGAACGACGAGGTAGACGATCTGCTGCAGCGGGCGGACGCTCTTTCGGGGGTCGCGCAGCACCTGGCGCAGCACGTGGCGCGTCAGACTCCAACTGCCGCCTACATGCGAGCCTATGCAGCCCTTTGCACCGTTGCTGCCCATCTCCTGCGCTATGACGCGGCCGAACTCAACGCTGAAGCCGCCCAGGCGCGCGCACAACATACCGCCGCGACGCGGCGCGCCCAAGCGGCCGCAGCGCAAGTCTCCAGAGCGTTGGACGGACATGATCCGCTTGGTACCCGTGTTCGCTCGGCCCTCGACGAAGCGGCGTCCATCACCACCGGTGACCAGGTAGGTCCGATGCTGGTGCGGTGGGCCGCGCTGCCCATGCCGCTGCTGTTCGTGCACGGGCCACACGTCCCGGCGGGTCGCTCGCAACCATCGCCGAAGCCGACAGATCCGGCAAAAGTCGCGGTAGTGATCACCCACATCGACGACATGCTGGTCACCGGGCCTCTGGTGCTACGACCCACGACGGTCTACACCCTTCGTCTCGAAGTCCGGACTGATGGGTGGCCCGACTGGGCTGACCGGCTTGACGCTGAGTTCGTCAGCCATCTCAGCGATGCCGAGATAGAAATGCCGTCCTTCACGTGGTCCCGACCGCCTCAGGATGCTCATGTCCCCGGCACGCTAGCGGGTGAGGGCACGTTGGTCCTCCGCTTCCGTCTGGCGGCCGGACGTCCAGCACCGCCGTTCCGGGTCGCGCTGTCCTATCGGGGTGATCGCGACGGGGAACGCCGCCATCAGCGGTGCGAGATCGCCGGCCATGTGCAGCTCCGCATGCGCCCGTTCGACGCGTCCCGAGACGCCAAGACCAAGTATCCCGTGGTCGACGAGCGACTCCTCAAGCTGTACGAACACCTGCACGGCGCTGGCTACGACGAGGATCAGATCCAAGGCTTCTGCCGGCTGCTCACCGCCATCTCTGCGGCCGGCCATGCCATGACGTTCGAGACGCGCTACAGGCGTGGCACCAAGGTCACCGAGCGACAGTTCCACGACGACCTTCACCAACGCCTCATGAAGAATCATGAGCTCGGGGGACGGGTCGAGCGAGGCACCCGCCTCGCCCTCGGCTTCGTCGACGTTCGCCACGACGGCATCACCGCCGAGCTGAAGGTCTCGAAGACCGCCGTAACCCCGGCCAACATCACCAAATACATCGGCCAGCCAACCCAGTACGCGTCCGCAGACGGTGCCCGGCTGTCTATCCTCTGCGTCCTTGACATGAGCCTCAAGGCCAGCCCCATCGCAACCGCGGAGAACTATCTGTGGACGTTGACGCCGGACCTGCATGGCCTCACAAATCCAGAGGCTCCGTCAATCGTTGCGGCGCTAGTCATCAACGGTAACCTTCCCACACCCAGCAGCTGGTCGCGCCGGCGCATCCGGGCAACACACATTGGTGGATCACCTTGATCCATTCGCTCGGGTCAGCTCTCGGCGATGCCCGCGCCAAGCGCCAGTAACCAGTCAACGTCGGGCCCGCAGCGGGGCGCGGTACCGGACGTACGGTAGGACTGCTTCGTCCCACCGTTGCCGCGCCGGTCTGAAGGACGCCTGTCGAGGTTCGGTCCGTTGGCACGTCAGTCCGTTCCGAACGGGCACGGCGGTGCAGTATGGGCTCCTGTTCGCGCGAGTGATGCGAGGTGATCGGTCTTGACGCGGTCGTCGAAGGGCGGGTCGAGCAACGCTGGGGGCGTCGGGCACGAGGGACGATGTCTGGCTTGGGCCGCTGCACATCTGCTCGTGGAGCAGCGCCTGCCGTCCTGGGCGTCGGGCCATCGCGTGTCAGGCGTGGGAGGTCAGACTGGGCGGCCGGTTGACGATGTCGGCATCGTGACCGACGACGGCGGCTGGGTGATGATTCAGGCGAAGCAGGGTCTGCGTCTAGAGTTGTCGTCGACCGGCGCTCTCGCAGAGGCGTTGCGGCAGCTGGTCGACGTGCTCGCGGCCGGCGTTCCTGATTGTCCGCCACATCAGGACGTACTGCGTCCGATCGACGTTTCCAGAGACCGAATTCTGGTGCTGGCCGACGATCGTGCACCCAAGACGGTACGGCAGGCTCTGGCCGACGTGACGCACCGGCTCGCCGGCTGGCCTGAAGAGGTACCGCTGGATGAGGCGGCTACCAACACTCATGAACGAGACGCCCTGGCCGCTCTCCGCTCACACCTGAAGCGACTGTGGCGTGAACGCAACAGCACCGAACTTGACGACGCAACGCTTCGTCGGCTGGTTCGCCCGCTCCGAGTCCGTGCCATGCACCTGCGGGACGGCGGTGCGGATCACCAGGCCGCCCGCCTGATGCTCGTCGATCTTGTCCTGGATCAGGATGAAGCCGGCAAACTGTGGGCCGCACTAGCAACCATGTGCCAACGTATGGCCGAAGATCAGGTGTGGGTTGACCGTGACACGCTCGTCGCCGCGCTTGAGAGCGAAGGCTTCCACTTTCAAGCGCCGACGCGACTCCGGCGCGACATCCAACAACTTCGCCAGTTGGCCGCTCAGAACGTCCAGTCGCTGGCCGCAGACGTCAGCATCACCACACCGGACGGGCCGGTCACACTCTCCAGATCCGTCGGGCCGCTACTTGCGGTCGCAACCGGAAATGTGGCAATCACCGGTGCTCCCGGCAGCGGCAAGAGTGCCCTGATGTCCGCGTACGCGTCGGAGATCGGCCGCCAAGCGGATCTCGTCGTGTTGCGGGCCGACGAGTTGCGGGGTTCCGCAGGGCAGACCCGACAGGAGCTGAATCTGCGACATGACCTCATCGAGGTGCTGCGCGGCTGGCCGGGGCCAAGACGCGGAGTGCTGCTGCTCGATGGACTTGATCAGACTCGGGGCGCCGACGCCTCTGGATGGCTCTCACACCTCGCGAGCCAGTTGCGGGGCACACGATGGCGGATCGTGGCGAGCATCAGAAGCTTCGACCTGCGGCAAGGGCGTCGCTGGAAGGAGATGTTCGGCGGCGAGCCCGTCGACGCCCAGCACTCAGACCTGGACCTTCACGACATCCGGCACCTCCTTGTCGAAGACCTCGACGACGAAGAACTCGGCCCCTTGCTCGAGGCGAGTCCCCACATGGCTCGCGTCATTCAGGCAGCTGACCCGCGGGTGCGGCAGATCATGGCGAATCCCTTCAATATCGACATTGCCGGGAAACTGCTGGCCGCGGGCCTGCTCACCGGCCTCGACCTGGTTACCAGCCGCATCGACCTCTTGGATCAATATTGGCTGTACCGGGTGACCGGTGACAGCGGGAACAGCTACGACCGCACCTGCGCTCTGCGGGCGACCATCGAACATATGGTCACTGACCGCCGCCAGCAGGTGGGTGATCCTGCCACGCTGCGCATCGACGGAGCGGCTCGTACCGCTCTGCGCGAACTGATCCGCGACGGCGTCGTGCGGGAGCTGCCGCGCAAGCCTGGCTATCCGAACCCGCCGATCGCGCTCGCCCACCCCGTCCTGTTCGACTATGCGGTTGCTGTCCTCGCCTTGGGGGACGTCACAGTTGCCGACAGTTTGGCGGACAGGCTCGATGATGACCCGAACCTTTCGATGATCGTCCGGCCAAGCCTTGACTATCGGCTGGGGATTTCGTGGCGCACTGACCCGAGCCGAACCTCATTCTGGCAGCTCGCCCTACGACTCGCCGCTGGCGATGCGGGCCATGAACTGGCCGCTGCCGCCGCGGCCTCGATCGCCGCTCAACACCTTGCGTCGGCAGATGACCTGCGGCACCTCACCAGAGCCTGTACCGGGGCCGACTCCGCCGGCGGCCGCTGGACCGCATCCGGCGCACAACGACTCATGTTCCTGGTCGCGGCTGCGGTCGGGGTCCACAGCACGACCAGATCCATAGCCTTTGAAGCAGTCAGCGCAGCGGCATACGATCTCGCCATTCTCGCCCAAGCCCGTGACGACATCGATCTCGCGCTACTCGCCGCCCAGCTGTTGGGCCGAGTGCACGGCACCAACGAACCGGACCCGAACACACCAGCTGCACATCACTGGACGCGCGCCGCGGCCGCCTGTATGACGATCGCGCTTCGCGGCCCGCATGATGCATCTCGCAGGCAGCTTGCTGATGTCAGCAGCCGCATCTTCGCCATCGCTGTGGTCCTCGACGCTGCGACGACCGCATCGGCCGCCGTTGCCGTCATCGCACGCTCCACCATGCAGGCCTGGGGAACGACTGTTGTTCTACGCCTCGTCGACCGTCTTCCAGATATTGCACGCCAAGCGCCGGACCTCGCCGTGGAAATCGGTGCAAGCATATGGGAGCTCGACGAGACCAGCACAGAGAAGACAAGCATCAACGACAGTAGGATCATGTCGCTCACCAGCACCCGAGCTCAAGATCTTGACACCGCTCGCTACAGCGTCGGCACCAAGTTTCAGGCGGTCGCCGCCGTCGATCCCGAGGCCGCCGCCAGGTTGCTCATCCGCGTCGTCGAAGCCCCACGGATGTTCCGGTGGGACCACAGCAGACCGTCGGCGGCCCGGCCTCACATTCGATTCGGTGAAACGCTGCGGTATTCAGGAGGACACGACGCAGCGCAGACCATGACTGCGGCATTGGTCGACACGCTCGGCCGCCTTGCAGCGTCCGAAGATCTTGAAAGTGCCGAGCAGGACAAGACCTCTTTGCCGCCACAACCGACGGCTCTAGGCCCCGTTGCCGCGCTTCTGATCGGCGGGTTGACCCACTGCGAGGTCTGGCAGTCGCTCCTTCACCGTGCAGTGACTGCCGAATCGCCGACGTTGGCTCTCGCACTCGCGCCCGCGCTGGCCTCTGAGGCCCTGTTTTCCAGCTCCGAGACCTGGGTCTATGCAGGGCACCTCACCAAACGGGTTTCGGCCTTCATCGACCCGACAGACCACCTAGCCGTCGAGGCAGCGATCCTTGCCGCGACCGAACCAGAACCAGACGACAGCGACGACGCAGACGACCCGGGGTGGAGAAACCGTGCGAACGCCCGGCAGCAAAGGCGGAGGGACATCCTCGTTGCCGCGCTCGACCGGACGAAGGTCAGCGACCCGGTCGTCGAGCGGCACCTCACCGAGATGACAGCCAGCGGCAGGCCACTATCAGTTCTTCCGGAAATGCCGGAGCCCGACAGGGCACCGGACGCAGCCTGGGAACCAGAACCAGATGACTCGCCGACACCAGGTGGTCCGCTCACCACAGCGCTTTACGAGGTCGCTGAGCACCTGCGCCAACTCAACCACGACGACCCAGCCGTCAGAGAGCAAGCCGGCCACAGACTCCCGGCCAGCTGGGTACGGCTCCACACCGAAATCGCCGTCTCTGACGGCGGTAGCGATCTAGGGGAAGCACATCGGACGTTGCTTGAGGCGGCGCTCCAACTCGCCCGATCACGCCAGGTCGACGTTGGTTCGGTCTTCGGCACGCAGGTGCTGGATGCACTCATGGCGGCATGCCCTCCAGCAGCGAAAACACGCCGCGGCGATGCGGCCGACAGCGACTGGAACGGGGCCTATGCCGTTACCCCATCCACGACTGCATTACAGGGACTTACTGCCCTCCTGCGACAACCTGCCTGGCGAACCGCGCACGGGCACAAGCTTCGCCGCCTTGTGCAACCACTCCTGGACTCCGACAGCCTCGTCTACCGACTGTTGAGCCTCGATGCCATCGCGGCAATCTTCGAAGAACCCGACGATCTCCGAAGCCAGCTGAGACACCGCCTGATCACCGAAACCGACAAGCACATCCTCACACAACTCATCGTGACGACCGCCAACCGCTACCTGAGATCCGAACCCGCCGCGATGGATCAGATCCTCCAGAACATGGCCGACTCCCCCCAGTGGGCCGTGCTCGCCGGAGACACTAGCGGCGACGACGCCCTTGGCGGCAACGACCATACACACCAAGCGGTAGGCGCCCTAACCATCCTCGCCACTACTGAATCCACCGCCTTCGCAAGCCGCACCATCCAAACCTGGCTGTCATTGCCGGCCAACCACCCCAATCGGGCATCTCGCGTATGTTCCTGGCTGCGCGACTACTTGAACCCCGCCGACTCAACCCTCGATCAGACGCAGGAACGGGCGTTCGCGCTGCTGGCTCTGCCACTCGAACAAGCACACGCCATTTGGCAGCAGGTCACGCAGGCCACCACAGCCGACGAACGACTCAAGCAGGCCGCGAGCAACGTCGCCGTCGTCGCCCACCACGCCACACAACAGTTGTATTTCGCCAGCGGAGCATTCGACGACCAGAAACCGGCTACGTCTCGCCCTGCACGCGGCAAACCAACCAGGTTCGCCGAACGCGCAGTCCCTCTACTCGAAGCCTACGGCCACATCCACCACCCAGCCGTTACCCATCACATCATCCAGACTCTGGATCACATCAGCGCCGAACAGCCCAAAGCTGTCCTCATCGCCGCCGTCCGGTCCGCCGCCGACGACCGCGCCTACGCCCAAGAACCACTCGCTGTGGACGCCGTCCTTCAACTCATCACCCGATACCTGGCCGACCATCGAGACCTCGTCCTCGGAGACCCCGAATGCACAACCGCCGTACGCAAACTCCTCGAAACCTTCATACGCGCCGGCTGGAACCAGGCCATACACATGGCCGAACGCATGGAAGACATGTTCCACTGACGCAGTCAGCCACCTCCCGCTTCGACTGCGCCCCGAGCAGCATCAGCGACGCCCGGCGCGCCGGCTCAGCAGAATTGACCGGGCCGTGCGCCTCCGGCAGCCACAGCTGCACGCCGTGCTGCTCAAATAGCGGCAGCAACGACAACACCTGATCGCCGTCGAACGCCCGCTCGTACTCCCCCACCACAACCGCGTCGAAGCCGCGGTCAGAGTCGGCGATGGCCGCCAGCAACAACGCAGCGTTCGGGCGATCCCGCCAAGGCAGCCGCCGCCGACAGCCGGTTCGAGGAACTGACCGGGAAAACGCGGGCAGCTCGACCAGCGCCGCCGGGCTCCGGCCCGCCAGCCCGAACCGACCCTCCGCGAACAGCGGCGGTCCGAAGCCGACCGTAACGGTAAGCGCGGCATCCGGGACGTGTTCTCCCGGCGGATCGTGGGCTGGAAGACCTCGAACCGCTGTGACACCGATCTGATCCTGGCCGCGCTCGAGGACGGCATCTGGTCGCGTGACGTCCGCGACGGCCAGCTGATTCACCACAGCGACAGGGACCAATACACGTCGAAAGCGTTCGCCGCCGCCTGCACCGCCGCCGGCGTCCGGCAGTCGATGAGCGCCATCGGCAGCAGCACGGACAACGCAGCCGCGGAATCGTTCAACGCCAGCCTCAAATGCGAGACGCTGCAAGGCCGCCGCGCCTTCACCGACGAACACGACGCCCGACTCACCACGTTCCGATGGCTGCACCGCTACAACACCGTCCGCCGCCACTCCCGGCTCGGCCACCAATCACCGATCGCCTACGAAACGGCCACCCGACCGACCTCAGCTACGCTGCCCCAAGCCGCATTATGCGTGTCCAAGATCAGGGGCGAAGCCCCGCCCTCTGAGTCCACCAGGCCCTGCGAACCTCGTAGGTCGTAGGTCGTTCGTTGATCCGCTGCCGAGCGTTCGGGCCAACAGCCAGCTCACGCCCTGTCCGGAAGCCAGCTCAAGCAGCACCGACTACGTTGTCGTCCACGATCATCGCAACGACAAGCTGCGCGCCCGTTCCCGGCACAAGCTCCACCTCATCTCCAGCACGCAGCAACGCCGGATCAACTCCCGCTGCCAGACACGTATGCGTGTACGTTCGCGCGAGCCGCTTAGTGACCTGATACTCGCGGCTTCCGGGCCAGAACGTCGGGCGTTCGACCACGCAGAGGAAGTGACCCAGTTCGATCGGGGTCGGATCGAAGCCGCCGTCTTCGGTGATTGTCAGTACCAGCCGTGACCAGGTCGTGGTGACGGCGTTGCCGCGGTAGATGTCCACCAGGCGTTCCAGTTGCTCCAGCTGCGCGTGGGTGACCTCGGCGATGTCAGGCATAGCGAACGAGGCAGTCGAGCTGTGCTGCAGTTCAGCAAGGCCTGCTGCGACGCGCATCAACATCCTGGCGATCGGCGCATCGGGCAATCCGCATCCTGCCGCCAACGCCGGTCCGTTCTCGATCGCGAACTCGAACGTCTCTGCCGCACCGATCGCAGCGAGCACCGCCAGATCGTGCTGGACCAGCGCCGGCTCCGCTTCTGCCGCGCACAAGAATGTGATCTGCGTGCGATCCGGTTGCACGCTCGACCCCATTCGCGCTTCCAGCCCGAACACTGCGCTCGGACTTGCCGCGACGATCCGGAGCCCGTCTCCGGCGACGCCGTGTGTGACCTCCGTGGGCCGCAACACGACGCGGTCCTTGAACGAACCGTCGGCGCTCACGGTCCGCAGTTCGACGTTCGGGTAGTCGCCACCCGCGGGCGACAAGACAAAGGAGACGAGCTCATCGCTCGGCTCCCCTCCGCCCAGCGGACCGCCCAGGCGCTGCACCTGCAGCCGGACATCCGTGAATGGGATCCCCCATGCTTGCCAGTCCTGCATACTCTGCATGTCGCGCGCATCGGCGTCCTGCTGGAGTCTCAGTTCCAGCTGGATCGGATCGAGCTCCAGCGACTGCGCGGTCTTCGGCACGACCGACTCGACACGGAACCGGTTGTCGCCGAGCGACTCGTAGCGGAAGGCCACGCCAGCGTCATTCGGCCCCGGAAGAGGGAAGGAGCCGTCGCGGGTACTGACGGTGCCGCTGTTGACGTAGTACGTGTCGCTGGCGAGGTCACGGATCGTGCGGACGGCGTCCTCACGACAGCGGGCCGCGGCCAGCATAGTCGCGGGTTCTCCGGACTCGATCGGAGAGCCGGCAAGTACTGCTTTCGCCAGGACCAGGTTGTTCAACATGTCCGGGCCTTTGAAGAAGCGGTCGTACGTCGCCGGGTAGTCGGCCGACAGGGCGTCGAAGAACGCCGCCCCGTCCCATTGGCACGGAAACCCCGCGCCGGCAACGACCTTGGTCTTGAACCAGGCTTGCATCGGGTCCGTCGGTGTCCACGGTGTCGCCAGGTGGTACCGGGCGATCGTCGCGCCGGTGACGACGTGCGTGTCCCAGAAACGCTTCCACGATCGGATGATCTGACGTTTCTGACTGGCGTCGAGCGGCGTGGTGAACTTCTTGATCTGCCAGACGACCAGCCCTTCCGCGGTCTCGCGGTAGACATCGATCCCGCCGTCACCCTGCGCGGGCCTGGTCTGGATGGCATCCGGGTACCGCTGCCGCAGGCAGGCGGCCGCAAAGCTTTCGACGCCGTCCCCACCGACGCTGCCCAGCACCGCCCAGTCGATCGCACTCACACATCGAGTGTCTCCGACATTCGCCCATGCAGAACAACGCCACGCGCAGTGGTTGCAACTCTCGTCGCGCCCTTGGTCCGCCCCGCCCGACGGGCCGCACTTGTGGGGTGAGCATCGGGTTGGACCGACGGCTGGGCGTCGGCGTCGGTCGCTGTAGGGCGTCTACAGGCTAGGCGCCGCTGGTACTGAGCCTGCTGGCGGTTTCGGTAGACGGCCCGGGTCTCCTTGGCAAATGAATGCGGCCCAGTCCAGGGGGTTCGGGTGGTGTACACGGACGAGCCGTTGTGCTTCGCGAAGGGCGTCGGCACGCGTTGCGCCGGCTGCGAGCAGTCGATACATGTGCGCCATGAGTTCCTTTGTGGACTCGTCAGGCACCTTCCAAAGGCTCATGACGAGGGTACGGGCGCCGGCGAGGTGGAAGGCGCGTTGAAGACCGAACACGCCCTCGCCGCTTTCGATTTCTCCGAGCCCTGTGTCGCAAGCAGAAAGGACTACGAGCTGCGTGCCTTGGAGGTCCAGTTCGGCAACTTCGAATGCGGTGAGCAGACCATTTCCGTGTGGCGGATCACCGTCGTTGCTCCATGTGTTCGCACCAGCGAAGGCAAGGCCACTGCGTAACAGCGGGTTGTCAAGGTGTCGACCTCGTCTCCTGCCGAACTCGCTGTCGCCTGTGCTGATGAGCTCCACGGGCGTGGCAAGGATGCCGTCCAACACGATGCTTTCGCGATCGTGATCGATGAAGCGAAAGGTCATGCCGACCTTGAGGTCGCCAGGCTCAAGAGGCGGTTCACGATCTTCGAAGAAGCCATGAGTGGCGATGTGCAGAATCGACGGTGAGTGCGCTTGCTGGACGGCTGCCTTGGTCGCCTCACTGCCGAGGACGGGTGCGATGCCGAGATACTGGGCGACCTCTATGCCTTCCATTCGTGCGCCAGGCAGCCGGCTGTAGGGTTTATGACACAAGGGCGTGCCGCCGAGGTTGAAATCCGGGGTGGCGACAACAACCGGCGGCCCGCCTTGTGACCTCGGCGGATTGGCAAGTCGTAGGAGATCACGTGTCGCGGTGAGGTAGCTGATCGTGTAGTCGTCGATAAGCAGTCGACCGTCGGCTGTGCGTAGGACTCCGAACGGCAGCCGGCACAGGTCGCCATCAGGGGCAAGTACAAGATGGCGAACATCGCCGATGGCAGACAGCAACGGAACGATGAGGACGTCGTACAGGTGGGTGGCGATGTCCTCGTAGCCGGTCGGGTGCGTCAGGTGGGTGCCGCCCGGCTGGGAAGGCAAGCCGGAAGTGCTGGCGATCTGGGCTCGGAGGGCAGCGACGTCTACGTCGATGGCGTCGGCGTCACCGAGGTCGACCACCGTGGGCTGATTGGGGTGAGCCGGCGTCAGGACGATGGCGACATACCTGTCAGCACCCCATGGTTTTTCCCCGTGGGCGCGTATGGCGTCGTAGTTGAACGGTCGGAAGCGCTGGAACTCGACGGCGGTCGTGTCGGGTGGGATGGACCGAGCGATAGTCACGCAGTCCACCGCGCCGTGGTCATCCAAGTTGGGCAGCGAGCGAGTGAGCTCCAATTCCAATGCCTCGAGCTGCTTCGTAGCCGTGCGCAGCGTCTCCTGGAATTGGTCGGGATTGGCGTAATCCGGACCAGACAGGCGTTGGTCTGCGATAAAGCTGCGCCGAATTCTGAGCTCTTCAAGATGCTCGCGTAACAGCGGGTGGTCTCCGGCATGTACAGCCGCGCGTTCACGCGCGAACGCGTCAACGCCCATGCCCTTGCGCTCGACTACCGCGTTGGCCAGGTCCAGGAGGCGGGCAGGTGAATCGGCGAATCGGGCCAAGATGAGCGACACGTACTGGTTGAGCCTGCTTCGCGCAGCCTGCAGCAGCAGTAGCCGCTGCTCGTGTGACCCGAACGACCGTACCTGTTCGATCAGCTTGCGCTGGCTGTGCAGGACCTCTACGAGCAGTCGTAGAGCCGCCTCGTGGCTTCCCTGAGCAGCGTGAATCTCAGCCAGATTGGCAAGCAGGGTAGCGCGTTGAGTGCCTTCGATGTCCTCGGGTTCGATCGCGGCGAGGGCCGCCTCCGCCGTCCTCAACGCGTCATCGAGTTGCCCGTTGGCGTGATGGACGCGAGAGAGGTTGTTCAGGAGGGTGGGATCGTCAGGCTTGTCGTGCTCGTGGGCAATGGCCAGAGCCTCGAGCAGGTAGGCACCGGCGGTGTCGAGCCGGTTGGTTCGCTCGTGCAGTGCACCGAGTGATACGAGAATCGGGATCTGCGGGGCGCTGCGTTCTCCGGAAGCACTGCGCCTGATCTGCAGCGCGTGCTGGTAGAACCGCTCCGCAGCTACGCTGCTCCCCATGGCCTGATACAGGTGGCCCAGTCGTGTCAGGATCACAGCGACCTGTAGCCGGCCGCCCTGGCCAAGCTGTTGGCATAGTCGAAAAGCTTCATGCAGGTCAGACTCGGCGCCTCGATAGTCAGCAATCTGAACACGCAAATCGGCTCTCGTCACCAGCAGGTGTGCGAAGTCCTCGGGCATGCGGTGCGCCGCGGACTGGAGGCCCTCGATCGCAGGCCGCAGGACGGCCTCTGCCTCCGCAGTGGCGTTGGCGCGCATGTGAACGCTCGCGAGGTGTTGGGCGACCCGCGCGATTGTCGGCTCCGTCTCGTCGTTGGCATAGGCGTCGGGGCCGTACATCGGAAAGTATTTGTGCGCGTCGTCGATGCCCACCGGGTATACCAGACGGTCCCGCCAGGCGTCTGAGTCAAGGCCTGCCACCGGCGGTGCGTTATGTAGCTCATAGAACAGATCTCGGCCGTGCTGGACATAGGTCAGCTCGATCCCGTTCGGTTGCATGTCAAGAAACAGATTGACCAGATGTTCCGGTATCTCCAGCAGGGTGATCTGTGCACGCTGCTGGTCGATGATCCGGTCAATAACCTTGAAGATCCGGCCTCTCGGCCAGAGGCGCAGACCCCAGTCGTCGGGCGTGTCACCGCCGAGCGTCCGGGCATTGGCGGAGAAGATCAGGTAGCGGTGCGGAGCAACAAAGCCACCAGGTAGTCGCGACGCGTCACAGTACGTTGGCTCGCGCAGCAATATGCCCGGCCGATTCATCTCAAGAACGCCACGTGCAAGCGTGGTGTCTCGAAAGTATGCACCACATTGCTCGAAGGCCGCCCGGACCTCAACTACACGCCCATCCACTCACCCACCTTGCCAGAGCTGAGCTCTATCCTGTCGGAACCACACGGGCTGCATCGAGGCGGCGGTGTACGAGCGACAGTACGGTGAACAGGTCTAGCGCGTCAGTCTCCGTAAGCGCCCAGGTGGGGTCGACTCGTGTGCTGTGGGCAGGCGGATTGCGGAACATGCCGAAGACGCCCGTGAGGAAGTTGCTGAAGCCGCTCTGTTCGCTGAGATCGGTGTGATGCGAGAGCCCGTTGAGCCGCACAAGCGGCGCGTTGCCACCGAACGCCTCCCGGACCAGTGGTCCACCGTCGGTCCGCAGCCCGGTCATGCGTCGCAGCCGGTCACTGACTCCTTTGGTCGCCTCGAACACTGCGTGGAAGAGCGATTTCCGGACAAGCTCCTCCTCGCAGTAGTACAGCACCTGCGGGTGCACGCCACGGCGGCGCAGCTCGGATCGGAGCCGGTCGGTGAGTTTGGCGACGTCGTCCAGCGAGTATGCGACCGACTCCGCCTTAATGAGTCGACCGCCGTCGTCGAGGTCAAGTCCGAGCAGCGCCAGCGGTCGGCGGAGCGCCGTAAGCAGCGCGTCGAAGCGGGCCTCGTCGTTGAGATATCGAGCGACGGACATGGCTTCGGCCATGAACCGTTCGATCGGGTTGGCCGAGCCCTCGCTCTGTTGCTGTTGCTGCAGCGCAGCCAGGAGCCTGATCCGCTTCGACTTGCCGGGCGCCGGATCACCGATGCCGGCCAGCATGAGGAGTTGCTCGATCTCGCCGTTGCTCAGGCCTGGAGGATCGGTGCTGGCCAGCACATCGACGACGGCCTTGAGGTTGGCACCGGGCCACTGCGGCGGTCCACTCATAGATGTCACTGTTGCACATAGTATTGCCCGTGCCGCAATCTGTTAAGTCGGAACTCGTGCGGAGGGGGCAACGTGACGAGACCGATCACTGGCCGCGACTCGGAGGTTGTCCGGCTGACCCGGGGCCTCGTTCGCATGCTGCGGGAACGGACCGACGAGTCCAGTCCCAGGTCGGACGAGGCTATGAGCGGTCCGTTGTGGCTGAGTGATCTTCGGGACGTCCTCGGGCCGGCCAGGTCGAGCGTGCTGCTGGAGTTGCCCAAGCCGTCGTTCGTGCCGGCACCTCCACCGCCGGAGGTTCTCGTCGGTCGGCTCGATTCTGCCGTCGCCGCCGATTCCCGCGGCGCGGCCCCCAAACTGCGGTCTGGCGACCATCCGGCCGATGTCCGCGCCGTGTTCGAGAACTGGCTGGTCGAACAGCGGGCGTGGGCGCGCGCCGAGGTGCGGGCAGAACAGTTGCAACACGCGTATGGCGATCTCGAGCGGACGATCGCCGAAGCCAGGCGGGCCCGTGGCGCCGCACTGGTGCTCGGGTTCGGCCTGGTGACGATGGTTCACCGCGGCAAGGTCACGGTGCGGCGTCACCTCCTGAGCGTCCCCGTGTCGGCGCATCGCGACCGTGATGGCACCCTGCGCGTCACCCTGGTGGCAGACGCCCAGATTCGCCTTGACGATCGTGTCCTGCGTCAGAAGGCCGACGATGCCCTTGTCGGCCGGTATGACGATCATGGTCTGGCCCGTGTGCATCCCTTCGGTGACGAGCTCGTTGCCTGGCTGTCCGAGTACGTGCAGGCTGCGTGGCGGGTCCCGGTTCGCTCGGAGCCCGCCCAGTGGGTCGCTCCGGACCCGACGGACGTCGACCTGCCGTCGCTGACGCTCGCCCCGGCGCTGCTGACGCGACGAACGGGCAGCGGCGACAAGGCCGCGTTCTATGAACGGATGGCGCGCTCCCTGGAGCCGGCCGACGCGGTTGTTCCGCTGGGGCTGGCGCAGCTGGTCGTGCCGATCGAACCGGCGGACCGGCAGCGCTGGCTCGCGGCTGCCGGAGCACCACCGATAAGCTCGGATCCGCTGTTTCCGCTGCGTACCAACGTCGAGCAGCGCGAGGTGCTCCGCGCGTTGCGCGAGGACAGCGTCGTCGTCGTGCAGGGGCCGCCGGGTACCGGCAAGACACACACCATCGCCAACCTGATGAGCGCTCTGCTCGCCAACGGGCAGCGGGTCCTCGTGACCAGCAAGCACGGCGCCGCTCTAGCCGTCATCCGGGACCAGTTGCCTGAGCAGGTCCGTCGGCTCTGCGTGCAGATGAACACTGAGCGCGGCGAGAAAGACCTCGAACGCAGCATTCGCGCCCTGTCAGAGCTGGCAGCGATGCAATCAACCGCTCGCCTGGACCACGAGATCAGCACATTGCGACAGCGCCGCGAACACCTGTTGGAGGTCCGCGCCACGGCGGTCGGGGCGCTGCGCGCAGGCCGGGAACAAGAGCACTCCCGGCACCGTGCGCTGGGCCTGCCGTACCAAGGCACTCTCCGCGATCTAGCGGCCGCGATCGCCGAGCGCCGCGACCTGCACGGATGGGTCGGTGACCTCCCGGCCGGCGCGCAGGTGACTCCGCCGCTCACCGCTACGGAGGCGACCGAACTGCTGCAACTGCTCCGCACCCGTACGGATCTTCGTACCGTGCGGGGTGGTCAGCATGTGCCGGCACCGGACATCGCGCCAACGCCCGAGGCGGTACACGACGCCTGCGACCGGATCGCCGCCCACGAGGCACTGGTCGGCGGTTCCCTGGACCTGGCGACCATGACGAGCTTCACCGAACTTCCGGACGCCGTCCTGCACGACCTGCGCCACCAGGCCGACACAGCGTTCGGCGCCTTAGCTGACGTCGGTCTGGGCGAGGTACTCGCGGACTGGCCGCCCGACGACTGGCGCCGCACCGCCGTCGAGGCGCTGCTCGCACGCCGCGACGGAGGTCTGTGGACCGGACTGTTCGCTGCAGTGGACAGTGCAGCCGCGCTCCGCGATGAGTTCAAAACCACCGGCCGGTTGGTGGTGTTCGACCCGATCGTCACTCCCGCCACCGCGAACCTGCTGCTCGGCCAGGCGCTGGGGCTGCGGGAGCACCTGGCCCGTGGCGGACGGATACGCCGGTGGTGGCCGCCCGCCCGGGCTCAGCTCAACGCGGCTGAACTCCTGCAGACGTGCACCATCGATGGTGGCCCACCGCGGACTACCGGTGACCTGAACGTGGTGATCACGACGCTGCGCTGCGAGATCGCGCTCAGCAGCACGCTGGGCGAATGGGCCGCAGCCAATGTGCCCACAAGGCGCGGCAGCCTCGGCATGCGTTTAGCGCAACTTGACCACCTCGCCGCCGGCGTCGACGCAGTCCGCCGACTGGTGGCGATCCGCGACGCGGTCCAGCAGATCGTGAGCCGCGCAGGGCTGCGGTACGTGGTCAACACCGTCGACCGATGGGACGCCCTCATCCGCGTGGTGCGCAACGTCGACGTGGTACTCGCGGCACAAGAGGCTCGCCGGATGCTGATGGGCGCATGCGCCGCCCTCCGCCCATTCACCCGCACGGCGTCAGCCGCGCCCGAGGCCGCCGAGCTCATTGAGGCGATCGAAGCTGGGGACTCTGAGCGTTACCGCATTGCCATGGACAAGCTCCTGGCGGCGCAGCAGCTGCACGCCGAGCATCGCCGCGAGACTGATTTGCTCGCCCGGTTGGCTGCCACACACCCAGAACTGGCCGGCACGATGCTGGAAACCGCCACCGATCCCGCATGGGACAGCCGGCTTCCGGCACTGGATGATGCGTGGACCTGGGCGTGTGCCGTGGCGTACTACCAAACGGTTCGATCCGGTGAAACGTCCGACATCGGCGCCGACCGGATTGACGAGCTCGACGACGCGCTGCGCGAGGTGACCGCCGAGCTGGCCGGCGCCGAAGGACTCCGGCACTACCTCGGCAGAGTCGGCGAAGAGCAACGGCAGGCACTGCAGGACTATCAGATCGCCCGGGCAGCGCTGGGGCTCAAAGCCGGAAACTTCACCGAACGGCATGCCGCCGACGCGGCCAGTGCCATGCGCGCCGCCCGGGCAGCCGTGCCGGCGTGGGTGATGCCACTCGACGCGATCGCCGAGCACGTCGAGCCAGAGCCGAATGGGTTCGACGTCATCATCGTTGACGAGGCCAGCCAGGTCGGCATCGAATGGCTGCTGCTGTTGTGGCTCGCACCGCGGATGATCATCGTCGGCGACGAGCAGCAATGCACGCCGGGCGAGGGCAAAGACAAGCAAGGCGACCTCGACGCCATCGACCACCACCTGCAGGGCATGCCGTCGCACCGCGGTGGCGGCTTCATCCCAGGCCGGAGCCTGTACGAACTGATGTCCGCCCGCGTGCCACGGGTCATCCGCCTGACCGAACATTTCCGATCCATGCCCGAGATCATCGGCTGGTCCTCCGAACGGTTCTACGACGGCAACCTCATGCCGCTGCGCCAGTACGGAGCCGACCGGCTGGAACCGCTGGTGTTCTTCCCGGTCAAGGGCGAGACGCAGGGCGCCGGCGAAGACGCGGTGAATCACGCCGAGGCAGCGGCGATCGCCGAGCAGATCGAAAAGATGGTGACGGACCCCGCCTACCACGGTCGCAGCATCGGTGTCATCGCCTTGCACAGCAAGGCCCAGGCCGTCGAACTGGAAGCTCAAGTGCGCCGGCGAATCCGTACCGAGGACTTCAAACGCCTGCAGATCCGTGTGGGCGAACCACCCGCGTTCCAGGGTGACCAGCGCAGCGTCGTGCTGCTGTCGATGACCTATGCGGAAGCCGACAAGGAGGTGTGTGCCGCACGCCGGCACCGCCAGCGGTACAACGTCGCAGTCAGCCGAGCCAAGGACCAGCTCTGGCTGTTCAGCTCAATCCCGCCCGACGCGCGGGCGTCCGACCGGGACATGCGCATAGCGTTGCTCACCTACTTCCGTGACGCCCGGCCGTCCGTCGACACCGATCCGCAGCTAGACCGGCTACCGACCGGCCGATACCGCCCGCCGTTCCGGTCACAGTTCCACCAGGACGTCTACGGTGTGCTCCGGCAGCGCGGATTCACCGTCAAGCCATGGTTCGCCGTCCGGGACGGCCACATCGACCTGGTCGTCATCGGCGACCGCGGGCGGCTGGCCGTCGTATGCGACGGTCCACGGGAGCTGACCACGCCCGAATCGCTCGCCGCAGACGTCGACCGCGAGCTAGAGCTCCGCCGCTGCGGCTGGGCCTTCGTTCACCTCCGAGAGAGCGATTTCCGGTTCGACCAGGCCATCGCACTCGAAGCCCTATGGGCTCAGTTACACGCCCGAGGAATCGATCCCGCGCCGATCGAGCCAGCGAGCAATACGACGTCCCCGTAACAGCAATCTAATAGGAACAGTTGACCTGAACTCCATCGTAGTTAGAGTACAAATAGGCGTACGCCTTGCGCATGTAATCCATGGATCCGGGTTCACTCGCCGCTTGGACCCACCCTCGCCGACAGACGGGTTGACCTGTGACTACATCAGCAGCGAAGTCCTCTCGAACCACCTTCTAGCTGCTAATACACCCAGTTGATTCAGCGTATCGACATTGCTAGACTTTGCGCATGGACACGTGCTTCGGGCACGTATCCCACAAATGGAGGCTCGCGTCCCCCCTTCGACACTGGTCTTGGTGAATGTTTACCAAGATCGTGGATCTCGTAGCATCGCTGCATCAGACCCGACCGGGTGATCACCCGGTCGGGTTTCGGCATGTCCGGACCGCGCCCCGGCGGCGACGATGACCCGCGTGCGGCGCAGCATTCCGGCCCCGGCCGAGCAGGTGATCGCGGCGATCATCCCCGCGCCGCTCCCCCGCGCCCGCCACGGCCACCGCTGCCCGACCTGCCCCACCCTCCCACCAGGCCCGACCAGGCCGAGGCGCACCTTGACGTCGGCCGGCTCGACCCGTCCGGCCGGATCTCGGCCCGCGCATTACTGCACCTGCTGGGCTGGCCACCCGGACACCGCATCCAGTTCGACATCACGGCCGGCGTCATCACCGCGACCTCCGACCCGGCCGGACGACACACCATCGGCGCCACCGGTCTCCTCGCCACCCCGGCGCCGATCCGGCAGCTGTGTCACCTCACCGCCGGCGACCTCGTCGTCCTCCTCGCCCAACCCGGCCGCGACCTGCTGCTCATCCACCCCGCTCGAACCGTCGCCCGGCTCCTCGCCGGCCAGTTCGCCGCTGGCAATGCCGGCTGACCGTCAGCGGCTCGACGCCGCCTGGACGGCCCTGGCCGAGCTCGGCGTCACCCTCGCCGATCTGCAACGCGACGCCCGACCGGCAGTGCCCACCTTCGACGAGTACCTGCCGCAGGTGCTCGCCGCAGCCGGCCCGGGCGCGCTGCGCGCCTACCGCAGCTACTGGCAGCGGATGACCACGGCATGGGGCGGCCTCGCCATCGACACGGTTACCGCCAGCGACATCCAGGCGCTTCAGCGGCGCATCGTGGCCAACGCACGAGCCCGCCGCAACAACCGCGGCGGCCGCCACGCCGGCGAGCTGCTCATCGCCGCCGCCCGCGCCCTCTACAACCAGGCCATCGCCGACGGTCTCATCCAGGCCGCGGACAGCCCAGCCCACCGGGTCCGCAAGCCCCGTCGGCTGCCCAGCACCCGGCGGGCGCTGACACCTGACGAACTGACCGAGATCAACCAGATCGCCCGCACCACCGGCAACGACACCGTCCTCGACGCACTGCTGCTGCGCCTGCACACCGAGACAGCCTGCCGGCGCGCCGGGGCCCTGGGCCTGCGGCTGCAGGACCTCGACGCCGGCCGCGGCCTACTTCTCCTACGCGAGAAGGGCGGCACCGTGCGCTGGCAGCCGATCAGCCTTGACCTGGCCGGCAGCCTCGTCCAGCACGCCGCGGTCCGCGGCGCGCTCCTGCCTACCGACGCGCTGCTGCGCTACCGGAACGGTCGCGCCTTGACCAGCCGCCGCTACGACGAGCTGTGGCGCCGCATCGGCCGGCACCTGCCGTGGGTCGCCGCGCAGGGCGTCACCGCACACTGGCTGCGTCACACCACGCTGACCTGGGTGGAGCGGCACTTCGGGTACGGCACCGCCCGCGCCTACGCCGGCCACACCGACACCACCGGGCCGGCCACCACGACCTACATCCGGGCCAACCTGCAAGCCGTCGCCGCCGCGCTCGCTGCGATGACCGGTCAGCCGCACCCACTCGCGCAACCCATCGACGACGATCGGGTGGTCTAGCGAAGCTTTGAACACGCCTGCGTCGCAGCGCTGCGGTGTGTCGTCGCCGAATGCACCCCCGACCCAGCGGGGGCGGCATGGACGAGCGGCAGCCGGCAGGCGCTGCTGTCGCCGGCCTCGATCGCCGCGGCGGGCGGCTGTCAAGCCTGACGGCCCCCGTCTCGCGTGCCCCGCGCGACGAGGTCCTCGACGACGTGAAGAAGCCGCGGCCCGGTCGACCGCGGCGGCAGAACCGGCCCGCGCACGCCGGGCGAACCGCCGCGCTCGGCCTCCTCGACCGATGTCGCGGCGGATCGGCAGGCTGAGCCGACGGACCGCCCAACCTGCGGGCACGCCGGCGTCGACCGCAGCGTGCGGGAGGCCTGAACCTCACCTCCCGCAACAGCGATCAGGGCTTGAGGACCAGCCGGATCGGGCCGCCCTCCTTCTTCACAATCCGTTCGACGCATCGGGGCGCCTCGGCCAGCGGCAGCACATCACTGATCGACCCGGAAAGGTCAAGGCGGTGGTGGCCCACCAGGGAGACGAGCTGCTCGACGTGCTCGGGTGCGCTGCCGTAGTGGCCGCGGACCTGCTGCTTCAGGAAGCTGAACAGGGTGGTCTGGTGGATCGCCAGCGGTTGGGGTGCCAATCCGACCAGGACCAGCCGGCCCTCGTTGGCCAGGACGGCCTGGGCCTGGGTCCACGTCGATGTCAAGGCGCGGCTTCGCCGGGATGGGCGGCCACAAGCTCAAGGAACGCTCCTCGCCAGCGCCGCGTTCAAGACCGTCTACGACGACGCCTACCGGCAGCTGTACCGCAAGATCTACGCCGGTGCCGATGCCCTGAACATCCTCCACGGCATCACGAAGGTGCTGGCCCGTCAAGACCCACATCGCGTCGATCTGCCGCAAGCTCGCGGTACGCACCCGGCGCGACGCGTGGCACGTCGCGCTCGCCCTCGGCATCATCCCCACGGACGACCTTTCACCGGCCCGGTTGCGAGAGCTCCGCTCGTAACCCCCGTCCGCCGGCGGCCGCGGTTGCCGGACGCAGCGGTGCGGCCGGTCGCGCCGCGTAGCGGGGGCAAACGCCCATACACACGAGCGGCGCTGTCGTCAAGGCGCAGCCGGGAGTAGCGTTCTCGGTGCGGTGCCTCACCGGGCGTCCGGCTGCCCGGCCCCTGCAACGCCTGTCTCGGAAGCCTGCAATGCCTGTCTCGGAAGGATGCGGCGATGATCGAGCACCGAGACCGACCCGACGAGCAGGGCCCGGCACCGACAGGCAACCGCATGCCGCCCATGGTCCCGGTCGCCAACACGGTCAACGTCGGCGCGCGAGACGCTCTTCGTGTTCCGCGGCGTCGGCCCCGAGGCCGACAGGGTGGCTGACGTTCTGCAGCAGGTTTGCGCCGACGCCATGCGAGCGCTGTCCGCCTCCGGGGTGGGCATGAGCGTGATGGCCGGCAATGGTGTGCGCGGGATGGGCGCATCCTCGGACCCGGCCACGGCGGGGATCGAGGAACTGCAGTTCACCTTCGGGGAGGGCCCGTGCATCGAGGCGTACACGACGGGCCGGCCGGTCCTCGTCTCGGATCTGGCCGACGGGGCGACCAGCCGATGGCCTGTGTACGCCCCGGCGGTCCAGGATGTGGGGGTGCGGGCGGTGTTCGCATTCCCGTTGCAGATCGGTGCGGCCCGCCTCGGGGTACTGGATGTGTTCCGTGCCCGTCCCGGGCCGCTGTCCAGGGACGAGCTGGGCCAGGCGTTCACCTTCGCCGACCTGATGGTGATGACGCTGCTGGACGACCAGGCGCGCACCGCCGACATCGACCGGGCGGCATGGGGCGCCGACTGGGGCGAGGCGTTCGAGAGCCGGGCCGAGCTGTTCCAGGCCCAGGGCATGGTCATGGTCCAGCTGGGAATCCCGCTTGCGGATGCCCTGATTCGGATCCGGGCCTATGCCTACGCCAGGAACCGTTCGCTGAGTGACGTGGCCGCGGACATCGTCGCCCGTCGCCTCCGGCTCGACACCGACCGCACATGACCACTGATGGAAGGGCCGGGACACTGTCATGACCACCGTATCCGAGCAACGCCTGGCGAGGATCTTTGTCGAGGTCGCCGACACTCTGGTCGATGAGTTCGACGTGATCGAGTTCCTGCAGATGCTCGCTGACCGCACGGCCGGCCTCGTCGAGGCCGCCACGGTGGGCCTACTCCTGGCCGACGAACAGGACCGGCTGCGGTTCATGGCCGCCTCGGACGAGACGACCAAGCTGCTGGAACTGTTCCAGCTGCAGTGGCATGACGGCCCGTGCCTGGACGCATTCCGTTCCGGCGAGCCCGTCGTCAACGCCGACCTGAGCGCGGCGAGCGCCCGCTGGCCGCGGTTCGCGCCCTACGCCGCCACCGCCGGATTCCGCTCGGTACACGCGTTCCCGCTGCGGCTGCGCAGCGACGTGATCGGCGCCATGGGCGTCTTCGGCATCCGCGACACGGCCCTCGACGAGGCCGATGTGCAGATCGTCCAGGCACTGGCCGACGTCGCCGCGATCGGCATGCTCCAGGAACGAACCATCCACCGCGGCGAGGTCCTCACCGAACAGCTCCAGGGCGCCCTGAACACCCGCATCGTCATCGAGCAGGCCAAGGGGGCCGTCGCACAGGCACACCATGTCTCGATCGACGCCGCCTTCGACCTGCTCCGAGCCTACGCCCGACGCAACAACAGCCGCCTCAGCGATGTCGCTAGCCTCGTGATCACCGACCTGAGCGCCCTGCACAACCTCACCGCCGACTGACCGGACGCACGGCCGGACTCACGCAAGCCGGACGGTGCTTCGTGGTGGCCGCTCCGGCTGCCGAGGTTAGCGCCGGTACAGAGGGGTAGAAGCGACGCGTGCACCGGTCGTCGTTCTACGCCTCTGCCAGTCGCCGCAGCGACCACAGCCTCCGGTCGACGGTACGTCGGGGCGTGCTGGACGCGGCGTCCTGGCTGAGCACGCCGCTGCTGCCCGATGACTATCTCGGGCTGGTCAATCCGCTGTGGTCGCTGCGGCGACTGCGTGGCCGGGTCGAGCAGGTGCGGCCGGAGACCACCTCCGCGGCGTGCCTGGTGATCCGCCCGGGATCGGCTGGACAGGTCACCGCGCCGGTCATTACGTGCGGGTCGGGGTCGACATCGACGGTGTCCGGCACTGGCGGCCCTTCTCGCTGTCCTCGCCACCGCACGGCCCCGACGGACGCCTCACGATCACCGTCAAGGCCGCCCCGGACGGGCTGGTGGCGCCATACGTGGTGCGCCGCGTGACGCCCGGCACGATCGTGCACCTCACCCCGGCCGAGGGTGACTTCGTGCTACCCGACCCGGCGCCCCAACGACTGTTGTTCCTGACCGCGGGTAGCGGGGTCACGCCGGTAGCGGCGATGCTGCACAGCCTGGCCACCCAGGATCGTATGCCGGACGTAGTACTGGTGCTGTCCGCGCCGACGTCCGAGGAGGTCATCCTCGGCCCGGACCTGCGGGCCCTCGCCGCAGGTTGGAAGAGCTTGCGGTTGTACGAGCGGCACACCCGCACCGGCGGCCGGATCACGATGGCGCAGGTTCGTGACATCTGCCCCGACTGGCGTGAACGCCACACGTGGGCGTGCGGCCCGGCCGGGATGCTCGACGACGCGCAACGGCACTGGCGGCGGGCGGGAGCCGGCGACCGCCTGCGGATCGAGCGCTTCCGGACCGCCCGGATGCCCGGGGGTGCCGGCGGCCGGGTCAGCTTCGTCACGAGCGGACGTCTGGCCGACGCCGACGGCGGCACACCACTGCTGGCGGTCGGCGAGCACGCCGGTGTGCTCATACCCAGCGGGTGTCGCATGGGCATCTGCCACAGCTGCGTGGTGCGGCTGCGGGCCGGCCGGATCCGCGACCTGCGCACCGGACGCGAGCACGGCGACGAGGGTGAACTCATCCAGACCTGCGTCAGCGCGGCGGCCGGTCCCGTCGAGATCGATGTGTAGGAGATCCACCTGTGCCTGTGCCCGAACATCTCACCGAGGTCGACATCAAGGAGATCGGCCGCGAACTCGACCGGATCCGTGACGAGGTGGCCGCCAGCCTGGGCGACCACGACGCCCGCTACATCCGCCGGGTCATCGCCGTCCAGCGGGTCCTGGAGGCGGGCGGCCGCACCCTGCTGGCGATCTCGATCCTGCCGCCGGCCTGGCTGGCCGGCACCGCGGCACTGGCCGTCGCCAAGATCTTGGAGAACATGGAGATCGGCCACAACGTCCTGCACGGTCAGTGGGACTGGATGCGCGACCCAGACATCCACTCCACCACCTGGGAATGGGACCACGCCGCGCCGGCCGACATGTGGAAACACTCGCACAACGTTGTGCACCACACCTACACCAACGTGCTGGGCAAGGACCGCGACATCGGATACAGCGCGATGCGGGTCAGCCCCGAGCAGCCCTGGCACCCCATCTACCTCGCCCAGCCGCTCTACAACGCCGCACTGGCCGTCGTCTTCGAGTGGGGCATCGCCATCTACGACGTCGAGCTGGAGCGTGCCTGGCGCGGCGAGAAACGCTGGGGTGAGGCACTGACCCAGCTGCGCGGGGTGCTGCGCAAGGCCCGCCGCCAGATCATCAAGGACTACGTGGCGTTCCCGCTGCTGGCCGGACCGTCGTTCGTGCCGGCCCTGCTCGGCAACCTCCTCGCGAACGTGGCCCGCAACGTGTGGTCACACACCATCATCTTCTGCGGCCACTTCCCCGAGGGCTCCGAGGTGTTCACCGAGGACCAGCTCGACGGCGAGACCCGCGGCGAATGGTACGTGCGGCAACTGCTGGGCTCGTCCGACATCGACGGCGGCCCGCTGTTCCACCTCCTGTCCGGCAACCTCAGCCATCAGATCGAGCACCACCTCTTCCCCGACCTGCCCAGCAATCGCTACGCGGAGATCGCCCCGATGGTCCGCGACCTCTGCGAACGGTTCGGGCTGCGGTACAACACCGGCTCCCTCGCCCACCAGACCGCCAGCGTCTGGAAAACCATCGTCCGCCTCGCCCTGCCCGGCCGAGGCCCAGCCGGCCAGTGAGGGCTTTATGGGGTGCCAGCACCATCGGGGCCCCGGAACGTAGCGCTCCTGACAACGCCGGCCTCGGGCGGTTCGATAGAAGCATGCAATCACCATGACACCGGCGATCACGTCGACGCCGTCAACGGACGACGCCCGGCAGCGACTTCGCCGTGCTGGCCCGCAGGATCGGCGCCGAGGGGCTGCGGCAGCGCCGGCCCGCCTACTACCTCGCCCGGCTGAGCCTCGTCACGCTCATGTTCCTCGGCGGCTGGAAGGCGTTCTTCCTCATCCGGATCGTCCTGGTGGCAGCGGTGACGGCCGCCTTCCTCGCCGTCACGTTCGGCCAGGCCGCGCTCGTGATCCATGCAGTCCTCAAAGCGGGGCCGGACTTCACCGGCCGCGTCGCCATCGTTGTCCAGCCGAACGCGTGAGGGTAGCCTTACCAGGAGTGATGCTGGTCCGGCGTCCGGTCGAAAGCGGCTGTCCTCAGAAACCCCAGCCGCCGCCCACGTTGCCGCGCCGAGTTGCGGCCGCGCGACGTTGTTCTGTCGCCGTGACCGGCGTGGGTCACGATCGAGCGGCGGCCGTACCGGTCGGGCTCGTCACCGGACATCTCTACAGTGGGCGGCACAGTGGAGCTGATGGAACGGGTCTGCGTCGACGCTGCGCAGGCCTTGTCGGCCTGCGGGGTCGGGGTGAGCCTGATGGCCTCCGACGGCACTCACGGCATGGCAGCGGCGTCCGACCCGGACACCGCGCGGATCGAGGAGCTGCAGTTCACCTTCGGGGAAGGCCCGTGCATCGACGCGGCCGCGGCCGGCCGCCCGGTGCTGGTGCCGGACCTGACCGATGGGGCGATGCGCCGATGGCCGATGTACGCCGCTGCGGTCCTGGACGAGGGGATCCGGGCGGTGTTCGCGTTTCCCCTGCAGGTCGGGGCGGCTCGCCTCGGCGTCCTCGACGTGTTCCGGGCCCGCTCCGGGGCGATGTCCAGACCGGAGCTGGGCCGGGCGCTGACGCTCGCCGACCAGGTCGTGACGACCTTGTTGGACGGTCAGGAACGGACCACCGGCACGGACGAGCTCGACGAGGCATTCGAGCACCGTGCCGCACTGTTCCAGGCCCAGGGCATGGTGATGGTTCAGTTGCGCACCTCCCTCGCGGAGGCGCTGGCGCGGATCCGGGCCTACGCCTACGCCACCGACCGGCCGTTGAGCGAGGTGGCCGCGGACATCCTCGCCCACCGGCTCCGCCTCGACACCGACCATCCATGAACAGTGGCACGAACACCGCACGAAAGGCCGGGAAGCCGTCATGACCACCGTATCCGAACAACGTCTGGCGACGATCTTCGTCGAGGTGGCCGACACCCTGGTCGGCGGGTTCGACCTGATCGAGTTCATGCAGATGCTCGCCGACCGCGTCGCCGGGCTGGTCACCGACACCACCGTCGGCCTGCTGCTTGCCGACGAGCAGGACCGGTTGCACTTCATGGCCGCCTCGGACGAGACGACCACACTGCTGGAGCTGCTGCAGCTGCAATGGCGGGACGGGCCATGCCTGGACGCATTCCGCGGCGCGGCGCCGGTCGTCAACGCCGATCTGTCCACCGCAAGCCCCCGCTGGCCGCAGTTCGCGCGCTACGCCACCTCCGCCGGGTTCCGCTCGGTGCACGCGTTCCCGCTACGACTGCGCGACGACGTCATCGGCGCGATGGGCGTCTTCGGCACCGGCCGCAACGACCTCGACGACGCCGACGTGCAGATCGTGCAGGCACTGGCCGACGTCGCCGCGATCGGCCTGCTGCAGGAACGGGCGATCCACCACGGCGAGGTGCTCACCGAGCAGCTGCAGGGCGCGTTGAACAACCGAATCATCATCGAACAGGCCAAAGGGGCCGTCGCGCAGGCGCACCACGTCTCCGTCGACGCGGCCTTCGAGCTGATCCGGGCCCACGCCCGGCGCACCCACCGCCGCCTCAGCGACGTCGCCCTTCGCGTGCTCACCGACGTGACCAGCCTGCCCGACCTCACCGCTGATTGACCCGGTGCGCAGGCGCGACGACCTGCCCGCCGGACTGTGGAATGCCGCCGCGAGTACGTGCCCACGTGCAGGTGCCCCGCCGTGACACTCTCGAGGCTCAGCCGAGGGCGATCAGACCCTCGCCGACACCGTCGCGGATGTCAACGCCCAGCACGCCACCACCGTCGATGTCGTCACCCGGGTGGTGCAGGGCCACCCGGCGAAGGTCCTACTGGACGCCGCGAACGGCGCCGAACTCCTCGTGGTGGGCAGCCGCGGGCACGGCACGTTCACCGGGATCCTGCTCGGCTCGGTCAGCCAACACTGCGTGCAACACGCACCCTGCCCGGTCGTCGTCGTCCCGTCGCGCGTTCATGCCGAGAAGGCAGCATCATGAACCCGCGACCTGGGGCGGCAGCGACCTACGGATGGTCGAACAGATCACCGGCCGGCTGACCCGGCCCCGGGCAATGCTACCGGCGGCACCTGAGGACGTGGCCGTTCTCGCCGCGGCCGGTGACGTAACCCCGGAAGACGGTAGGGCCGCTGATCCCCAGCAAGCCCCTCTCCCCCCAGCGGGCACGTCCTCCCAGGTTCCGTCGGCGCCGGCACGCACCACCCTCATCTGCTGGTAGGGCGGGCACTGCCCGACCGAATGCGGCCGCGGCGCTTCCGGGAAGCTGCGCGCGCTCGCGCAGGACGCCTCGCTCAGCCCGTAGCCCTCGGCCAGGATCGCCGTGCGCCCTCGACGGCGGGCAGCGGCTGGGGGCGCGCCTGCTGCCTCGGTGGGCCGCAGGACGAGGACGGCGTCGAGCAGGCCGTCGCGGGCGACCGCTTGGTGCGTAGGTCGATTCGGGCAGGCCCCGCGCCCTGAGCGGTACGGCTTCGATCGTGGCCAGGTCATCGGGCGCGGCGTAGTACGGCCACAGCAGGTCCCCGGTCATCGGGCGTACCTCACGACCGTGCGCTGCCGGCCGAGGTCGATCGCGCCGTCGTCGGTGGCGACGGCGGTCTCGACGACTTGGCCTCGTAGAGCTGGGCTTGGCCTCGTAGAGCTGGGTCTGCGGAAGCTGGACGTCACGCGCCGCGATGTCGTTGGCAACCACCATGCCCGCGACGTAGTCGGCGAGGTTGTCCGCGGTGACCGTCGTGCCGACCGGCATCTGGCGGCCGAAGACCAGTCCGATCTCCACCTCGTAGTCCAGCAGCCGCACGTGGCCGGGGCGGACCACGTCGTCGAACGGGCCGCTGATCGAGCCCGACGTCTTGCGGAAGAACGTCAACGGGACCGTCTCGGGCTTGCCGCCCGTGTCCTTGACGTGCGAGATGAAGTTCGTCGACGTGCGAGATGAAGTTCGTCATCTGGGCGACGACGCGGCAGGGCGCGTTGCACGGGATCGCGCGCGGCATCCACCCCGGCGATCCTCACCGGCAGTAGTCTTGATCCCGATCACGCAACATGCGTCACGCCACATCGCCATGGCCGTTGACATCATCAAAGACGGCGCGCCGAGTGGTCGGTGCAGATGAATAACCTGCGAGGCAATTTTCCTGCGCCGGCATTGTCCGGATCAGGTGAATGGGGATCGCCGTCCAACCTCTCCGATCTTTCGGCCTCTCAGCTCCGCTGGGCTAATAGCTTCGCTCTCCCGCTTGTCCCGCAGGCACTCACATACGCTACGCCGGAAACCGGCAGGTGCAGGGTGAGAGCTCGGGTGAAGCTGATCCGAAAATGCAGGGTGAGAGGGCAGGCGGCAGCATCCCGGCGCAGCTGGGATGCTGCTTACTACGGGCCGGTCGGGCGGCTGGGGCGAGAGTGACGGTGTAGCCGAGAGCTTCGAACTGGCGGATGTGGTTGCGTTTGCGGCGTTCGGGATTGACGCGGGTGTCGTAGAAGCCTGGGCCGAGGTCGGTAAACCAGGCGCGGCTCGTCGGCCACCCCGGCCAGAGCGCTGGCGTCGCGGGCCCGCCGCCACTCGACGATGCGCGAGGAGTACAGCGCCCCTTCACTGAGCAGCAGGAGGCGAAACGTTGCTTCTGCCGCTACGCCATGGCGCTGCAGGCCAAGTCGCACAGGGCCACGAGCCGGACCGTCACACCGTCGGCGTCGACCCAGCCGGCCAGATCGTGCTGCGGCGGCTGCCATCCGCGGTCGGTGGCCCCGTCCAGTAGGCCGTCGGCGTAGCTCGCCAACGCTGCGGGCGTCGGCCGGCGGCCGCGGACGCCGAGCAGGTCCCGCACCTCGGCTGCGTGCTGGTCCACCCGCGCCGACAGGCTGGGAACCATAGCTGCTGCCGCGAGGCCGGCGGCGCCGATGCGGCGGTGGAGGCGGTCGAGCAGCATCTGCACGGTCGCGTGGTCGGTGCCCAGGTTCGAGGCGGGGATGTTCATGAAGTACGACCATAGAGACGGCGTACCGGGGCGAAAATGCCGCAACCGCTCCTTTACCGGCATCCTGACCGTTCGGCTGCCGACCGACTGGCCGATCGGGCGAGTCCGGGACGATCCGCCGGACCCGGCAACCCGGTATGCCGGGACTGCCGGGTTGCCGCTCACCAGGGACGGCGGTGGCACGGCCCGGGAGGGTCGCAATCACCGCCGCAGTCGAGCACCGGCGCTACCGGGTCGCCGGCGGCCGTTGACCGGTCTGCGGAGGCACGGCCCGCGTGTCGTCGTCCGCCGCGGACGGTGCCGACGGCGGGCGGGCACGCTGGCCGACGGACTGGTCGCGGTACGCCGAAGACGCTTGCTGGCCGGCGGCGACCGGCGCGGCGGCGGGCCGCTGCTTTTCTGCCATCAGCCGCTCGGCGTCGCTCTGGCCGGCCGCGTACGCCTTCGGGAGTTCGGAGCGGCGGGCCGACTCTGTCTCCGCCCGGTCCAGCCATCGGTCCCAGCGCGCCTGCATCGGCTTCACCAGCCCGCCGCCGACGCCGACGATCAAGATGCCGGCCACAGTGGCGAGAACCGCGATCAGCACCGGGGTCGTGACAGTGGTCGCCACCCCGATCTGGTTGAGCGCGGCGATGACGCCGATACCGAGGATGAACACGAAGGCGATGTTCGCCACCGCGCGACCGTAGGAGAGTCCCCCCAATGCTGTAGACACGATGTCTTTCACCGCGGAGGCGATCGCCGCGGCGACCACGACGATCAGGATTGCGACAAAGAGCCGCGGCAGCCAGGCGATCACAGCCGTGATGAGCGTGGAAACCGCGTTCGGGCCCCAGATGTCGAACGCTATCCGCAGGGTGATCAGCAGCACCGCGTAGAAGACGAGCTGAGCGACGATGCCGGAGGCGTCGTAGCGGGACCGGGCAAGCGCCGTCTTGAGACCGCCGCGCTCCACGAGCCGGTCGAATCCCACACGCTCCAGCAACTTGTCGACCGCCGCGCGCAGCAGGCGAGCCACCAGATACCCGACGATCAGGACGACAATGAACGCGATCGCTCGGGGGAGGAAGGCAGCCGCGGACCGAAGCATGTTGCTGAGCGGGCTGCCGATGTCCACGCTCCGCACGGCAAGGTATTGGGACATCATGACTCCTCATTTGTGGACAGTGACTGGGCTAACCCGTATACCCGATCAATCACCCGAAAACCACAAATCACCACACCAGCCCGTCACCCGGAGCACCCGGAACCGCAGCACACATGATGTGTCGTGGTGATCACCGAGGGTCGGCGACGTTGTTCGCGGGGCCGTGTCGCCTTCGGCGGAGTGCCACCTGGCGCTGCACGAACCGTTGGACTCCACCAGCTGGCTGGCCTGCCTGGCCGGTCATCCCGGCCGACTGTCTGCACGTGGTGCAGCGCCCTCGGTGCGAATCCACCAGGCTGGTCGCCACGTGCGCCGGGCCTCGGCTGAGGCAGAACGCGTGCAAACCACCGATTGAGCGCGGAGCACGCTGCCGGGGCCTGGAGCAACCGTTGCCGGCCCAATACTCAAGGCCAAATACCTTGCCCGAATGAAGTGCCTATATAGCCATAAAATTGGGCGTTTATCGCAGATCATAAAAGATCTCAGCAATATGGACCGAATTGGGCTGGCGCCCACTCCGGATGTGGGGCATCGTGGGGCTTGTGGCACAGACACCGCACAAGACCGACCAGGAACTGAAGACTGCCGTAATCGAGGAACTGCAATACACCCCGAGCGTCGACGCATCCGGCGTCGAAGTGCAGGTCAGCGACGGAACGGTGACGTTGTCCGGCGAGGTCGCCAGCCTGCCGGAACGGCTCGCGGCGAAGCACGCCGCCATCCGGGTCGGCGGCGTCAAGAATGTCACGAACAAGACCAACGTCCGCGCCCCCACGGCCCAGGGCATGAACGACCAGGACATCGCCCAAGCCGCCCGGCAGGTCCTTGCATGGGCAGTCGACGTCCCGCCCAACGCGGTCACCGCCCATGTCTGCGACCGCAAGGTCACCCTCTCGGGTGAGGTGACATGGGAGTACCAGCGCAACGCCGCAGTGCGGGCGGTCATGTACCTCAAGGGCGTGACGCAGATCAGCAACGAGATCTCGCTCGAGTCGCAGCCGCCGACCGCCGACACCAAGGCAGCGGCCGAGGCCGCGATGCGACGCAACGCCATGCTGAACCCGCGGTGGATCACGATCGACCTCGACGGATCCGAACTGACGCTGCACGGCAGCGTCGGGTCGTGGTCGGAGCTGCGCGAGGCGGAGCGATCCGCCTGGAGTGCCGCCGGCGTGACCAGCGTTCGGAACGAACTGCACATCGCGTCCTGACCCGGCTGTGATCAACGGCTGCGAGCGCATCCGCGCCCGCGGCCGTTCGCTGTCTCTACGCGCCGACGCTGGTCTCAGCGGCGCGCTGTGGTCCTCTCGGTTCCCGTCCCGTCTCCGGACCGGTCTGCGGCGTGGACGGCACGGTGGCGCGATCGGGTGATCTCCGTCTCGGCCTCGGCGCGGTCGGCCCAGACGCCGTGCTCGGCGTCGATGGTCTTGCCCGGTTCGAGATCCTGGTAAATCTCGAAGAAGTGTTGGATCTCCAGCTTGTGGAACGTTTCCAGGTCGGGCAGGTCCACCAGGTAGGCCAGGCGCGGGTCGGCGATCGGGACGCAGAGCACCTTCGGGTCCGGGCCTTTCGGGTCGAGCATGCGGAACATGCCGAATGCCCGACAGCGGATCTGGCAGCCCGGAAAGGTCGGTTCCCGGACCAGCACGAGCGCATCGAGGGGTTCGGCGTCCTCGCCGAGCGTGTGCTCGATGAAGCCGTAGTCCTCCGGGTACTGGGTGGCGGTGAACAGGGTGCGGTCCAACCGGATCCGGCCGGTGCGGCGGTCCACCTCGTACTTGTTGCGCGTTCCCTTGGGACTCTCGACCGTCACGTCGAACTCCATACGCTCCGCCCTCGCATGCCTCTCCGCCACCGCCTCAACCGGGGAATCGTGCGGCGCTGCGGCCGGATCCGTTGACCATCGCTCGCCGCGACGGCGCTTCCGACGGTACAGCGGCCGGCACCTCCACTCCCCCGACAAACCCGTGACGCTGAGATCGCAGGGGTCGTCAGGAACGTCGACGAGGCATCCCGTCGTTCTCGTGCTGCAGGCGTAGAGTTGGCTCTGGGCACTCGAGACCCCGGTGACCGAAATGTGCACCGCCGACGGACCACGGTCGGCGCAGCGCGGACCGAGTCACGCCGACGCAAAGCGGCAGGTTTCCCATACCGGTCACCTCCCGGAGGCAGCCGCAGGTCGGGAGAGGGGCCAGTCATGTTCACCGCCGCCCAACGCGTCACCGTCGTTGCGCCAGGACCACCGACCCAGCCGCGGCTGTCGCTCACCGCCGTGCGGGCCACACGAGCCGTCCTCGACGGCGGGTGGTGGCCCCGCTCCAGGGACCCGGTGGCGGAACTGCCGGGGTTGATCCTGGCCCTGAACGAACGGTACGGACCGATCCGTCAACTGATGCTCAACAGCCACAGCTGGGATAGCCACTTCCGGCGCCTCGCGGTCGGCACCCGCGTGGTGCGGGCCGGGTGGTTCAGCACCGTCGACCCCGGCATGCTCATCGCCACCACCGAGCGCGGCGACCAGATCGACCTGCTCGTCGTGCCCCCCGAGGCCAACGCCGCCGCCGCAGCCATCGCCATGGCCACGGCCGCCGACCCGGCCAACCAACTGCACGCTCCGGCCATCCTCGCCGCGTCCCGCACCGCACCAGCCGCCGAACGCAATGAAGGCGTCGACCCCAGCACCGTTTGGGACAACGAAGGCGGCCACAGCGCCCGGGAGCCCTCGCGACGGCATGTCCCAGCCCAGCCGGCGAACGCCTCATGACCTGCGTTCGGAACCGCCGGTTCGGCCTGATCGAGGTTCCGCGGATGCTCGTCCCCAAGGAAGCTCGCCCCCGGCAAGATCGTCGTCACGGCCTGACGAGGGTCAGGTTGCGCTTGTGGTGCGTAGTGGTCGGCCGGCGTGGTGGAGGTGGTGGAGGGTCTGGGCGTAGGAGCGCAGCAGGGTGGTCTCGCAGTACGACACGTCGTGCTGCTGGCAGAACGACCGTACGAGGGGCTGGGCGCGGCGCAGGTTCGGCCGGGGCATGCCCGGGAACAGGTGGTGCTCGATCTGGTAGTTCAAGCCGCCGAGGGCGAGGTCGACGAGCCATCCGCCGGGTTCGCCGGCGGGGCCGTGGAGCATGACGAAAGTTGCCGCTGTGTCGTGCTCGGCGCTGCCGGTCAGGTCCCCGTGGTGGCCGGGGACGGTGGTCTGTGTGGCGCGGGCTGGGATCGCGGGGTCGGGAATGCCGGTCGCCGCCAGTCCAGTAGGACAGGTCGGCGCGCGAGGCGGGTTCGCCGGTTTCGGCGCGTCGGGCGTGGTCGGCTGCGGTGGCGAGTTCGGGGACCTGGTCTGCGGACACGGTGTGCAGCCGTGTGTCCTCCGCCGTGACGGCCGCGGTGATGCTCCAGATCTGGCGGGCCGACCGGTGTGCTCGTTGTTCTCGGTCATGCCGTCGGCTCGACCGAAGTGAGGAGGCCGACCCGGAGTCGGTTGAGGGACCCCCTCAACAGCCGGGAGACATGCATCTGCGAGATGCCGAGCTCGGCGGCGATGGCGGCCTGGGTCATCTCGTCGGAGAACCGCATGGCGAGGATGCGTCGCTCGCGCAGCGGCAGCGCCGCGACGAGCCGGCCGAGCTCCCCATGTGACAGCCGCTCATCGATGCGGGCAAAGCGTGGGTCGACACGGCCGATCAGATCGACAGGTTCGGTGCCGTCGTTGCCGGTGCAGGGCCCGTTGAGCGACTGCAGGCGGTACACCTGCGAGGCGATGATCGCGTCCGAGAGTACATCGACATCGACGCGCAGGTGTGCGGCGAGCTCGATGGCCGTCGGGGTGCGACCACGCAGTTGCTCGAGGTCGCCGGTCGCCTCTCGCACGCCGAGCACCAGTTCCTGCGTGGTGCGCGGGACACGCATGCCCCACGCGGTGTCCCGGAAATGCCGTTTGAGCGCGCCGACGATCGTCGGGACGGCGTAGCTGGCGAACGGTGCGAGCCGGTCCGGGTCGTAGCCGTCGACCGCTTTGACCAGTGCCAGCGCGGCGACCTGCGCGAGGTCGTCGGGGCGCTCGCCTCGGCCGGCGTAGCGCTGCGCCAGCCGGTTGGCCAGCGGCAGGTTCGCTTCGATCGCCCGTGCACGCAGCGGTTCCCGATCAGGATGACCGGCCGGTAGATTCCTGAGGGCACGGAGCAGCTGTTCCGTGGTCACCTCCCGGTCGGCCCGAAGACCTCTTTCTGCGGGAGCAGCAATGTGGACGGTCGGTGCCATGAGAAGAGCCATAGGGATCAACGCCCCCTTCGGGGTCAGGTCGCAGCGAGCGTTTGGGACGCTTCATCGCCGCGATGAGTGCGGTGGGGGTGACAGCGGCGAAGCCGACGCGGATGTTGCTGGCTCCGTAGGGACAGTCACAGGACACCGTCGTGGACGGGACCGCTGCAGGATCGACCAAGGCGTGCGTACGGCGGCGGACCAGCACGGCGTGCTCGCCGGGCATGAAGAGCTTGATGATGACCGGTCGCGGATCTGGGGTCAGGCCCAGGATCATGCCGCGACACCAAGACCGAGTCGCTCACGGCCGGGACCGTACGGGCTACGGTTCAGAGCCGCGGGTGGCTGCCGGTGTGGCGATGAGCCGGCCCGCGAGCACCTCGTACTGTGCAGCGCCCGCAGGCGAGCGCACGACTGGCCCACGAGGCCGGGACAGGCGAGCGGCCGTGGCGGGATCGATGAGGATCCGACGGATGGCGGTCGCCAAGGCGGCCGGGTTCCGATGCGGCACAAGCACTCCGCGCCCGTCACTGAGCGGTTCGACGGCGTGCGGGAAAGTGGTGGCGAGGACCAGGATGCTGCCGACGACCGTCTCGGTGAGCACGCCGGGGCCGAGAAACCCGTACCGGACAGCCATCTCGCACCTTCCGATCAGTGGACCGCCGACGGCGAAACGTCGGCTCACGCGGTCATGGCTCTCACTCGCCGGCGTGTGCGGCGGGCCGGTTGGGTCTCTTGGAAGGTCGAGGTTCGAACACGGACGGGCGACTACGCCCTGGCCGACGGGACCGGCTTTCCATTCGGTACCGCGGGCAGTTCCAATGGGTCCGAGCCGGCCGACGCAGACGGCGCGGCAGCGGTGGCCTCCCGCGCCAGGATGACAATTCATGCACATCGCACAAGAGACGACCTCGATCAGTGGAACGCGTCCATCAACGACGGACTGTCGGCCACCGGGGTCCGGAGCAGCGTCTTCACCCTACGCCTGTTCACCCGATCGCACACGACCCGGAGACGAGCGAGCACCTCCCCCACGCCGCCGTCCTGATCGCCTCGCGCTACTGGGCGCCGGCGACACGCTAGGTCTCGTCGTGCAACGAGTGCGCAACGCATGATGCAGGCGCATGTCCTCGGCTGTCACCTGGTGGCGGCCGATGAGTGTCAGCCTGGCGAGCAGGTCCGGATCGGCTGGATCGTCGATCCGTTCGACGGTGGCGGCGGCCCCGAGGGCGGCGAGCACGACGGTGGCATGGTGCAGGACCGCACCGCAGCTGACGATCATCAACCGACCCTCCGGGTCGGTGGCGGTCAACTGGCTGGAGCGATCCGCGTGCGGTTCGAGGGTGTTGCCGCGGATGCGCCAGCGCCACGGCTGGGAGTTCTCGATCGACGGGGCCAGACACGCCACGCGGGCCGCCTCGTACAACACATCCCCGGCCGACAACGACGCCTGCCGCTGCATCTCACTCATGGTTGTGTCTCCAGGCCCTCGCGTTGCGGGGTGTTGAGAACTTCCGGCATGGGCAGCACCATCCGATCTCATCGACGCCTGTACGGTCAGCGGAGGCGTATTGACCAACTGGTCGTTCGGGGGCCTCGTCAATTCGGCTACCGGCGCCCGCAGGTCCACGAGCCCCGTTGTCCCGGTCGCCGTCGACGGTGGTGATCGCGACCGGGGCGTGGCTCCGTCCCGGTTCAGGGTCATTGCGTTCTCGGGTAACCGCTGGTCACGGTGGTAATCAGGTCGTGTGAGCGGCGATTGGCCTGGCGGATGGCGCGGGCGATGTTGGTCGCGCCGGTGGTGCGGTGCCAGCCGATCGCGGTGTTACGCAGGGTGGCCATGACGGCCGGTCCGTTGCTGGTTCGGGCTTGGTGCAGGTCTTCACGGAACGTCACGTCACGGACGTGGTGGATCATGTTCCTCGATGTGCCAGTGCCTGCGGATCCAGGTCTGCAGGTCGCGGGGCAGGGCTTGACCGGTGGGTAGTGACACGGTCAGGTAGGCGGTTTCGCGGCTGGTCTTGCCAGCGACGATACGGGTGCGGGTGATCCGGACGGCCTGCTGCGCGTGTGGGAACGCGATGCCGCCGGGCGTGCGAACGGTGACGGCTTTGACGGTGCGGGTCTCGCGGCGGCCGTGACCGCGGTCGCGGGTGCGGTCCCCGACGGGAATCTGCGCCCAGGGCAGTCGTTTGAGCTGGTTGAACAGGGTCGGCTGGTTGGCTTTCACCTGGACCATGAGGTGTGCTTGGCGGGCGGTGACCTCGTCGGCGTGACGGGTCTGGGTGTGCAGGGTATCGGCGATGAACAGCACTCCGGCGAGGGTGCCGAGCACCGTCTCGACGGCGTCCAGCAGCGGCGCGAACGCGGGGATCTCGTTCGACTTCGCGTCCACGGCGACCTGGGCGAGCACGACGCCGGTGCCGGTGTCCAGCGCGGACAGCAGATGGACGTGACGGCCGTCCTCGCGGCGGGCGCCGCACAGCGCCTTGCCGTCCACCGCGATCACTCTGCGGTACCGGCGAACAGACCACGAACTCGGCGGGTCCGGTGGGTCGGTCCGGGCGTGCAGCCAGCCGGCCAGGACCCTCGACAGGATCTCGGCATCGAGCCGGATCAACAGCCGCCACACCGTCGTGCCGGCGGGCACGCCGCCGACGAAACCGAGGCGGGTACGGGCGTGTTCGTCGAGGTCATGGAGCCAGTCGGTGATCGCCGCGAACGTTGAGGCCCCTGCCATGACCGCGCACACCGCGACGGTGAGCACCGCGGACAGCGGGTACCGGATCCCGCGTGGGTCGCGCGGATCCGGAACCTTCGACAGCACCGCCAGCAGGCCGTTGCGCTCACCATCAGTGATCGGAGCGGGCGGAACGGCGGCGTGGGGTGTCGTGACGGTCAGTGCGGCAATGAGCGATGATGCCATCGGCGGGTGAGGTCCTCGGGGCTTCGTGTGGCGTAGAGAACTTCATGATCACCGACGTGATCCCACCCGCCCCCTTCGTCTCCAAAGAGGCCACCCACCCCGGCGAAACCCCAGCTCAAAGGCCCGCCCTCAGACTACAGAATCGCCCTGGTTCACCTCGCACGCCATCGGTTTTCCTCGGACCCACCGACACCCCTACCGCGCAACTGCGCCCCGTTTGTGCGGCTCGCGACGATCGGGGCGACCACGCCAGCGCCGATCCAATCCACGAGTCGAACCACGACCACAGAATGAGTCACCGTCCACACGCTTGAAGGAACGACTCTTCGTCGATATGGTCGAACGCATGCATCCCTGCTTCTTGCAGGGATGCATGGGTGGGGGTTCACATCCCCCCTTCGACACAAACCCCACGCGCAGACATTTTGCGCAAATGGGTCACTCTGGTGCGAGCGTGCATACCGCCTCGGTGCAGAGCATGACGATGCCCCGCTGGCGCAGGTGCTCGGCGAGCCGCAACCCGGATTGGTCGTCACCACATTCGGGAATTAGGCCTCGAAGCATCGTGATGATCCGATCTTCGCGGACATAGAGGTTCCTCGTCCGGTTGTGCCTCGGTCGTGCGCTCGTCTGCCCGTGACGGCAGCGATAGGCAGGCCGCCCATGCGACCAACACGACTCGAACGCACGACCGCAACGCCCGCACCGCAGGCGACCCGCCAGCTGATAGCAGTGGGCGACACCGCGCCCAGCTGAAGAGCCAGCGGCGAGCTGTTGCACCGCAACAAAGTCGGCTTCCGATACCAGCGGCGGATGCGCCACCTGCACCGACACCACCCATTGATCCGGACCCACCCAGCACTGCGTCCGGAACGGCCCCGGCAGCTGCGGCGGCGCGTACCGGGCCGGCTGCCGGTTCCACACCTGCCGGCCGGTGTACTTCGCGTTGCCGAGCATCGACCGCACCGTCGTCGTCGCCCAGCCGGCCGTCGCCCGATGCCGATATCGGGACCCCTCCGTCTCCGATGGACACGACACGCCCCGCTCGTTCAACGCCGCCGCGATCCCGGCCACGCTCCGACCAGCCAGCCGCTCCGCAAAGATCCACCGGACGATCGGAGATGTCACCGGATCCGGGTCCAGCCGCTGCAACCGCCGACCCCACATCGCATGCATCGGATTCGGGTGCGGACCGGCATCCACCAGGCGATAGCCGTACGGCGGGCGGCCGCCCAGAAACCTACGTTCGTCGCGGGTCTGCGCCTGCATCGCGCGCAAGGCACGCCACCGTGCCCGCAACACCTCGCGCCGCGACTGCGCCCCGAGCAGCATGATCAGCGCCTGGTGCGCGGCGTCGGCCAGGTCAAGCCGGCCGTGCACCTCGGGCAGCCACAGCTGCACGCCGTGCGCTTCGAACACGGGCACGAGGGTCAGCAGTTGGTTGCCACAGAAGGCCCGCTCGTACTCCCCCACCACTACTGCGTCGAACCCGCGGTCCGGGTCGGCGATGGCGTCCAACAGGGCGGATGCCTGCGGCCTATTCCGCCAGGACTGCCGCCGGCTGCGGGAGACGTCGAAGAACTCCGCCACGATCCCGCCATGCCCGTCGATCAGATCTTCGGCCACATCACGCTGCCACCGACGCGACGACTCCCGCTCCTGAAAGTCCGCCGTCGACACCCGTCCGTAGAACGCGAACCGTAGCCCTTCCGCGGGTGCCACCAGTGATCCCGGCGCCGTCACCTGGCCGATCCACGCCGACAGCAGATCACCGCCCGTCCGCCCCACGACGACGTCCATCGCGATCCTCGCTCTACGGGAAGCCGATGACTTCATTGACGCCCGGCCCTACCTACACCGACGCACATCGAGTCCGATCTGAAGCGCGGTCTGCCGTCGCCATCCCAGCAAGGTCTGGCCGATCCATCCGCCGTCGGGGCAGCCGGGTGGGATGGCGAAGACCGCGGAACGCACGATGCACGTCCGCGCGACCGGTGTGCACGACGCGGTCACTGGACCGTCGACCGCGTCGACGGCGCTCGCGCCGTAGTTCACGACGGCGCCGCGCGGCGAGGGCGCGTCGGCGGAGACGGCGGCCGGCAGCACCAGGATCGGCGGCGTGCGGTCCGCCACCGCCACCGCGAAGCTGCCGTGCTGCGCCGGTAGTTGCGACGAACGCTGGTGGACATCGTCCCGCCCCGGCTTCCACGGCGCCATCAGATACTCGTCGAGTACCAACAGCGCAATGTTGGCCAGCAGCGGCAACAGGATGCCACCCCTATGTAAACCCGCCACTATCGATCCCCCAGGTCGTTATCGAAGTGGGCCCCGGATCGTCCGGCGATGCGACGATCCGGGGCCCACATGGCTCTCGTGCGGTCAGCCGATCACGGGCACGGCGACTTTCCGCCGTAGTTCAGTGGGCCGGACACGAACCCGATGAAGTTTGTCGTGCCCAGGTTCGAGCCGTAGGAGCCGGCCTTGCCGTCACGAAGCAGGGACATGTCCGCGTGCCGGCCGAGGCCCGGCACGCCGTGGGGTTGCTCGACGGAGACCGTGTCCTGGTGGTGGCGCGTCCCGACCTCGACGCCGTGATCGTCTATCCGATGCCAGCCGACTCCGCGCAGGGCCTTGAACGTGGTCTCCGGACGAACCGCAGGCGAGCGCCCGAGCCGCTGCGGCCCGGAGCGACCAGGTGGCAGCACCGCCCTGCGGCAGGTGGGAGGGGCGCCGACCGCGCGGCTCGCGGGCATCGACCACCGTACAAAGCACAATAATCTGCGCATGTACCTCACGACAGGCGGGCCCATAGCGTCCGGTCGGGCGGCGGCGACCGGGGCCGGCGCAGGCCGGCGTGCCGGGCGCTGCGTCCGCGTTCTGGCCGCCGCTGTGGCCTGCACACTGATCGCCGCGTGCGGCGGACCTGCCCGGCCGACGCAACCGCCGCCCGACCCGACGATCCCGGCGCCGGCCCGCGAGTCGTCCCCGGCCGCCGCGGGCGACACGTCCCCGCCGGCACCGCCGAGCCCGTCCACGGCCGCCGCGGCTCAGCTCCCGCCGGGATTCGTCTCGCTGCCCGACATCGATCCCAGCATCCTGACCGACATCCGTTACGCCACCGCCCACAACTTCGTCGGCCGGCCGATCACCGGCTACCAGCGGCCACGCTGCCTGCTCACCCGCCAGGCCGCCGAGGCGCTGCACCGGGTGCAGACAACCGCGCTCAGCAAGGGGTACAGCCTCAAGGTGTACGACTGCTACCGGCCCCAGCAGGGCGTCGACGACTTCGTGCACTGGGCGACGACAGCCGACCAGCGGATGAAGGCGGAGTTCTACCCCGAGGTCGACAAGTCCGTGCTGTTCGACGACGGATACATCGGCGGGCCCACCGCGCACAGCCGGGGCAGCACGATGGACCTGACACTGGTCGCCACCCCCTCGCGCGCGGAACCCTCCTACCGGACGGGCGAACCGCTCCTGCCCTGCACCGCGCCGGCGGCGCAGCGGTTTCCCGACAACAGCATCGACATGGGAACCGGCTTCGACTGCTTCGACCCACTCGCACACACGATCACCGCGGGCCTGAGCGGCTTGGCGAGGAACAACCGGGCGCTGCTCACCGGCCTGATGGCACAAGGCGGGTTCACCAACTACCCGAAGGAATGGTGGCACTACACGCTCGACAACGAGCCGTATCCAAGCACATATTTTGACTTCCCGGTGGCGTAGCGACACCCTCGCACCGGCGAGGAGCATCCATGCCCGTTCGCCGACCGACCGGTCGCCGCGTGCACCACGTGGATCCGCTGCGGAGTGGCCGGAGGGCGGGGATGATCGAGCCGTGGAGGTACTGAGCAGCCGCATTCTGCTGCGCCCGGCCGATTCGGGCGCAGCCGGAGCTTCTACCGCGACATCCTCGGCCTGGCGAGCTACCGTGAATTCGGACCGGCCGAGCACCCGGGCGTGGTCTTCTTCCTCGGCCAGGGGCTCCTCGAAGTGTCCGGTTCGCACGATGAGCCCGGCGGACCGCTGCGGTTGTGGCTGCAGGTCCGTGACGTCCGGGCCGAGTACGAGCGCCTGCGGGCCGCGGGGGTGACGGTCCTCCGGGATCCCCGGCGGGAGTCGTGGGGGCTGGTCGAGGTGTGGATCGAGGACCCGGACCGCGTGCCGATCGTGCTCGTCGAGGTCCCTGCCGACCACCCGCTGCGGCGCGACCCGCGATGAACGTCGGCGCCGGCGCTCCGGACGGCCGCAGCACCGCAACGCGAGCCACCGCTGCCGCTGCCGCCACCTGCCGGCGCAGCTGATCGGCTCAGCTGCGGCCGGCTCCGGACGACCGCGCGTCGCGACGCTCCTCCTCCCGCCCGACCCAGGCGGCGCACTCCTCGATCGCGTCCACGAGCAGCGCGCGCAGCAGGCGGTCCCGATGCGGCGTGCAGGTCGCGGCGACCCCTTCCACCGCCGAGCGGACGGCGTGCGGCGCGACCCGCCGGCGGAAGGCCGCCGCCGATGCCGCAGGCACGCCATGGGTGAACTTCCCGGCCCACCGGGTGGCCCTGGGGGCCTGCGCCAGCGCCTCCTGAGAGCGCTTCTCCAGCGTGTCCGGCGACCGCCCGTCGAGAACGGCGAGCATGTGATCACAGGCCAGCACGGAGACCGCCATGGCGCACTGCCGCTCCGCGGCCACGACCGGCAGCGCCGCCGTCGCCAGCCGGAGCGCGATCCGCGCGTCGACACGCAGGTCGGCACTGACCAACCCGATCACCGACGGGACCAGGCCGGCCAGCTGCTGACGGCCGGCATCGGAGGTGTTGTCGTTGACGAGACGGGCCACCCCGGCGAGCAACGGGTGGGTGCAGACCGGATGGTCGCTCCACCGCCCACCGGCCAGAAACGACGCCAGTTCCATGAAGCAGGCACCCTTGCCCGGATGGCGATGCTTGCCTCGCGACAACATCGGAACCGCGTCCGGCGCCCGGACATCCTTCATCAGCACGGAACACCTCCTGGCCGACACCACCGCCGACACCACCGTGGCCGACACCATCCCCTGTTCTCTTCCCCGCGCCCCGCGCCAGTAACTCGGCGTGTTCGACTCATCTACCAGTCTTGCGCGCTCCTTCCGTGCTCGGCCCGGCATGCACACTGAGATGATGCCGGAGCGCCTGATCGCCATGTGGCAACGACTGTGCGACGTCGCGCGACGATGCCGCCCCGCCGGCGCCGCGCGACGTCGCGATCACACTCACCCTGCTCACCAGCGCCGAGTGGGCGGTCAACTCCGCACCACTGAGACAGACCACGCTGCCGCCCCTGAAGCCGGTGTCGCCGCAGGCGGTGGCCGAGATCCGGGCCGGGCGCCCGGCCCGCTACCCGGTCGGCGGCATCGACCTCTCCAGCCACGACCACCGGCGCTTCACCGTGCACTGGCGTACCGAAGTGGCCGCGGGGAGCCAGTTCGTCTATGTCAAGCCCACGGAGGGCACAACGTACATGAACCCGCACTTCGTCGCCGACTACGCGGCCGCCCGGGCCGTCGGCCGGTACGTCGGCGCCTACGTCTACGCCCCGCCCCGATCGCGGCAACCCCGTCGGTCAGGCCGAGCACTTCCTGCGCCACGCCGGATTCACTCGTGACGCGCAGACCCTGGTGCCGTTCGTCGACCTGGAATGGCCCTACGCCGGCATACGCATCGACGACTGCTACAACCTGAACCCGCAACAGATGCGCGCCTGGATCCGTACGTTCATCGACCGGATCCAAGCCGGGATCGACCGGAAACCGATGATCTACACCAACACGTACTGTTGGAATCCGTGCACGGACGGTTCCGCTTCGACGAGGGATACCTCCACGTGGAGGTTGACCCGGACGACGGCACGGTCGAGGTTTCCTTCGATCCGCGGCAACGGCCGCCGCTTCGCCATTGGGTGTCGGATTCGGTGCCAAGCCGAACGGATCAGCACTATGCCGGTCTGCTCGGCATGACCTCCGCCTGGCGGTGGGTGCTCCGCAATCAGCAGGGATATGAGGATGTGGTTCCCCTCGTAACGTGGAGGCCAGGACTTGAGGGATTGAGGTTCATGGCTGAGACGAGACGCCGATTCGATCCGGAGTTCCGCGCGGGCGCGGTCCGGATCGTGCGGGGCGGCCACCGGTATGGCACCCGAGCCCGCCGCCGCCGGCCGCGTGCCGGTGCACGCAGGCTCCGGCGAACCGCACCCGGTGTGTCGGGTGGCGACCGCGGCGAGCAGACCGCCCTGGACGACCGCGCACGACGCGCCACCCGTGGTCAGTCCCAACAGCAGGACCGCGGTCAGATCCACAGCCCGGGGCCCGTCGCTGCGGCAGATCCGAGCGTGGTCAGCCGTGCAGCCCGTCCAGCACCGCTCGGCACATCTCCGCACACCGCGACGTCGCCTGCGAGCACAGCCGGCAGTGCTCGTGGTGGTGAGCATGCGCGCCACACAGCTCGGCGCTGTGCTCGCAGGCCGTCACACACGCCTCCAGCAGCGGACCCAGCGACGCGGCATCTGCGCCGCGACTGACCACCCGGCGGGCCGCCGCCACCACGTCCGCGCAGTTGAGATCCTGGATGATCGCGTCTCGGAGCCCCCGCACGTCGTCCTCGGCGACCATGGCGGCGGCGCAGGCGGTGACCGCCTCGTCGCACGCCGCCATCGCGTCGATCACGGCCGCCAGCCGCTCGCTGCTCACCTGCGGACGAACACGCACGGCAACGGTGTCGAGCAGATCCCTGGTCTGCGACATGGCAACCCTCCCGATGTCAGATTCGACGACCACCCGCACCTACCACGGCAGCGACGCCTCAAACCCGCTCCACGACAGCCATTACGACGTGCATCTGCACACGAACCGCCGGCTGACCAGCCATCAACCGCAGCCAGCGACGCGGCAAGGTACCACGAACGCCTTCCGCCCCGACATGGCAAGGCCGCCGACCACCGATCCACGGCCTCACGGCGCACTTCGTGTCCGGCCAGGCACAAGCACATGCAGCCCGTTGACCTGTGCGGCTCGTAAATTGGGTTTGGCTTACGCTGCCTGCGAGTATTCGTTGATCAGCCCGTCCAGGACCGGGCGTCGTCGGACCCGCGCAGCGCCGAGATCGGCGACCGGCGGTGGTGGATTCGGCGGTTGCTGGTCCAGTGACTGGTGTGGGCGGTGGCGGTTGTAGTGCTCGGTGTACTCGGTCAGCACCCTCAAGAGATGCCGTTCGCCAGCGATCAGGATCCGGTCGGTGCATTCCCGGCAGACGGTGCCGACCCAGCGCTCTACGAAGGCGTTCGCCTTCGGTGCCTGTGGCGGTGTGCGCAGCACGTCGATACCCGCGGCGGTGAAGACCACGTCGAACGCGGCGGTGAACTTCGTGTCTCGGGCTCGTAGCAGGAAGCGCAGCCTGCTGGCGTGCTGGTCGAGGTTCATGAGCAGATTCCGGGCCTGTTGCGTGACCCAGTCGCCGGTCGGGTGGGCGGTGACCCCGGCGATGTGGACCTGTCGGGTGGCGAGTTCGATGAAGAACAGTACATAGATCCGTTGCAGCAGCATGGTGTCGACGGTGAAGAAGTCGCACGCCACGATCGTGTGGGCCTGGGCGGTCAGGAACTGCTGCCAGGTGGGTCCGGTCCGGCGTGGTGCCGGGTCGACGCCGGCCCGGTGCAGGATCCTCCAGACCGTGCTGGCCGCGATCCGGTAACCCAGACGCGCCAGCTCACCCTGCACGCGGCGATGACCCCGGGCCGGGTTCTCCGCGGCCAGACGCAGCACCAGATCACGGAGCTCCCGGTCGACTGGCGGCCGGCCGGGACGCGCATGCGGATACGTCCAGTGCCGGGCGATCAGCTGCCGATGCCAGCGCAACAGCGTGGCCGGAGTGACGAAGAACGCCGACCACTGCCGTCGGGGCAGGAACCGGGACAACACCGCCAGCACCACCCGATCCGCGGGCTGCAGGTCGGGTCGACGCACCTGCCGACGCAGTACCGCCACCTGATGTCGCAACACGAGCAATTCGACGTCCTTCGCGCCGCCGTCGCGGGCGAGTTGCGTGAGCATCTGCAAGATCTGACGTAGGAGCGGTACACCAGCGAGGCTGCCACGCCCTGAATCATCCCGCTACCGGTAGCTGAGCCACAGACGAATCCGCACGTCACAGCCACCGAACCGAATTTACGAGCTGCACACGCTGACCGACCTGCTCACCGAACGCATCTGGCAGCCCATCGGCGCCGAACACACCGCCACCTGGAACCTCGACCAGCCGGACGGCGTCGAGAAGGCGTTCTGCTGCATCAACGCCGCCACCCGCGACTTCGCCCGCATCGGCCAACTCGTCCTCGACAACGGCAGAGCCGGCGACCAACAGGTCATCCCCACCGCCTGGATCACCCGCATCGCCACCCCGGCCGCGCACGAGATCGGCGCGTGGGGCTACTCCGGCCAGTGGTGGCACCCGCCGGGCGGTATCGGCACCGACTACTCGGCCGTCGGTATCCACGGCCATACATCTACGTCAACCCGGCCACCCACACCGTGATCGTCGAACTCAGCGACTACGGCACCGAACAGGATGAACAGGAAACCGTCGACGTCTTCCGCGCACTGTCCCGGCCCTGATCTCCGCGAGACGATGGAGAGGTCCGGGCTCAGCGTCGCAGCGTGGTCTCGTGCTGCAGGCGTGACAGCTTCTGGGGGTTGCGTACCGAGTACAGCCCGGTGATGATGCCTTCGTCGATGCGTACGGCCAAGACGGTGTCGATGTCGCCGTCGAGCCGCAGGATCAGTGCCGGGTAGCCGTTGACGTGGGCCAGCTGCGGCGACCGCGCGACCAGGTTGGCCAGCCCGGCGGCGAGCACGCCGCCCACCGCGTCGGCCCCGACGATGGGCGTCAGGGCGGCCTGGGCGACGCCGCCGCCGTCGCCGAGGAAGACGACGTCCGGGGCAAGGATGTCGAGCAGGCTCTGGAGCTCGCCGGTCTCGACCGCCCGCTGGAACGCCTCGAGCGCGCTGCGGGTCTCGGCCGCGGACACGACCCCGCGCGGCCGGCGCGCGGCGACATGTGACCGCGCCCGGTAGGCGAGCTGACGGACAGCGGCCGGGCTCTTGTCGACCGCCTCGGCGATCTCCTCGTACCCCAGGTCGAACACCTCGCGCAGCACGAACACCGCCCGCTCGATCGGTACGAGCGTCTCCAGGACCAGCAGCATCGCCATCGAGACGCTGTCGGCCAGCTCGACGTCCGCGGCGACGTCGGGCGCCGTCAACAGCGGCTCGGGCAGCCAGGGGCCGACATAGGACTCCTTGCGGCGCCCGAGCGCCCGCAACCGATCCAGGGACTGGCGGGTCGTGATCCGGACCAGATACGCCCGCTGATCCCGTACCGTCGCCAGGTCGACGCCCGCCCAGCGCAGCCAGGTCTCCTGCAGGACGTCTTCGGCGTCGGCGGCCGAGCCGAGCATCTCGTAGGCGACGGTGAACAGCAGGTTGCGGTGCGCGACAAACGCCTCGGTGGCGTCCTGGTGCCTGTCGGGGGTGCTCTGCGTCGTGTCGTCCATGGGTGACTCCTGGTTGCGCTCAACTCGGTCGCCCACCAGACGCCGGATCCCGCCGTTGCGTAACACCAGCAACGTAGTGGTTCACGTCACGTGTGCGCCGCCGTTATGCGGATCGCGACGCCGCCGTCTTGTGGTCGTTCGAGACAGCACCACGAGGAGGACGACGTCATGGAGCCCCGTTTCAACCTGAACGACAACGCGCTCGGCGCGAAGATCGGCAAGCGGTTTGCGAACACCAGCCTGGCGATCCTGCAGTCGTCGCTGCCGAAGGCCACGATCGAGCTGGTGGAGCTGCGCGCCAGCCAGATCAACGGCTGCGGCTACTGCACCGACGCGCACACCAAGGAGCTCGCGGCGGCGGGCGAGCCCGCGGTCCGGATCAACCTGGTCGCCGCCTGGCGCGAGTCCACCGTGTACACCGAGGCCGAGCAGGCCGCGCTCGCGCTCGCCGAGGAGGGCACCCGCCTCGCCGACGCCCACCGCGGCGTGTCCGACGACACCTGGGCCCAGGTCCGCAAACACTACGACGACGACCAGATCGCCGCGCTGGTGTACCTGGTCGCCATGATCAACGCTGCCAACCGGCTCGGCGTGATCCTCCACCTGAAGGGCGGCGCCTACCAGCACGGCACGTTCGACACCGCCTCGGCCTGACCGCCACGCGGAGCCCGGCCCAGGATCACGCGATCCGGGCCGGGCCCGCCCAGGTCCGCGCGGGCCCGGTCGGCTATACCAAACCCCCCGCTCGTCGACCCACGCCAACTCGGCCGCCAGCGCCGGCGGCTCCTTGCCCTACTGCCGAATGACCGATCGGTCGGGACGCAGCTGGGCGAGCGCCTGGTGCCATCGCACCAGCAGCTCCGGCGGCCAGTCCCGGCAACTGCCGGGCACGCCGTTCACGAGGTCGGACTCACGCTCACTGTCGACGGCAACAATTTCCGGCTTGGCTGGTTCAGCGGTGAGCTGCCGCCGGCCCGCTGCCGTGAGCCGCGGGTCGTGGTGGGTGGACGGGAGCTGCGCGATGAGTCGCGGCCGAAGGTCCAGAGCCGTCTGCGATCTGAAGGCGGCGTCGGCGTTGCCGGCGTTGTTCGGGTCGAATGCGAGGTTCGGGATCCCTCCACTCGCCGTCCCTTGTTCGGCACATCGTGCCGCCGCGCCAGGTTCCGCCCTCGGTCGGCACCTGATCGACGGTTGGGCCGATGTAGCAGTCGTCGCCGCCAGTGGTGTGGGCTGGTAAGCCGACGCCGTGCACTCCGCCGCCCGGGCGGCCCGCACCGATGCTCGCGAACGTGCCCGGCGTCGGCACCCCACCGGCGGGCGCCCGCGACAACGTCGGCTTCCTGGAGGCAGTTCTCACCACCGCGACCTCCGCGCCGTGCGCCGTCCCGACCCGCGTCTACGGCACCTGGTACTCCGGCGGCGGCCGGATGACGTCGGCCGCCGCCTGCGCCCGGCCGCCTTCCCCGGCAACGGCACCACCACCCAGGAGATCGGCGCCAACACCCTGATGTGGCAGTTCTTCCAGCGCCTCACCCTGCCCGCCTCACAGCGGAGCATCGTCGGGCTGCTGGCGCACACCGCCGGTTCTCCGCACTGGACTGCCCGGCGCCTCGTCCCGGGAAGCCGCGTTTTCGCAGGTGGACGGTGGTGCAACGTCCCACCGTCCCAGGTGTGCGCCACGGGCTGGTCCGCGGCCGCGCCGCCGTGCCATGATCCCTGCCGCCGGGCCATGCAGGGAAAATCCGGTCCGGACCAAAGCGCCAGTTGGCGCCACGCCCCGCCATCTCCGCACTGCCGTCTTACGCGCCGTCACTATTCGTGACAACCCGCCGATCTGGGCTCATCGGCGGGACGGCGACGGACGGTGAGCACGGGCGTGGTCCGGCAACTGTCCACCGACACGTGGAGCTACCCAATGACCGATGCCGTACCCGACGAAATCGATCCAACCGTCCAACCGCCCGTGGCCGTACCGTATCTGCTGGTCATGCCCGGCGGCGATGGACGGCCGCAGCCGGTCGCCTGGCCCGGCACCGCCGAGGGGCAGACGACGTGGGCGATTCCGGTGACGATTCCCGCGGGAACCCCGGGATTCGCCGTGTTCGTGCCGCTGGTCCCGGGCGCGGCGGTCAAGCCTGTCGAGGGCATGACCGCCGCGCCCGTTGAGCCCGAGCCAGTCACGCCCGTTGTGGCCACAGCCGCCGCGCCTGTTGAGGAGCTGCCGGACGACGAGCTCGAAGAGGCCGAGGAACAAGAGGACGAGGAGGAGGAGGCTGTCGCACCGCCGCTGGTGCAGCACCAGTCGGGAACACGGCCCTTCGCGCCGCCGTCTGGCGCGCCCTTCCCGCCGCATCCTGCGGTGCCCCCGTTCCGGCCCTATCAGACCGTTCCGCGGGTCATGGGGCCGCCGCGACCGCTGCCGCCCGGGTTCCTGAAAGCACGTTGGCCCGGGCCGGAGCCCGCGAGCGGCTGGCGCGTACCGGTCGCCGTGCTCGCCGGCGGACTCGCCGCCGCGATCGTCCTGCCCGGCACGCGGGTCGGCATCGGCTGGCTCCTCGGCGGGTTCGCGCTCGTCGCCGCCGTCATCGCCGGCATCTGGCCGGCCGCCGCAGCGCTGCCGAAGGCCGACCGTGCGATGCGGGCTGTCTGGGCCGGCTCCGCGGTCGTCCTGCTGTCGGTGCTGGCGTTCCGCAACGCCTGGTGGCTCGTCACGTTCTGTGTGCTGGGCGCGCTCGGCTGCGCCGCCCTGGCCATCGTCGGCGGCCAACGCGTCCGCTCCATACTGTTCAGCCTCGTGGCGGCGCCGTTCGCGGCCTTGCGCGGCATCCCGTGGGTGGCCAAGCACCTCAGCGCCACCGGCGACCGGCAGGGCAAGCCCCGCCACACCCAGCGCGTCGTCTGGTCGGTCGTCATCACGGTCCTGTTCGTGCTGGTCTTCGGCGCGCTGCTCTCCTCCGCCGACGCCGCGTTCTCGCAGGTACTGTCCGCCGTCGTGCCGACGGTCAGCGTCGGCCGCGTGTTCCTGTTCATCCTGTGCGCGCTGATCGCCGTCGCGGCCGTCTACACCGTCGCCGCGCCGCCGGACCTGTCCACCATCGACAAGCCGGGCACCGCGCGGCTGCGCCGCCTGGAGTGGGGGCTGCCGATCGGGGCGCTGGTCCTGCTGTACAGCGGATTCGTCGTCGTGCAGGCCACCGTCCTGTTCGGCGGCCAGCACCACGTGCTGCAGACCGCCGGCCTCAGCTACGCCGAATACGCCCGCAGCGGCTTCTGGCAGCTGGCGACCGTCACCGTACTGACGATCGCCGTGCTGGGCGGCGTGACCCGCTGGGCCAGCCGCGAGGACCGGGTCGACCGCATCCTGCTGCGCACGCTGCTCGGCCTGCTCTCGTCGCTGAGCATCGTGATCGTGGTGTCGGCACTGTCCCGCATGTACACCTACCAGAAGGTCTACAGCTTCACCGGCGAGCGCATCTTCGTGATGGCGTTCGAGCTGCTCCTCGGCACCGTGTTCATCATGATCATGGTGGCCGGCATCCGGTGGCGCGGCGCCTGGATCCCGTCGACGACCGTCGGTCTCGCGGTCGTCATGCTGCTCACCCTCGCGGTGCTCAACCCGGAGGACTACGCGGCCCGCCGCAACATCGCGCGCTACCAGGAGACCGACAAGATCGACGCCTGGTACCTGCGCGCCCTGTCCTCCGACGCCACCCCGGCCCTGTCGACCCTCCCGGACTCGGTCCGCCGCTGCGTGCTGAGCTGGATCGTCGACGACCTGGACGAGCCGGACCCGTGGTACGGCTGGAACCTCGGCCGCGAAAACGCCCGCGACGCCCTGGACCGCGTGGGCTCGTCCGGCATCGGCGGCTCGAGCGACTGCCAACGGGCCGACCAGTTCGACCTGCCGAAGACACGCTGACGCGCCGCCCCCGGGCCGCCCCAGCACGGCGGCGGCCCGGTCCGGGCCGTTCGGCTGCGTTCAGACCGTGCGGGTCGCCTTCGCGAGGTTCGCCTCCAGCTCGGCCTTCGTCTGCTTGACGACATACGCCGGCCGGTCGCGCTCGACGCGCCACGACTCGCTCAGCGGGCTGACGTCGACCGTGTCGAAGCCGATCCGGTCGTAGAGGTCCCTGGCGAAGTCGGCCGCGTCGGGATGGTCCGAGGACACCACCAGGGCGCGCCGGCCCGGCGTGCCGGACGGGGAACCGTCGGTCGTGATGTCGGCGGCGCCGATGTGGTTGAAGGCCTTGACCACGGCACCGTGACGACCACGACGTCGCCGGCTGCTCCAGCCTCCTGCGCGGTCGCCGCCCGGGCGGCCGGGCCGAGATCCTCGACGAGCGCCGACAGCGTCTCCGGCCCCCGCGAGTTCGCGATCACCACGCGGTAGCCGGTCTCGCTGCCCGAGTTGTCCGTCCACTCCAGGTCGACCGCCTTGGAGGTCAGGTCCCAGTCCTGAAGCGCCAGGATCGTCGGGGCGACGACCGGCGCCGGCACGTTGTAGGGCCGGCACCCGCGCAGGGTGTTGGTGCTGCCGTACGAGCGGTTGATCGCGTACGCGCAGAACGAGTGGTCGCCCGTCGCCATGTTCGCCGGCAGGGTCAGGTCGTAGCCGTGCGCCGCGCCGTACTCGGCGGGCAGGTCGGGCCGGTTCCCGTTTCGCGGTGAAGGCACCGACGTACACGCCGCTGTCGTACAGGTGCACGTCGGTCGGGGTCCGCGGCTCGTCCGGGTCGACCGACCAGCCCCACACGCGCAGCTTGTCGCCGGTCCGCGTCACGCCGTCCAGCGCGCCGAACGGCTCGTGCTTCACGGTGTACTGCCGGCACCCCAGCTGCGTGTTGACGCTGCCCGCGCCGACGTTGAGGGCGTAGACGCAGATCGTGTGCGCCCGTCCCCCCGCTCCGGGATCCGGATCGTGTACCCGTGTGCGGTGCCGTACTCCGGGTACCCGGCCGGCGGCACGGCCAGCGGACCGTCGGCCCGGGCCGAACCGGTGAAGGCGCCGTCCTGGTACACGTGCAGATCCAGCGCGCCGGTCGTGTCGCCGTCGACCGCCCAGCCCTTCAGGACCAGGTCGGTCCCGGACCGGTCGAACTGGTCGACCGCGACGACCGGGTCGACCGCGACGGCGTGCGCGATGCAGCCGATGTCGGCGCTCCCGACGATCGGGCCCGTGTTGTGCGCGACGGCGCACACCCGGTCTCCGGCCCGCGCCGGCACCGTCCCGGTGAAGCCCCCACTCGTACCGGTGGTCACCGTGCCGACGAAGGCGCCGACGACCAGGACACTGATCGTCACCGGACGCCGGTCCGGGTGGGTGGCCCACCCGACGACCCTCACCCCGGCGGGCACCCGGGTCGCCCCGGTCAGCGCGCCTGACGGGTCGATCGGCTCGGGCGGGTCCTCGCACTTCGGCGGCGGGTCGGGGACGTTGCAGTTCAGCGCCGCATGTGCCGGGACCGCCGGCACCACCAGCCCCGCGCCGAGGGCCAGCAGCAGCGCCGCGACGGCGGCGTGCAGAAATTGTCGCAAAATGATGGTCCTCGAAGTCTCGGACGCACACTGCAGCTTGCGCCGCCAGCGTGGCCGCCTCCGGTTTCAGCACCCGTGCATTTCACGTGCAAACCCGTCGATGCCGCGCTCGAGACGGACGGTGACCGGATGCCCCCGTTTCGCATCCGGTCACCGTCGCCGGGGGGCCCGGCCCCCCGACCCCCCAACCTGCCGGCCCCCCCCCAGGCGGTCTGTAAACACCGCCGGGCGGGCGCCCGCAGACGCGGCCCCGGTGGG
>NZ_JBFANF010000065.1:0-78372 GCF_040674675.1 Dactylosporangium sp. NPDC049742 | reverse complement strand
GGGGGGGGGCCGCCCCCGGCCGACGGCGCCGCGGCGCTGAACGCAGCCGCGGTGTGGTCTGCGGGGTGCTGGCGCATCCCCGGCAGACCCGTGGACACGACGCCCCCGCCGCGGGCCCGGTGGGCGAGCGGCGGCATGGTGGCGGGTGGCGGTCCCGCGACCGTCCGGGCGGTGGTCACGCATCGACGGTAAGCGCCCGGACCTGCGGAGAGCATTAGACGAACTTTAAGATTTGCCCTGATCGCTCCGACGTTTTCCGGGGCCGCCGATAACAGTTTTCCGGCAGATCACGCACCGAAGTGGTTGGTCTGCCCGTTGTGGTCGCCGACCTGGACGCCGCTGGAGTTCGTGATGGTGACATCGATCATGACAACCTCCCGGGAAACGTCACCGCCTGTGTAGCACGCCCGGTCGAGGCGGTCAGGTCCCGATGCGGGTGACGGTGCCGTGCGGGGCGCCCTGCCACCACATCGCGTCGACGAGGTAGGCGGCGTCGCCACCGGCGGAGATGAACTGCACGACCAGCCGGCTCGGCTCGGTCTGCCCGCGCGACACGGAGTACCCGTCGCGGGGCGTGGCCGTGACGACGGAGACGGCACCGTCGCGGATGCGGATGACCGCGTCGCCGCCCTCGGACCGGAACGAGCGCAGGTACGTGTCGACGCCGTCGGAACCGGTCGTCACGGTCCAGCCGTCGACGACGCGGGCGGGGGCGGCGGTGGTGACCTTCGCGGTCGGGGTGGCGGCCGCGGACGTGCGCGGCACCGCCGAGGTCGGCGCCTGCGGCGTGGTCCCGGCGGCCGCCGGCGGGGACACCGGCGTGGTGAGCGGCGGCAGGCCGGGCTGCGGGATCAGGTCGCCCGGCCCGCGCGCCTCGGCGGCCGGCACGGGCAGCGAGTCGGACGGCACGGCCGTGCGCAGCACGGGACGCAGCGCCAGCGACGCGACGCCGATACTCGCCGTGGTCGCCAGGCACCACAGCAGCACCGGCACCGCCGCACGTCTGACCCGCACCGGCAGATCTTCTCACCCACCCCGCTCCACATGGCAAACCCGGCGGTTACCGTGTTGCCATGCCGCTGATCCTGCTCGTCGAGGACGACGTCGCCGTCTCCGGCGCCCTGTCCAGGGCGTTGACCGACGCCGGTCACGTGGTGCGCCCGGTCGGCAACGCCGGGTCCGCGCTGCGGGTCATCGCGACCAACCCGCCCGACCTGGTCATCCTCGACCTCGGGCTGCCGGACATGGACGGGCTCGACGTGCTGCGGATGCTGCGCGGCATCTCCAACGCGCCGGTCATCGTCGCCACCGCCCGGCGCTCGGAGCGCGACATCATCCGGCTGCTCGACGCCGGCGCCGACGACTACGTGACGAAGCCGTTCTCCAGCGCCCAGATGTCGGCGCGGATCAACGCGGTCCTGCGTCGCGGGCAGGGCACCCCCGGCCCCGCCGCCGTGCCGGCCGGTGTGACGATCGGCGCGCTGCACGTCAACCCGCAGCAGCGGTTCGCGTCCATCGGCGGCCAGCCGCTGCAGCTGACGAAGAAGGAGTTCGATCTGCTGGCGTACCTCGCCCAGCGGTCCGGCCGGGTGGTGAGCCGGCGGGAGCTGCTGACCGAGGTGTGGCAGCGGCCCGACAGCTCCGGCGAGGACCAGACGATCGACGTGCACGTGTCCTGGCTGCGCCGCAAGCTCGGCGAGAGCGCGACCCAGCCGCGGTATCTGCGCACGTTCCGTGGGGTCGGGGTCATGCTCGTCGACCCGGACCAGGCACCCGCACAGCCATGAGAAACGCGCTCATGCGCCTCTCGTTCGCGATCACCTCGATGATCGCGCTGGCCTTCCTGGTGCCCCTCGCCTACGTCACGAAGGAGATCGCCCACGACCGCGCCCTGGCCGAGGCCCGCTACCAGGCCGACGCGATGGTCGCCGCCCTCGCCTCCACGTCCGGCAACGGGTCCGGCGCCCTCGACCGCGCCGTCGCCACGGTGCCGGCGGGGCAGAGCGGCCGGCTCGCCGTGCACCTGCTCGGGGAGCCGACGGTCGGCACCAGCCACGCCGCCACTGCCGAGGTGGACCGCGCCGCCACGCAGGGCAGGTCGCTCACCGTCGACGCGCCCGGCGGCGTCGCCTACCTCCAGACGGTCGTGCTGGACGGCGACCGGACCGCGGTCGTCGAGGTGTACGTGTCCGACGCCGACCTCAGCCGCGGTGTCGGCGCCGCCTGGCTGGCCCTCGCCGGCCTCGCGGTCGTCCTCATCGGCGGCTCGATCCTGGTCGCGGACCGGCTCGGCGCGCAGATCGTGCGCTCCACGAAGCGCCTCGCGGACGGCGCCCGGGCCTTCGGCGACGGCGACCTGCACGCCCGCGTCGAGCCGGACGGCCCGCCGGAGCTGCGGGACGCGGCGCGCAGCTTCAACCGCATGGCGGACCAGATGGTCGCCTTCGCCGACGCCGAACGCGAGCTCGCCGCCGACCTCTCCCACCGCCTCCGCACCCCGCTGACGGCGCTGCGCCTGGACGCCGACGCGATGCCGCCGGGCCCGATCGGCGAGCGCATGCGCCAGGCGTTCGACGCCCTCGACGACGAGATCGAGCAGATCATCACGACCGCCCGCCGGTCCGCCGCCGACCGCGTGCCCGAGAGCACCGACCTGGTCGAGGTCGTCGCCGACCGCCTCGCGTTCTGGTCGGTGCTCGCCGAGGACCAGCAGCGCCCGTGGCGGGTCGTCGGCGGCCAGGAGCCCGTGTGGGTGCCGGTCGCCGAGTCCGACCTGGTCTCCGCGGTCGACTGCATGCTCGGCAACGTCTTCCAGCACACGCCGGAAGGCACCGGCTTCGAGGTCCACGTCTCCCCGCGCGGCCTCATCGTCGACGACGCCGGCCCCGGCATCGCCGACCCCGCGCGCGCCCTGCGCCGGGGCTCCAGCGGCGCCGGCTCCACCGGGCTGGGCCTGGACATCGTCCGCCGCGTCGCGGAGACCGCCGGCGGCCGCCTCGTCGTCGAGCGCAGCCCGCTCCGCGGGGCCCGCATCGCGGTCGTCCTGGAGCCGGTCGCCCTCACGACCCCGCCGCCCCGCCCCCAGCGCCGCGTCGTCCGCTGACGCACCATCGGCGGACCGGGCCGCGGTGAGCGCCTCAGTCGTTCTGGTCGCCGGGCGGTGGCAGGCTCGCCGCGAGCCGGTCCAGGCTGGCGAGCACGGCGGTGTACCCGGCCTGCTGCGTCTTGCCGTCCTTGCGCTGCTCGCCGAGCTTCCTGCGTAGCTCGGCGACCTTGTCCGCCGCCTTCTCCTCGTCGCCCTTGGTGATGTACCGCTCGATCTCGTCGAGCCGCTTGTTCAGCTCCCGCGCCGAGTCGGCGGAGAGCTGCCCGGCCCCCGCCTGCTCGCTGACGGTGGCGCGCGCCGCGGCGAGCGCGTCACCGGGCAAGGTCGGGGACGGGGCAGCGCTGGTCGGCACGGCAGCGGACGTCGGGGGCGCGGCGGCCGCCGCCGAGCTCGTCGGGCCGGCACCTGACGACGGCGAGCCGTCGCGTCCGGCCATGATCGCGGCCGTGATGGCGACGACCGCCACGAGGACGACGACCGCGGCGAGCGCGACACCGATCGGTCCGATCCCGGTGCGGCGGCCCGCGGGAGCCATCTCCGCGGCCGGCGTCACCGGCATCGACTGGGTCGGCGCGACGACTGCCGCGGTGGCCCGGACCGGCTGCCGCGCGGCGGGGACGGCGGCGGTGGGAACGGTCGGGAAGGCCGCGGTGGCGGCCGGTGCCGTGCCGTCACCGAGGTGCTGCAGCAGGGCCCGGGCCTGCGCCGCCGTCGCCGGTCGGTCGTCCGGTCGCTTGGCCAGCAGCCGCGCGAGGATCCCGTCCGCCCGCGGCGGCAGGCCGGGCCGGACCGTGGAGGCCGGAACGACCGGCTGGTTGACGTGCTGCCAGGCGATCCGCATCGGCGTCTCGCCGGCGAACGGTGGCTGCCCGGTCAGCATCGTGTACACCACGCACCCGAGCGCGTACACGTCGCTGCGGGCGTCGACGGGCTCGCCGGTGATCTGTTCGGGCGCCATGTACGCGGTGGTCCCGAGCACCTGCGCCGACGCGGTGAGTTCGGCCTGCCCGGCGCCGGTGACGCGGGCGATGCCGAAGTCGCAGACCTTCACCCGGTCGGTGCCGGCGCCGGTGAAGAGGATGTTGGCCGGCTTGACGTCCCGGTGGATCACCCCGGCGGTGTGCGCGGCCTCGAGCGCGTCGCAGACCTGCACCGCGACGGCGGCGGCAGTGGCGGGCGGCAGCGGGCCGGCGGTGAGCCGGTCGGCGAGGCTCCCGCCCTCCACCAGCTCCATCACCAGGAACGACACCGCACCGCCGAAGTGCGCGTCGGTGTCGGCGCCGACGTCGTGGATCGCGACGATGTTCGGGTGCGACAGCTGGGCGACGGTGCGCGCCTCCCGGTCGAACCGCTCCCGCGCCATCCGGTCCGCCGCCCCGGCCTCGGGCAGGACCTTGACCGCCACCGAACGGCCCAGCCGGCGGTCGAATCCCAGCCACACCTCGGCCATGCCGCCCCGGCCCAGCACCCGCCGAAGCTCATACCGACCGCCCAGAACAACCGAGACCACGGCATACCCTGACACAACCCGGCCCGCCCCGCACAGTCGGCGCCGGACCGCCGGACGGCGTCACACGCCCACCCGGGCCCGGATCACGGTGATCAGCGCCTCCTGGACGTCGGCCAGGGAGCGGTCGGGCTCGAAGACGAGCCAGTCGACGGCGACGACGAGGCAGACGCCGAACAGCGCCGCCGCCGCCATCCGGACGTCCAGCGCGGCGTCGAAGTGACCCTCGTCGACGCCGCGGCGCAGGGCTCCGGCGATGACGTCGACGGCCTCGCCGCGCAGGAGCTGCAGCGTCTGGTGCCACTCGCGGTTGGTGCGCCACATCTCCGAGAGCAGCAGCTGCGCGAAGGAGCGGTGCCGCTCGATGTACGCCAGCTCCGCCCGGATCAGCGCCAGGACCGCCTCGGGCGGGGACACACCCGCGACGGCGGCCCGGAAGTCGGCGGTGAGCAGGCCGACGCCGTGCCGCAGCAGCTCCTCGAAGAGGGCGTTCTTCGAGGGGAAGTTGTAGTAGACGGTGCCCTTGGCGACGCCGGCGCGCAGGGCGATGTCGTCGACGGTCGTGGCGGAGAAGCCGTGCTCGGCGATGAGCTCCATCGCCGCCTCGTACAGCCGCTGCCGGGTGTCGGTGCGCCGCCTGGTCCGGCCGTCCTCCGCCACGAACGAAACCCCCTACATCACGAGATCCGGGTGCAGCTTGGACGTCGTCAGGCGGCGGCCGCGCCACGCCGCCAGGGTCGTCAGCGCGAACGCCGCGGCGGCGAACCCGGCCAGGACCAAGGCCCCCGTGACGACCGTACCGCCCGGGCCGCCGTTGACGAGATGCCGGACCCCCGACACGACGTACGTCATCGGCAGGAACGGATGGATCGCCTGCAGCACACCGGGGGTCGTCTCGATCGGGTACGTGCCGCCGGACGACGTGAGCTGCAGCATCAGCACCGCGAGGGCGACGAGCCGGCCGGCCGCGCCGAGCCGGGCGCCCAACCACTGCACGATCGCGGTGAACGCGACCGCCGTCAGGCACAGGAACCCGTACATGGCCAGCGGGTGCGCGGGGTGCAGGCCGAGCGCGAACCGCACCACCAGGAACAGCGCGGTCGCCTGGGCGACGCCGACGGCCAGGCCCGGCAGCCAGCCGGCCAGGGCCGCGCGGTGGGCGGGCGCGCCCGACACGAGGTGCCGGCGGGTCAGGGGACGCAGCACCATGTAGCTGATCATGGCGCCGACCCAGAGGGCGAGGCCGAGGAAGTACGGCGCGAACCCGGCCCCGTACGTCGCGGACGGGTGCTCGGTGGAGCGGTCCAGCGCGACGGGGTCGCCGAGGACGCCGGCCCGCTCGGCGCGGGTGTCCGGGTCGTAGCCGGGGATCTTCGCCGCGCCGTCGGACAGGCCGCGGGCGAGCCGGCTGGCGCCGTCGGACAGCTCGCCGAGGCCGCCGGCGAGGCGGCGCCCACCGTCGGAGAGGGCGCCGAGGCCGTCGTCGAGCTGCTGGGCGCCGGTGGAGAGCCGGAAGATTCCGCCGGACAGGTCGCGGGCGCCGTCGCGGGCCTCGCCGGTGCCGGCGTGCAGTTGGGCCGCGCCGCCGGCGAGCCGGTCGAGGCCGTCGGCGAGCTGGTCGACCTGGGCGCGGGCGGCGGCGACGTCGTCGGCGAGGTGCGGGGCGGCGGCCGCGACCTGCCGGGCGAGCTTCGACGCGCGGTCCAGGTCGGCGCGGACCGCGCCGAGGTCGCCGGTCTCGAGGCGGGTCTCCACGGAGCGGGCCGCGGTGACGGCGGCGTCCGCGGCGGTGACGGCCGTCTTGTATTCGGCGGTGCCGGCGATCTGCGGGTACCGCGACCCGAGCGTGTCCAGGGCGGCGCGGGTCGCGGTCGCCCGCTCCGTCGCGGTCCGGGCGAGGGCGGGCAGCGCGTCGAGGTGTTCGCGGAGCAGGTCGGCGCCGTCGGCGATGCTGGTCGCGGCGGCCTCGATGAGGGCGGCGTTGTCGCGCAGCACCGGCTCGACCGCGTCGGCGGCGGCGCCGACCTTGGTGGCGAGCAGGCGTCCACCGGCGGCGGCCTGGGCGGTGCCGTCGGCGAGCTGCGCGGCGCCCTGGTCGAGGGCGACGAGCCCGTCGTACAGCCGCTGCGAGCCCTTCGTCGCCTCGTCGAGTCCGGCGGCGAGGTCCCCGGCGCCGCCGGCGGCCCGGTCGAGGCCGCTCACCAGCGAGCCGGCACCGGCACCGGCCTGGGTGGCGCCGGCCGAGAGCTGCCCGGCGGCGTCGGCGGCCTGGGCGGTCTGCGACTTGAGGTCGGTGAAGCCGATCAGCATCCGGTCGAAGTAGCCGCCGGCGACGGACGCGGCGGCGCTGGCGCGGACCTCGGTGAAGACGCTGCGCGACAGCTGCCCGGTGAGGTAGTTGGTGGCGTCGTCGTTGACCACGAGCAGCCGGCCGCCGGTCGGGTCGCGGTCCGGGTCCGGCGGCGTGACCAGGGAGGCGGAGAAGTCCGCCGGGATCTCGAAGACGAGCTGGAACCGCCCGTCGGCGAGCCCCTTGCGGGCCGCGGCCTCGGTGGTCTGCTGCCAGCCGAAGACGTCCCGGCGCAGCAGCTTCGCGGTGAGGTCGTCGCCGGCGTGCACGGTGCTGCCGTCGGCGGCGGTCGCGGGCCGGTCCGCGTTGACGACGGCGACCGGGATGTGGCGCATGTTGCCGTACGGGTCCCAGAACGCCCACAGGTACAGCGCCCCGTACAGCAGCGGGATCAGCGCCAGCACGACCAGCGCCGCCACGGTGATCGGCGCGCGGGTGAACCGCCGCAACTCGAACCGAGCCAGCCTCATGCCGTCACCTCCGCTACGCTCCGGCGCCGGCCTGAGGAAACCTGCCCCCATGATGAGCGGCCCGAGACGCTCCGCTGGCCGCTCACGCCGTCACCTCCGCTGCGCTCCGGCGCCGGCCTGAGCCCAACCTGCCCCCATGATGAGCGGCCCGAGACGCTCCGCTGGCCGCTCATCGCTGCCCGTCCAGCTCGAACACGCGGCCGGTGCCGGCCTCGCGGGCGGCGGCGATGACGGCGATCCCGTCGGCGGTGAGGGCGTCGAGGGCCTCGTCCAGCAGCGCGCGCTCCTCGGCGGACAACCCGCTGTCGACGTCGTCGACCACGACCGCGGCGGGGCCGGCGACCCTGGCCAGGGTGAGGCCGAGCCGGTGCCGGCCGAGGACGTCGAGGTCACGGCCCAGCGTGCCGGGGTCCAGCGCCGGGTCGATGGCGACCGGGCGCCGCCTCCTGAAGGGACCGTCGAGCAGCAGCCGGCGCTCCTCGACGTGCTCGGCGACGGTCAGCGCGGGCTCCGGCTCGTGCACGCCGGGGACGTGCGCCAGGGCGACGACGCCGTCCCGCCGGACGGTGCCGGCGCTGGTCCTGAAGCAGCCGGCGAGGGCGAGCAGCAGCGACGTGCGGCCGCTGCCGGCCGGGCCGGTGACGGTGACCCGCTCCCCCGCCTCGACGTCGAGGTCGACGTCGCGGAACACCCACCCGCGCCGGGTCCGGGCGCCGAGCCCGCGCGCTTCCACCACGCTCATGGCGGCCTCCTGACTTTAGACTGACCAGTCAGTCTAAAAACATTGGCGCGCGACGACGCAAATGGATGTGCCGGAGGTCTCAGACGCGGAAGCCGGCCACGAGGGCCCGGACCTCGTGCGACATGCGGGCGAGCTCCGCCGAGGTGCGCTGCGACTCGGCCACGCCCTCGGTCGTGACCTGGGCGGCGGCGGCGACCGAGCCGATGCTGGAGGCGATCTCGGTGATGCCGCCGGCCGCCTCGGCGACCCCGCGGTTCATCTCGCCGGTGGTCGCGGTCTGCTGCTCGACCGCGGACGCGATGGTCAGCTGGTAGTCGTTGATCTTCGCGATGATCTCGCCGATGCCGCGGATCGCGGTGACCGCGGTGTCGGTGTCGGCCTGGATGCCGGCGACGCGGCGGGAGATGTCCTCGGTGGCCCGGGCCGTCTCCTGGGCGAGCTCCTTGACCTCGGTCGCCACGACGGCAAAGCCCTTGCCGGCCTCCCCGGCGCGGGCCGCCTCGATCGTCGCGTTCAGGGCCAGGAGGTTGGTCTGCTCCGCGATCGACGTGATCGTCTTGACGACGTTGCCGATCTCCTGCGACGACTCGCCGAGCTTCGACACGGTGGCGTCGGTCGCCTGCGCCGCCGACACGGCCTCACCGACGACGAGGGCGGCCTCGTTGGCGTTCTGCGAGATCCCCCGGATCGACAGGCTCATCTCCTCCGAGCCCACCGACACGGCGTGCACGTTGCGGGTCACCTCGTCGGCGGCGCTCGCCACGACGGCGACCTGGTCGCTGGTCTGCGCGGCGCTCGCCGCGATCTGGGTGCTGGCCCCCGACAGCTGCTCGGCCGCGGCCGCGAGGGACGACGAGGTCCGCCCCAGCGTCCGCACCGCCGCGCCCATGCTCTGGGTCGCCCGGTTGAGCGCGCCCGCCATCGCGCCGACCTCGTCGCGGGTGTCGAGGTCGAGCCGGCCGGTGAGGTCGCCGTCGGCCATCCGCGCCAGCACCCCGCCGACGAGGCGGATCGGCCCGACGATCCGGCGCACCGTGACCCAGCCGAGGGCCGCGGCGATCAGGCAGCCCGCGACGAGGCAGGCGACGATGACGCCGCGGCTGCTGGAGTACTGGTCCGCGTTGCGCTTCGCGGCCGCCGCCGCGGAGGTCCGCTCGTAGGCGGCGAGCCCGTCGAGGGCCCTGTTGGCGGCGTCGACCAGGGGTGCGGCCGTGCCCTGGTACACCTGCTCGTACACGGCGGCATCGCTGGCGGCTGCCGCCTGGACGAGCTGCTCGTCGCGGACCTTGCGCAGGCCGGCGACGGCCTGCCGCAGCGCGGTGAGCAGCTGCTCCTGCGGGCCGCTCACGCCGAGCGCCTGGTAGGCGTCGATGCCGTCCTGCAGCGCCTTCGCCGCGCCGAGGGCCCGCTGGCGCTGCGCCTCGGTGGCCGCCGGCGTCGTGGCGATCGCCATCATCGCCAGGCTGTTGATCTCGTCGTCGAGCGCGCCCTGCGCGGTGTTGAGCATGCTGGTCGGCAGCAGGTTGTCGCGGTAGATCGCGGTGGCGTTGGCGTTGGCGGTGCCCAGCGCGGCCAGCCCGGCCCAGGCGACCAGGCCGCCGGCGAGGAGCGCGACGGCCAGCGCCGCGGTGATCTTCACCCCGATCCGGATGTCGCCGAACCACTGGATCGGCCCGCCCGCGCGGCGGGGCGTCGTGTCCGTCATGGCACCTCATCGCAGAGAACCCGTTTGCCGTCCGTTCGGCCCGCGGCGCACCCACCTGAGCGAATTCAACGCTCGAGACGGTGGGCGTCGACCATGTCCAGCAGCGCGCGGACCGCGGCGCTCGGACCGCGCGCGGAGGCCGTCGCCACCCCGAACGTCCAGCGCAGCCCCGCCCCGGTGACCGGCAGCGTCACCAGCCCGGCACCGGACCCCACCGCGAAGCGCGGGATGAGCGCCACCCCGAGGCCGTTGCGCACGTAGTCGGCGACGGTGGCGATGTCGGCGACCTCCAGCGCCACCCGCCGCTGCAGGCCCGCGGCGGCGAAGCCCCGGTCGACCTCGGTCCGGTTGCCGTAGCCGGGCGGCGAGTCCACGAACGGCTCGTCGACAAGATCCGCGAGGCTCACGGAAGCCCTGCCGGTAGGGGCCGCGGAAGCCGTACCGGCGAGGCCTGCGGAAGCCGTGCCGGTGGGGGCCGCGGAAGCCGTGCCGGCGGGGTCTGCCGCAGCCCGGACGGCGAGCCTGTGCCCGGCCGGCAGCACCGCGACGATCGGCTCGGCGACGAGGACCCGCACCGACAGGCCCGCCGGCGGGCGCCCGGCCAGCGACACGAACGCGACGTCGAGCTCCCCGTCCAGCAGCGCCCGGGCCAGCCCCGCCGAGCCGGTCGGCGCCGCCCGCATCCGCAGGTCGACGCCCGGGTGCTCGGCGCGGAACTGGCCGAGCAGCCCCGGCAGGTCGACGAAGCCGACCGAGATCAGGGTGCCGATGCGCACCGTGCCGCGCAGCCCGCCGCGGACCTCGTCGACGGCGTCCCGGGCGGCCTGGGCCGCGTCGATCGTCGCCCGGGCGGCGGGCAGCAGCGCCGTGCCGGCGTCGGTCAGCGCGACGCGCTGCGACGTGCGCTCGAACAGCGGCGTGCCGAGCTCCCGCTCCAGCGCCCGGATCGCGGCGGACACCCCGGACTGCACCACCCGCAGCCGCTGGGCCGCGCGGGAGAAGTTGCGCTCCTCGGCGACGGTCACGAAGTACACCAGATGCCGCAGCTCCATCACCGATGATGATAGCTGCGAGCACGAACATTCGTCGCAGGTGCTCGACCTGCCGCGGCACAGTCGTGCCCATGACCAGTGTGCTGACCCGCCCCGCCCGATCGGCTCCGGCGGCTCCGTCGACGTCCCGCCACGAGCGGGGGTTCTGGACCGTCGCGGTGGCGTTCGCGGTGTCCCTGGCGTTCACCGTCGTGCCGACCCCGCTGTGGGCGATCTACCAGCGGCACGACGGCTACTCGACGATCGACGTCACGGTCGCGTTCGCCGCGTACGCGTTCGGCGTCATCGTCAGCCTGTTCCTCGCCGGTCACCTGTCGGACCTGTGGGGCCGGCGCCGGGTCCTGCTGCCGGCGATCCTGCTCGAGGCGGCGGCCGCCGCGCTGTTCCTGACCTCGACGTCGCTCGGCGTGGTCGTCGCCGCCCGTGTCCTGTCCGGGCTCGGCGTCGGCATGCTCACCGCGACCGCCACCGCGCACCTGTCCGAGCTGCACGCCGCCGCCCGCCCGTCCGCCGGCCGGGCCCGGGCCGACCTGGTCGCGACCGTGGCGAACCTCGGCGGCTTCGCGGCCGGCCCGCTGCTGGCCGGCCTGCTCGCCCAGTTCGGCCCCGCGCCGCTGCGCACCTCCTACGCAGTCTTCCTGGTGCTCCTGCTCGCGGCGGCGGCCGTGGTCGCCCGCGTCCCGGAGACGGTCCCCGTGGCGCCGCGCCCGCGCCGGTACCGCCCGCAGCGGATCTCTCCCCGCTACCTCGCCGCCGGCGGTGGCGCGTTCGCGGCGCTGTCGGTGCTGGGCCTGTTCACCTCGCTGGCGCCGGCCTTCGTCGCGGGCACCCTGCACCACCCCTCGCGGGCCCTCGCCGGCCTGGTCGCGGCGATGGTGTTCGCCAGCGGCGCCGCCACGCAGATCCTGCTGCGCCGCGAGCCGGTGCGCCGGCAGGTCGCCGGCGGCGTGGCGCTCATGGCCGCCGGCCTGCTCACGGTGACCGCCGGCGTGTGGGCGGCGAGCCTGCCGGTGTTCCTGCTCGGCGGCGCGGTCGCCGGCGGCGGCGCGGGCGCGCTGCTCAAGGGCGCGGTCTCCACGGTCGTCGACCTGGCGTCCCCGGCCACCCGCGGCGAGGCCCTCGCAGCGGTGTTCCTCGGCGGCTACCTCGGGCTCGCCGTGCCCGTCCTCGGCCTCGGCGTGGCGACGCAGTTCCTGCCGGCGAGGGTGGCGCTGCTGGGCTTCGCCGCGGTGACCGTCCTGGTCACTGCCCTGGCGGGCAGCCGCCTGCTGCGCCGCTGAACCGCCGCCACGGTGTCCGCGACCCGGAAGAGCCGCACAACGTCTTCCGGATCACGGCGACGCGGTTCCTGCCGGCGAGGATGGCACTGCTGGGCCTCGCCGGTGGACGTCCTGGTCACCGCGCTCGCCGGCGGCCGCCTGCTACGCCGCTGAGCCGGAGGAGCCGCACAGCGCCTTCCGGATCACGGGGCGCCGGGCAGCTGGGTCAGGCCGGCCGTCCTGGACGCCTCCACCTGCCTGGCGAGGTCCTTGACGGCGGCGCTGGTGCCGTTGGTGATCTCGGAGCGGGCCAGGTTCGCCAGCTGATCCAGGTGCTCCCGCAGGCACGCGGTGACCTTCCGGTCGAACTCGGCGCCGCCGGCCCCGCCGATCGCGGCCAGGCTGTCGGCGTCGACGAGGCCCGGCATCTTGTGCCCGGCGTGCGGGTTGGTCTCGTCCAGCCCGGCGCCGTGGCGCAGCGTCTTCAGCTGCTGGATCTCGCCGGTGTACCGGCTGCGCAGCTCACCGGCCAGCTGGACCAGCCGCTGGTCGGCGCCGCGCTCCTTCGCGAGGTCGAGGACCGGCAGCAGCTGCTCGTCCATCGGGATCATCAGCTGCACCCACGCGATGTCGGTGCCGCCGAAGTCGGTCGTGGCCGGCGCGCTGGCCGGCGCGGCCGGCGGCCGCTCGACCGGGTCGCTCGCGCACGCGGACCCGAGGGCCAGGACGGGGGCAAGGAGGAGGGCGGGCAGGGCGGCGAGCTTCGTGGCGGGGCGGGGTGGCACGGCCGGGCTCCCTTCGTCGGGGACCGATCCCGCGGCCGCGGCGGTCAGGGCGCCCAGAGCCCGGAGCGACCGGCCGCGACCGCGGGATCGATGCAACGGGACGGCGGCTCGCGCGGTCGTCCCGCCGGCGGCGACCCCAACCCGGTCGCCGTCGGTGACGTGCTGGCGGACCCTCCGACCGGCCTGAACGGCACGGCCCGGACGGCGCACCTGGCCGGCACCGGTGGGCGCGGCGCGGGCCGGGAAACGGCACCGCGGGCCCGTCGGACGATCTTCGAGCAGCCCCCGCCTGGACGACCAACCCGAACAGCCTGTCCTACGGCGTCGGTCAGGTGACCCAGCCAACCCCCGTCGATCCGTTCAGATCGTGTGGCCGGCCACCTCGGCGCTGCTCCCCGCCGGCACCCGACCCGGCTGGAGAGCGCTCTCCGTAAAGGAAGTTTCCCGCTGGTACCGGACGGTGTCAACAGCTTGCGGCGGGTTGACGAAGAAGATCCGAACGGGCAGAATCGAACCGTCTCGGAGAGCGCTCTCCAAGCGGTGGACTGCCTGCCTGTCACGCCCTTCCGGCAGCTCCCGGCGCGCGTCACTGACCAGAGTCGTGGCGCGCCCCGGTTACCGCCCGTCCGGGAGCAGCACCTGGTCCAGCGCGTGCGCGCCGATCGCCGCCATGGCCGGGTTGTCGGCGGAGCTCGCCGCGATGGCTGAGCCGATGCTCAGCGCCCAGCCCCGCGCCCGCCGCCAGGTCGCGTCGTCCGTCGCGTCCTCGAGGGGCGCCAGCGTGGCGTAGGTCTCCCGGAACACGGCCCGGCCGGCGGCGTCGAACACCATCCAGGCGGCGGCGAGGTCGGTGGCGGGGTCGCCGGAGGTCAGGTCGCCGAAGTCAATGAGCGCGGCGAGCCGGCCGTCGTCGCCGGCAAGCAGGTTCGCCGGGTGCGGGTCGGCGTGCAGCCACACCGGCGGGCCCGTCCACGGCGGCGCGTCCAGGGCCTCCTCCCAGGCCGCCGCGAGCCCGGCCGGGAAGCCGCCGCCGGCGAGGCGTTCCCGCACGGGTTCGGTCCGGTCGCTCAGCGGCACGCCGCGGAAGGCGTTCGGCGGCGCGTCCGCGGGCGCGGGGACGTGCAGCGCGGCGAAGGTGTGGGCGAGGTCCGCGGCGAACGTGACCCGCTCCGGCACGGGCACCGTGGTGGCGGGGTGGCCGGGCAGCCACGGGTTGATGCTCCACGGCCACGGATACGAGCCGGCCGGCTCCCCCACCGCCGCCGGGACGGGGACCGGCACCGGCAGCCGCGGTGCCAGGCGCGGCAGCCAGCGCTGCTCGTTGACCAGCAGCGGCACCGCGACGGCGCGCCGCGGCAGCCGCACCGACCAGGTCGCGCCGAGCCGGTAGACGGCGTTGTCCCAGCCGTTGGCGACCAGTCGCAGCGGGCCGTCGAAGTCCGGGTGCTGTGTGCGTACCAACGCCGCCACCAACGACTCGGAGACCGCCACCTCAGCGGCGGGAGTGCCGGCCGTCATGCGGACTGGCGGACGACGAGCTTCGGGTCGAAGATGACCGACTCGACGCGCAGCGACGGGTCGTCGATGCGGGCGAGGACCAGCCGGGCGCTCTCCGCCGCCATGTCCTCCAGGGGGTGCCGGACGGTGGTGAGCTGCGGCCGGGCGTCCAGCGCGGCGCTGCTGTCGTCGAAGCCGACGACCGCCACGTCGTCGGGGACCCGCAGCTCGCGGCCGCGCAGCGCCATGACGGCCGCCTGGGCCATGACGTCGTTGGCGACGAACACGCCGTCCAGCTCGGGCTGCTGGTCGAGCAGCTCCAGCAGGGCGGTCTCCCCGGACTCGTAGGTGAAGCCGCCCTCGACGGTGGGGAACCAGGCGTGCCCGTGCCGGGCGAGGGCCTGCCGGAAGCCGGTGAGCCGGTCCTGGCTGGCGGGGACGTGCGCCGGGCCGGTGATCATGCCGAGGCGGGTGCAGCCGCGGCCGATGAGGTGCTCGGCGGCCAGGACGCCGCCGGCGTCGTTGGCGAGGTCCACGTAGCTGATCGGCACCGGCTGGGCGGGGCGGCCGACGAGGGCCGCGGCGATGCCGGCCTCGTAGAGCTGGCGGGGCAGCGTGTCGTCGGGGTGCAGCGACAGCACGACCGCGCCATCGGCCTGGCCCTGCCCGAGGTCGCCGACGAGCCGGCCGCGGGCCTCGTCGGTGCCGACGATCTGCAGCGCGAGCTGGACGCCCCGGGGGCGCAGGACCGACATGACGCCGCCGACGATCCGGCCGAAGAACGGGTCGGCGAAGAACCGGCGCATGAACGGGTCGTCGTCGTGGCTGACCGAGTCGGAGACGACGAGGGCGACGGTCCCGCTGCGGCGGGTGACGAGCGACCGGGCCGCGCGGTTGGGCACGTAGCCGGTGGCGTCGACGGCCTGCCACACGATCTCGTGCAGCTTCGGGTCGACGTTGCGAACACCGTTGATGACGCGCGAGACCGTCGCCCGGGAGACGCCGGCGGCTTCCGCGACGTCTTCAAGGGTGGGCTTGCGGGCCGAACGTGGATCGCTCATGGCCGGTTTTATAGCACGGAGCATGGAGAGCGCTCTCCACTACATAGCATGAAATTCGCTGAAAAATACAGACGAAAGGGCGGGCGGCAGACGCCGCCCGCCCGAATCGCGTGACTTACCGGTACACGCCGAACTCCCAGAGCGAGTACCCGTAGGTGGTGGCCCGAGCGGTGCCGTTCATGCGCACGTAGCGGGCGTTGCCGTTGACGTTGATCTCGTCGAAGCCGCCGTTGCCGGTGGTCGTCGAGTAGATCGTCGTCCAGTTGTTGTTGTCGTCGGACGTCTGGATCTGGTAGCCGGTCGCGTACGCCGCCTCCCAGGCCAGGAAGACCTTGTTGAAGGTCTGCTTGCTGCCCAGGTCGACCGTGCACCACGCGGTGGCGACCCACTCCGACGCCCAGCGGGTGCCGTAGTTGTTGTCGGTCGCGTAGGACGGCAGCTGCGGGCCGTTGGTGCCGGTCGGCTGGTAGGTCGACGCGGTCACGGTCTTGCCCTGGGCGATGTTGGTGCCGGCGATGACCGGCGGGACCACCTTGAACGACTTCGTCTCGATGCCCACGTTGCCCTGGCCGTCGAACGCGTAGACGTACACCTTCCACACGCCGAGGGTCTCCGGAGCGGTCACCGTGAAGGTGGAGCCGTTCTGGGTGAAGTTGACGTTGCGGAAGCCGGTGTTCCCGGTTATGTGCTTGTCGCTGATCATCACGTTGTACCGGATGGTGTCGTTGTTCGGGTCGGTCGCGGCGACGTTCACGGTGAACGTGCCACCGGCCGGCACGGCGGTCTGGTTGCCGACCGTCATGCTGGTGATCTCCGGCGCCGTGTTGGCCAGCGGGGTGCCGGTGTACGCCTGCTTCAGCGCGCCGTACCCGAGCCGGCGCCAGCCGCCGCCGTAGGTGTTGAGCCAGACGCCACCGAAGTCGTTCTCCAGGCCGTAGTGGAACTCGGTCGCGCCGAGCGCCACGCCGGGGTGCCCCTTGATCGCGTTCCAGCTGGCCGTGTAGCCCGCCCGCTTCTGCAGGTCGGTCGGCTCGCTCGGCACGCCGTTGACGTCGTTCGGGACCTCCCACTCACCGGACGGGCCGGCCTCGGTGACCACGTACGGCTTGGTGTAGCCGCCGGCGATCCAGTCCGGCTTGATGTTGTTGATCGCGCCGTAGGAGTTGACCGCGAGCAGGTCCAGCGCCGGGGAGTTGTTCTTGTAGTACGGCCACGCGCCGGTGTACGCGTCGGTCGAGGTGACCGGGTGGTTCGGGTCGGCGGCGTGGATCGCGACCGCCAGCTCGTTGACGAACTTCGCGTACGCCACGCGGCGGGCCTCGACCGTCGCGGCGTCCAGGCCGTGGTCCTGCATCGTGAGGATGACCTCGTTGCCGACGTCCCACATCAGCACGCCCGGGTTGTTCTTGAGCGCGTTGACCCGGTTCACGACCTCGGTCTTGGTGGCGTTCTTGTACGCGGTGTCGTTGACGTAGTCGGCGCCCTGGTTGAGCCAGTGCCCGACGATCACCTTGATGCCCTGCTGCGCGGCCCGGTTGAGCAGGGTCGGGGTGTTCGCGTCGTCCACGCCCCAGGTGCGGATCGTGTTGACGCCCATGTTCTTCAGGTCCCGCATGTAACCGTCGGCGGCGGCCTGCGGCGGGCCGTAGGTGAGGCCCTTGACCTCGTACGGCTGGCCGTTGACCTGCAGCTGCCAGTTGCCCTGCGAGCCGGTGACCTTGACGACGCTCGGGCCGGCCGGGGTCGCCGGGTCGGTCATCGCGGCCGGCACGGTGCCGGTCTGCTTGGACACGGAGACGGAGTCCACGGACAGCACGCCGCCGGAGGTGGTGTCCGGGGTCGGGGTGGTGAAGCCGGCGATCGCGTTGGGCAGCGAGCCGCCGATGGACAGGTCGAGGCGCAGGTAGAAGCCGTGGTTGACGGCCGCGTTCCACGCGGTGACGCCGACCTGGCTCTTGCGCACGATCCAGGACTGCTTGCCGTCGAGGTAGAAGCGGATCTCCTCGTCGGTCTTGGTCCGGTCGATGACCTGGGTGTACTCGTGGTAGCCGGTCTGGCAGCCGGTGCAGCTGGCCAGGCCCGAGGTGCGGCCGTTGTACTCGCCGCACGGCCCGTCGGGGGCGGTGCCGCAGTGCAGGGTCTGCGACAGCTGGCTGCGGCCGTTGACGTCCATCATGATGTCGGTCTCGCCGACGGACGGCCAGTTGGTGTAGTTGCCGCGGTAGGCGGCGCCGGTCGCCCGGAACGCCGGCCAGTAGCCGGCCGCGTTGGCGACGTCGGGCTGCTTGAGCACGGCGGTGAACTTGACCTGCTCGCCGGCCGCGGCCTGGAAGTCGGTCCGCTGGGTCTCCAGGCGGCCCGAGGTCCACGCGCCGCCGCCGTCGCGGATCGCCTTGATGTTCAGCTTGCCGGCGCCGTCGAGGTACACGTTGGCGGTGGAGGCGCTGGCGGTCTCGACCTCGCCGGTGCCCCAGTTCGCGGCGCCGCCGGGGAACTGGGTGCCGGTGCGCAGCAGCCAGTTGGCCGCGTTGGGCGAGGTGTTGGCGGCACCGTCGAAGTTGTCGCTCCACACCGGGGTCCAGTTGGGGTCCTGCGACGGCGGGGTGCTCGGCGACGGGCTGGTGCTGGTCGGCGGGGTGGTCGTGGTGCCGCCGCCGGTGGAGATCTTGAACTCCCACAGCGAGTACCCGTAGCCGCCGGGGCGGGCGGTGCCGTACATCCGCACGTACCGGCCGGCGCCGGTCACCGGGATCGTCTGGGTGCCGCCGGTGCCGGTGCTGGTGGTGTAGACGTCGGTCCAGCTGGTGGCGTTGTCGGAGACCTGGATCTGGAAGGCCTTGGCGTAGGCGCCCTCCCACTGCAGCACGACCTGGCAGATGTTCTGCTTGCTGCCGAGGTCGACCTGCAGCCACTGCGGGTCGCTGAACTGGCTGCTCCAGCGCGTGCCGGCGTCACCGTCGACCGCGGCGGAGGCCGGGGTGCCGGCGCCCTCGACGCTGGAGGCGGTGGCGGTCTTGCCCTGCGCGGCGTTGGTCCCGGTGTCGCACGTGCCCGGGTTGGTGGTGCCGTCCAGGGAGCCGTACACCTTGAACTCGTACAGCGAGTAGCCGTAGCCGGTGCCGCGCTCGGTGCCGCTCATGCGGACGTACCGGCCGGTGCCGGAGACGTTGAGCGTCTGCGTGCCGCCGGCGCCCGTCGTCGTGGTGTAGATGTCGGTCCAGGTGCTGTCGTTCGCCGACGTCTGGATCTTGAACGACTTGCCGTAGGCGCCTTCCCACTGCAGCACGACCTGGCTGATGGTGGCGGTGCCGCCGAGGTCGATGCGGATCCACTGCGGGTCGCTCCACTGGCTGCTCCAGCGGGTGCCGGCGTTGCCGTCGTTGACGAAGCTGGCGGCCACGTCGGGAGCCTGGTCCGACGACGACGTGACGGGCTTGCCCTGCGAGATCAGGCTGTCCGCGGCGCGCGCGAAGGGCGCGACCACGACAGCGATGGCTGCGACGACGGCGGCCACCAGAATGATGCGCCATCGCGAACTGAGCAGTCTCCGCCAGGCGGGGGCGGAAGCGTGTGCCGGATGCACGTGAGCTCCTTGCTGAGGGGTGTGGAGGCGCGGCGGGCGGTTTGGAGAGCGCTCTCCGATAGGTCGCAGTGTTGCCCCGTGGTTTCCCGCGTGTCAAGAGTGGCGGACTTCTTTGCGAGCAATTTGCCCGTTTTGCGAAGAAGCGCGCCACGCCGCACCTTGACACCCGCACACGCGACGTCGCAGTCTGGTCACACGGCTTGGAGAGCGCTCTCCAAGCCTCCAACTTGTCGCACGGGGAAGTGGTGGTGGGTGTGAGCACGACAGCGGTGCGGACCGCGACAGAGGTCCTGACGTTCCCGTCGAACTTCTGGTGGGGCGCGGCGACCGCCGCCTACCAGATCGAGGGCTCCGTGGACGCCGACGGCCGCACCCCGTCGATCTGGGACACCTTCGCCGCCCAGCCGGGCCGCATCGACAACGGCGACACCGGCGCCCGCACCACCGGGCACTACGAGCGCTACCGCGGCGACGTCGCGCTGATGAAGGACCTCGGGCTGTCCGCGTACCGGTTCTCGATCGCGTGGCCGCGGATCCGCCCGGCCGGCGGGTCCGGCGTCAACGAGGCCGGCCTCGGCTTCTACGACCGGCTCGTCGACGAGCTGCTCGCCGCCGGCGTCCAGCCGGCCGCGACGCTGTACCACTGGGACCTGCCGCAGGAGCTGGAGGACGCCGGCGGCTGGACCAACCGGGACACCGCGCTGCGCTTCGGCGACTACGCGGCGGCCGTCGCCGCGCGGCTCGGCGACCGGGTCGCGCTGTGGAACACGCTGAACGAGCCGTGGTGCTCGGCGTTCCTCGGGTACGGCACCGGCGGGCACGCGCCGGGCCGGCGAGGACACCTCAACGCGCTGGTCGCCACGCACCACCTGCTGCTGGCGCACGGCCTGGGGGTCGCGGCGCTACGGTCGGCGGGGGTCACCGGGCAGGTGTCGGTGGCGCTGAACGCCGGCGCGGTCCGCCCCTTCACCGACGCCCCGGCCGACGTGGACGCCGCGCGGCGCATCGACGGCCTGCTGAACCGCATCTTCTTCGACCCGATCCTGCGCGGCGCGTACCCCACGGACACCATCGCCGACATCGCGGACATCACCGACATGTCGTACGTGCGGCCCGGGGACCTGGAGGTCGTGTCGCAGCCGGTCGACGCGGTGTGCGTCAACTACTACCAGCCGGACCTGGTCAGCGCCGCCACCGACGGGACGCTCGACGAGGGCACGCCCTACCCGACGGCGCAGCACGTCCGCTTCCACCCGACGCCGGGCCCGGTCACGCACATGGGCTGGTCCGTCGACCCGACCGGCCTGCGCGACCTGCTCCTGCGGATCCGCCGCGACTACGGCGACCGCCCGATCTACGTGACGGAGAACGGCGCCGCCTACGACGACCGCCGCACCGCCGACGGCGCGGTCCACGACCCTGAGCGCATCGCCTACCTGCGCGGCCACCTCGCCGCCGTCCACGAGGCCATCACCGCCGGCGTCGACCTGCGCGGCTACTTCGCGTGGTCCCTGCTGGACAACTTCGAGTGGGCGTTCGGCTTCAGCCGCCGGTTCGGCCTCATCCACGTCGACTACGACACGCTCGCCCGCACCGTGAAGTCCTCGGGCCGCTGGCTCGCCGAGTCCATCACCCGCAACGCCATCGACGCCCCCTGACCCCGCCTCCGTGAATACCTCGTGCGGTCATCGGCGCGCGAGGTATTCCGGATCAGGCGGTCGCGTTGCGGCGGACGCTGATGTAGAACGTCTCGATCCGGCGCACGACGTGCATCAGGCTGGCGAAGTCGACGGGCTTGGCGATGTACGTGTCGACCCGCAGCTCGTGGCTGCGCAGGAAGTCCTCCTCCGCGCGGGAGCTGGTCAGCACCACGACGGGGATGTCGTTGAGCGCCGGGTCGGCGTGGATCGCGGCCAGCACCGTGCGGCCGTCGACGCCCGGCAGGTTGAGGTCCAGCAGCACGATGTCGGGGCGGGGCGCCGTCGCATAGGCACCCTCGCGGCGCAGGAACCGCAGCGCGTCGGCGCCGTCGGCGCAGACCGTCAGCCGGTTGGAGACCTTGTGGTCGGCGAACGCCTCGCGCGTGATGAGCACGTCGCCCGGGTCGTCCTCCACGAGCAGGATCTCGATCGGCACGCCGGCGGGCGAGTCGTCCACGGGTCCTCCCAACAGCATGTTCCGGCCCAACGATATCGTCCGGCGCAAGACCGGCTACCGTCATACCGCCACTCAACGATGCGGAGATTGCCTGATGACGTTCCCGATCTCGACGTTCGATGGGCACACCGTGGTCCGGGCGGACGGCGAACTCGACGTCAGCACCGCGCCGCGGCTGCGCCAGGCGATCACGACCGCGCTCGACGAGGGCTCCGGCACGGTGATCGTCGACCTGACGACCGTCACGTTCATGGACTCCACCACCCTCGGCGTGCTGATCGGCGCCCACAACCGGGTCCGCGAGAGCGCCTCCGGCTCGCTGCGCCTGGTCTGCCCCGAGGAACGGATCCGCCGGGTCTTCCGGATCACCGGCCTGGACAACGTCTTCCCGCTCTTCGACACCGTCACGGACGCGGTGAACGCCGCCGAATGACCTGCGGGGCGCCTCCGTCTGGCACCATCGGGGCGTGGAACGTTGCGCTGCCTTCCGCGAGGCGCTGTCGGCCCGCCTCGACGGCGAGGACGAGCCGATCGACGCCGCCCTCACCGACGCGCACCTGCGCCGCTGCGCCGACTGCCGGGCCTGGCACGCCGACGCGGTGACAGCCACCCGGCTCTTCCGGGTCCAGCAGGTGCCCGCGCAGCCGGCCGGCGTGGACGACCTCCTCGCCGCCCTCGACGCCCACGGAGTGCTTCCGGCGGCCGATGTACCCCCTGCGCCTGCCTCCGGGACTGCCTCTGGGCTCCGTCGGCGGCTCGCTTCTCGGATTCGTGGCCGGATCGGCCGGGCCCACGTCGTCCTGGCGCTGCGCGTGCTGCTCGGGGGCTTCGGGGCGGCCCAGTTCATGCTCGGCATCGCCCAGGTGACGACCGCCGCCACCGCCTCCGACCTGCACGGTGACGGCGCGGGCCACCTGTGGCACGAGTCGGCCGCCTGGAACGTCGCGATCGGCGCCGGCTTCGGCTGGATCGCCAGCCGCCGCGGCCGCCCCGCCGGCGCGCTGCCGATGCTGACGGCGTTCGTCGGGCTGCTCGCGCTGCTCAGCGTCAACGACCTGCTCGCCGGCCGGGTCGAGACGGAGCGGCTGCTGAGCCACGCGTTCGTCCTGGCGGGGTACGCGATCGTGATCGCCCTGACCCGCCCCGCCCTCGACCCGGGCTTCTTCGACGGCGGCTCCTCGACCTCGGGCCCTGTCGACTCTTCGGGCGGCTCTTCCGGCGGCCCCGGCGGCGCTTCCGGCGGCCCCGGCGGCGCTTCCGGCGGCCCCGGCGCTCGTGGCGGCGCCGCGCCGCGGCGGCCGTTGCGGATCGTGCCCGGGCAGGCGACCGCACACGTCACCGACCGCGAAGCCGCCTGACGCCACCTGGCACTCACCTCGCGCCACTCGCGGCGCCTGACGCCCATCCGACGCGTGTCGAGGCTCACCGCCCATCCAGCTGTGATGATCTTTCTGAATCGATACAGTAGACGTCAGAGAGACCAGACCAGAGGAGAAGCCAGATGCCCGCACAGACCACGGCCAGCCGCGTCCGCAACGCCGTAACCAGCCGCTTCGAGGCCCGCCGCGCACGCAGGGCCCTCGCCCGGGAGATCGCCGCCTACCGCACGCCCGCCGAGCGCCTCGAGCTCGACCTGATCCTCGGCCGCCACACCGCCGACGAGACCCGCGAGATCGACGAGATCCTCCGCGCCCAGGCCGCCGCCGAGCGCTCGACCTTCCAAGCCCTCCCGATCGACCGCACCTAACGCCACCACGAGCGGGAGCGGCACCACGCCGCTCCCGCTCAATGCCTACCTGCGCCGCGACGTGCTCCTCGGCTGTCCCGTCGGCCGCCTCACCCAAAACCCGGACGTCCTCGCCGACCCGACCCTGCACGCCCCGGTCGCCGAGACGTTCGACTGGCTGTGCGCCGAGCTGCCCGCCGTCCTCGCCGAGGGAATCGCCGCCGTCGAGCTCTCCCCGGCCCTGCACTCCGACGACACCGCCGCCACCCTCCAGGGCGGCTACGTCCTGGCCCGGGCGGCCGGCTCCAGAGACCCGTTCGACCGCGCCGTCCAGGGCGCCCTGTCCCTCCTGAAGGCGGCGACCCCCTGATGCAGGCCATGCAGTACGAGCTGACGCTGCCCGCCGACCACGACATGCGGATCATCCGCACCCGCGTCCGCCTGGCCGGCGAGCGCTATGAGGTCCTGCACCTGTCGGCGCCGGAGCCGGCCGCGGCGCGCTGACGGCGGGCCATCGCGGCGCTCACCGCAGGCGCGGCGCCGGGGCGTCGGGTGGGACGGTGCCGGCGACGACGCCGCGGGCCCAGGCGACGAGGCCGGGCGCGTCGATGCCGTGCGGGACGGGCATCTGGGCCTCGATGCGGTCGGCGGCGCGGGTCAGCAGGCGGTGGCCGCCGGTGGGGTTTCCGCGGTACAGGTGCGTCAGGCCGACGGCGAGCTGCGCCAGCCCGCGCCACAGCTCACGATCCTCGGCGGGGGCGCTCTTCCAGGCGGCCTCGAGGACCTCGTGGGCGTGGAACGGGCGGCCCGCGTCGAGCAGCTCCTGCGCCAGGGTCAGCGCGGCGTCGGGGGTGGCGTCGACGTCGTCGGGCATCGTCGGGATGCCCTGCGCGCCGCGCGGAAGGGGGCGGCCGAGGCCGTCGCGGGGGCGGGCGCTGCGGGCCCGGCCGGCATCGTCGCGATCACGATCCATATCCACCAACGTAGTGGTGCATGATGGATGGCGTGACGCAATGGGAGTATGCGCGGCTTGAGTATCGGGCGGCTGGGACGCTGGGCACGGACAAGTTCGAGGACTGGGACGCGGTGTTCCACCACCCGGGTGGGGTGCAGCGGTGGGGCACCGACGAGCGGTACAACGACCTGCGCCACCTCAACCGGGCTGGGGCGGAGGGCTGGCAGGCCTATGACCGCGCCGCGCTCGTCGTCGGGCAGCCGCACCGGCTCCACGCCGTCACCTACTCGCTCCGCCGGCCGATCCAGCGCTGAGTGCGGGCACTCCTCGAGGCGCACTGGGGGCTGGCCGGCGCCGAGATCGTCGACCACCACGGTGGGATGAACTCACGCACGTGGTTCGTGACCGCGGGCGGCGTGCGGTACGTCGCGAAGTGCGCCGCCGGTGACTGGTTCCCCGGCGGGATCGCGGTCGCCGACGCGCTCGCGCGGCGGGGGTTCGCCAGCGGCGCCCCGGTCAGGACCACCGACGGCCGGCTGACCATACCGGCGACGTCAGGCGTCGCGCAGGGTGGCAGGCTGGCACTGCTCGCGTTCGTCGACGGCACCGCCACGGAGGACCCCGGCCGGATCGGCGCGAGGCTCGCCGAGGTGCACCGCCTGCTGCGGGGCGTCACCGTCGACGGCGAGGTCGCGATGGACTGGGTCGACCCCGGCGCCGCGCACCTCGGGCTGCGGCCGTGGCTGCGGGAGGCGGTCGCCGAGGCCGTCCACGCGCTGCACGCACAAGGTCCGCTCACCGAGGGGCTGCTGCACGCCGACCCCGCGCCGGAGGCCTTCGTGGGCCACGGGCTCATCGACTGGGGCGTCGCGTTGCGTGGGCCGCTGCTGTACGACGTGGCCTCCGCACTGATGTACCTGGGCGACGACGCCGGCGACGCGTTCCTCGACGCGTACGGGCGGGCCGGGACCATCCCCGACGGCGAGCTCCGCGACGCGCTCCCCGTGCTGGTGCGGTTCCGGTACGCGGTGCAGGCCGACTACTTCGCCCGCCGCATCGCCGGCGACGACCTGACCGGCATCGCGGGCCCGGCGGAGAACGAGAAGGGCCTCGAAGACGCCCGCCGCGCGTTGCGCGCCTGACGCGTCAGATCATGCGCATGCACCAGACGGCCTTGCCGTCGGCGGTGGGCCGGGTGCCCCAGCGGTCGCACAGCGAGGAGACCAGCTGGAGGCCGCGGCCGTGCTCGTCGTCCGGGGTCGGGCGCTGCTTGCGGGGCAGGTACGTCGCGGTGTCGTGCAGCTCGAGGACCACGTGGGTGCCGCCGTTGCGCAGGCGGAGCTGGATGGGCGGGCGGCCGTGCAGCACGGCGTTGGCGGCGAGCTCGCTGACGACGAGGACGAGGTCATCGACGACGCGGGACGGGGCATCCCAGCGGCGCAGGGTCGTGGCGACGAACTGGCGGGCGGTGCGCACGGCCCGCTCCTCGGCGGGGATGTCCTGGACGACGGACCGCTCCTCGCCGGGCTCGGCGACGACCCGGGCCAGCAGGACGGTGATGTCGTCGTCCGGGCCGTCGGGCAGCAGGGCGTCGACGAGCCGGTCCGGGACGTCGGCGAGCGGACCGGTCAGGGTGCCGACGTGGGCGGCGAGCGCGTCGATGCCCGTGTCGAGGTCGCGGTCGCGGTGCTCGACGAGACCGTCGGTGTAGAGGGTGAGCAGCGCCCCGACGGGCAGCTCGACGCGCTCCTCGCTCAGGGTCAGCGGGCCGGTGCCCAGCGGCGGGCCCGAGGCCGTGAGCGGGCGCACGGTGCCGCCCGGCAGCAGGAGCAGCGGCGGCAGGTGGCCGGCGTTGGCGTACGTGAGGCTGCGCTCGCCCGGGTCGTACACCGCGTAGACCACCGTGACGATCTGGTCTTCGCGCAGGTCGCGCACGACGCCGTCGAGGAACTCCAGGACGTCCGCGGGCGGCAGGTCGAGCCGGGCGTAGGCGCGGACCGCGGCCCGCAGCTGGCCCATCACCGCGGCCGCCGGGACCCCGCGGCCCATGACGTCGCCCATGACGAGGGCGGTGCGGTCGGCGCCGAGCTCGATGACGTCGTACCAGTCGCCGCCGACCTGCGTGCCGGCGACGCCGGGCCGGTAGTAGGTGGCGACCTCGAGGTGCTCGGGGGCGAACGTGAGCGGCGGCATGAGGCTGCGCTGCAGCTCGTCGGCGATGCGGTGCTCGCGGGCGGCGGCCTCCTGCAGGCCGCTGGCGGCGGCGAGGGCCTGCTCGGCGCGGCGCTGCTCGGTGATGTCCTGGTTGGAGCCGCGCAGCCGGACCGGGGCGCCGGTGGCGTCGAGCTCCAGCTCGCCGATGGTGCGGAAGACGCGCAGCGAGCCGTCGGGCTGAAACACCCGGGCCTCGTAGTCCAGCGGCTCGCCGGCGATCGCGGCCGCCATCGCCGCGTCGACGAGCGCGCGGTCGTCGGGGTGCAGGAGGGCGTTGGTCGCCTCGCGGGCGGCGGGGTCGAGCAGCTCGGCGGCGGTCATGCCCATCTGCCGCAGGAACTCCTCCGAGCCGTGGACGTCGCCGGTGGCGAGGTCGAGCTCCCAGCTGCCGACGGACGCGAGGCGCTGCGCCTGGTCCAGCAGCTCCCGGCTGCGCTGCAGCTCGTCGCGGGTGCGCCGGACCCGGTCGAACTCGAGGTTGGCCCGGACCCTGGCGCGCAGCTCCCGCGGCGAGAACGGCTTGATGAGGTAGTCGTCGGCGCCCGCGTCGAGCCCTTCGACGGTCGCCTCGTCGCCGGCCCGCGCCGACAGCATGACGACCGGCAGGAGTGCCGCGGCGCTGTCGGCGCGCAGGGCGGCGACGAGGCCGAAGCCGTCGAGCTCGGGCATCATGACGTCGGTGAGGACGAGGTCCGGCCGGGTGTCGCGCAGCAGGCGCAGCGCCGCCATGCCGTCGGGCGCCTCGACGATCTGGTAGTCGGCCTCGAGGATGGTGCGGATGTAGTCCCGCATGTCGCTGTTGTCGTCGACGACCAGGACCGTCGGCGCCGCCGAGTGCACCGGAGTGGCGGACGGCGGCGCGGGGACCATCCACCGCTCGACCTCCGCCAGGAACCCGGGCACGACCCGGTCCGCTGCCGACTTCCGGTCGGCCGCGTCGTGCGCGCCACCGGCACCGTCGGCGGCGCCCTCAAGAGCGGTGCCGGCGGCGGTACCGGACGCGGCGACGGGACCAGAAGCGGCGACGGGCTCGGGGGCGAACGGGAGCCTGACGGTGAACGTGCTGCCGGCGCCGGGGGCGCTGTGGACGCCCGCGGTGCCGCCGTGCAGGGCGGCGAGCTCCGCGACCAGGGCGAGGCCGATGCCGGAGCCCTCGTGGGTGCGGGAGGCGGTGCCCATGATGCGGTGGAAACGGTCGAAGAGGTTGGCCTGGTCGGCGGGGTCGATGCCGACGCCCGTGTCGGTGACGCTGAGCTCGGCGGCGCCGCCGACCTCGGCGACCCGGATGGTGATCGAGCCGTCGAACGTGAACTTCAGCGCGTTGGACAACAGGTTCAGCGTGATCTTCGCCCACATCTCCGGGTCGGCGAGGACGGGCCGGGGCAGCGGCGGGCAGTCGATGACGAGGTGCAGGCCGGCCCGCTGGGCGGCGGTGTCGAACATGCCGGCCAGCTCGGCGGTGGTGGTGGCCAGGTCGAGCGGCTCGAAGCGCGGCTCGACCTTGCCCGACTCCAGCTGCGAGAAGTCCAGCAGGGTGTTGACGAGCTTCAGCAGCCGCTCGGCGTTGCGGTGCACGACCTCGACCCGCTCGCGCTGGCCCGGCGGCAGCGGCCTGGCCTGGTCGGCGAGGGCGTCCTCGGTCGGGCCGAGCAGCAGCGTCAGCGGCGTGCGGAACTCGTGGCTGACATTGGTGAAGAACGCCGTCTTCGCCCGGTCCAGCTCGGCGAGGGACTCGGCGCGGCGGCGCTCGGCCGCGTAGGAGCGGGCGGTGCCGATCCTCGCCGCGAGCTGCCCGGCGATGAGGTCGACGAAGCCGGCGTACGCGGAGTCGAACGGGCGGTAGCGGTTGAGCCCGACGACCAGGAACCCGTACGGGCGGCCGCCGCCGGGCTTCGGCAGCGGGACCAGGCGCGCCTCGGTCGGCGGCTCGTCCCAGGCGCCGGTCGGCAGGTCGGTGTAGCCGCCGAGGGTCAGCGGGGCGCCCCGGGCGAGCTCCGCCACGGGCCAGAACGGCCCGGCGTCAGGGTCGAGCACCGCGGGTGCCGCCGGCGCGCCGGGCTGCACGCCGGTGCTGCAGGCGAGGCGGGCGGTGTCGGCGTCCTGGTCGAAGAGGTACGTGAGGGTGAAGGGCAGATCGTCGGCGCGGGCCCCGAGGTGCCGGACCACCGCGTGGAAGAGGCCCTCCTCGCCGTCGCCGGCGGTGTCGGTGCCGAGGTCGCGCAGGGTCGCCATGCGGCGCTCGCTGATGACGCGGTCGGTGTCCTCGCTGACCACGCAGAGCATCCCGGCGATGACCCCGTCGTCGTCGGTGAGCGGGCTGTAGGAGAAGGTGTGGTAGGTCTCCTCGGTGTAGCCGCTACGGCTGAGGAACAGGCGCAGCGCCTCGTCCCAGGTGGCGTTGCCGGTCTGCATGACGGCGGCGATCCGCGGGCCGATCTCGGGCCAGATCTCGGCCCACACGTCGCGGGCCGGCTTGCCCAGGGCCCACGGGTACTTCTTGCCGAGCGTGTCGCGCCGGTAGGCGTCGTTGCAGAAGAACGTCAGCTCGGGGCCCCACGCCATCCACATCGAGAACCGGGAGCCGAGCAGGATCCGCACGACCGAGCGCAGGCTCTGCGGCCAGCTCGCGGGCTCACCCAGCGGGGTCGCCGCCCAGTCGACCGCGCCGAGGTCGCGGCTCACCTCGGAATCGTCGGACGTCGACCAGGCCGCCTCACCCACCCGACCAGCGTACGCAGAGAACGGGACTCGTACACCGCGCCAGTGCGCCATCGGCGGGTGCGGCCGCCCCCGTCTCGCATCAGCCGCACCGCCGATGGCGAACCAGCTGCGGGAATGTGAGGATGACACTGCCCTCCATCCGATCGTATATGATCGTGCGGGCGCCCGGCCCCTGTCAAGAGCGGAACTCGCACGTGCAGCATGAGCACAGCAGTACCGGGCCGTCCGGGCCCGCGGACCATGACGGGCCGCCCGCGCTGTCGAAGCACGAGCTCGCCTACCGCCGCATCCGCCAGCGGATCCTCGACGGCCGGTACCGGCCTGGACATCGCCTCGTGCTCAGCACCCTGGCCAGGGAGCTGGACGTCAGCCCCGTGCCGGTGCGGGAGGCGATCCGGCGGCTGGAGGCGGAAGGCCTCGTCAGCTTCGAGCGCAACGTCGGCGCCCGGGTCGCCACGCTCGGCGACGACGACTGGGTGCAGCTGGTCGAGATGCTGGCGCTGCTGGACGGGTTCGCGTTCGCGGCCGCGGCGCCGCAGATGTCCGCCGAGCGGATCGGGACCGCCCGGGGGCTGAACGCCCAGCTGCGCCTGGAGCAGAACAACGAGCGGGTCATGGCGCTGCACCGGGAGTTCCACCGCACGATCTACGGCTGCTGCGGCAACCGGCACGTGATCGAGGCCCTCGAATGGATCTGGGACCGCATCGACGCGTCGCGGGTCCTGGCGTCGCTCTACCCCCGGCTGCGGGTGCGGGCCGCGGTCGACGAGCACGACGAGCTGCTGGACCGGCTGGAGCGGGGCGAGGACGACGCGGGCACGCTCGAGGCCTGCGCCCGCGAGCACAACCTCAACACCATCCGGGCGATCAGGTCCGCCCGGGAAAAGTAGAAGACCGGCATCCACGGGGGAAGATGCCGGTCTCGCGTTCAACTATACGACGCCCGCACGTTTCCCGCCAGAGGTCAATTCGGTCGGGCGTTCGTCACCCTGGGCGACCGGCGCCTTCGGGTTGCGCAGACCCTTCGGCAGGGTCGGCTCGCTGGCGGCGATCTCCACCTCGATGAGGCTGGTCTCGTGCCGCTCGGCGGCGTACGCGGCATGCCCGCCACGCAGCCCGAAGAGCCGCTTCGACAGCAGGATGTAGAGCACGGCGACGATGTTCACCACGAGCGCGCCGATGCGCAGCCAGGTGACCTTCTCCGACAGCTCGTAGATCTCCACCGGCAGGCCGAGCGACGTGGCGACGACGGCGAAGTACTCACCCCAGCGCTTCAGCATCCACAGGCCGACGCCCTCGACGACCTGCAGGACGCCGTAGACCATCAGGCCGATCGCGACCCACAGCAGCGTCTTGGACTCCGCCTCGATGACCGTCCGGATCGTGTGGATCATCGCGGAGTCCTCGAACTTCCAGCCGATCCGGTCCGCGAACGGGCGCAGCAGCGGCAGGTCCTCGTTGAACGCCCGCTCGACGCCGTCGCGGTGGCTGCGGAAGCGGAACACCCCGTAGCCGGCGAGCAGCACGGCGATGCCCTTGGCGAACCGCTCGATCGACAGCAGCCGCAGCACGAGCGCGTCGCGCAGGGCCCGGCCCCGCAGCACGATCGGGGCGTCCTCGGCGGGGCCCTGCGCCTGCGGCTCGCCGATGACGAAGTCGCCGCACCGCAGGCAGCGCCACGCCGCGCCGACAGGGGTCGTGGCGTGCAGCCGCTCCCGGAAGGGCGCCTCGTCCGGCGCGTAGGTGACGTGCCCGCGCCGCGCGCAGGTGCGTAGGTTCCAGTCCACGCGCTATTCGTACCGCAGACGTGCCGGCCCCGCGTCGGTCAGGTCGGCTTTCCAACGGTCTGCGGATGCCCGGCGTCGGTGATCGTGTCGCCGAAGGTGGCCAGGTAGGCGGCCTCGCCGACGGCGAGGTAGTCCAGGTTGCGCCGCAGCTGCGCGGGGATCTCGACCGGCGCGGGCGCGTCGGCCTGCGTCCCGGTCCGCCCCCGGGTGCGCCCCACGACCAGCATCAGCGCGCCGACCAGGATCGAGGCGATGATCCCGTCGAGCCAGTAGTGGTTGGCGGTGCCGACGACGACCAGCATCGTGATCACCGGGTGGGCCAGCCACAGCCAGCGCCACCGGCCGCTGGTCGCCGTGATGAGCCCGAGCGCGATGACCAGCGCCCAGCCGACGTGCAGCGACGGCATCGCCGCGTACTGGTTGCTGAGCGTGTCGGTCTGCGGCGGCCCGTACACCGACGGACCGAACTTCGCGGCGGTGTCGATCATCCCGATGCCGGCCAGCATCCGCGGCGGCGCGAGCGGGAACCCGAGGTGCATGACCAGCCCCGCCGCGGTCAACCAGGCGAGGATCCGCCGGAAACGCAGGTAGTGTGCGGGACGGAAGACGTACATGAACAACAAAAACGCGACGGTCGCCGGGAAGTGCACGACGGCGTAGTAGACGTTGGCGACGCGGATGACGACGTCGGAGGTGAGCAGCAGGTGCTGCAGGTCCGCCTCGCCCGGTAGCCACAGCGCCCGCTCGGCGCGCCAGACCAGCTTCGCGTTGGCGTACGACTCCCCGACCCGCCCGTCGACGAGCAGCCGGCCCATCTTGTACGCGAGGAAGAGTCCGACGATGAGCAGCAGCTCGGCCCAGGCACGGGGACGCACCCGCGTCCCTTGCTGGGACGTGGTTCGCGTGGCGGCGTCGTCCCGTTCACGCAACCCGGGCCCCGTGTTCACGATCGACAACGTACCTGATGTTGCCAACCCGGCAATATTGCCGATCGGGCAGTCCTAGTCATGTCCTGCGTCACAAACTTGTTTATGCTTCAAGGAAATTGTCGATGTTCAAGCGTTGAAGGAGCACGATGAGCAGCCGAGCCGACCAGGCGATCGCCGCCCTGCGCAAGGGGCACGAGGATCTCACCACCGTCGTTCGCGGCCTCACGTCTGAGCAGCTCACCAGCCCTTCGGCGGCGAGCGAGTGGGACATCTCCCAGGTGATCAGCCACCTGGGCAGCGGAGCCGAGATCAACCTGGAGGTGGTGCGCGCCTCGCTCGAGGGCCGCCCCGCCCCGGAGTTCGAGTTCAACAAGGGCGTGTGGGCCCGGTGGGACGGGATGACCCCGGCCGAGCGGGCTGTCGAGTTCCCGGTTGCGAACCAGCGCCTGGTCGAGGCATACGAGGCACTCGACGCCGAGCAGCGCGCCTCGCACCGCATCGACGTGGGCTGGATGCCCGAGCCCGTCGACGTCGCGACGTCGGCGGTGCTGCGGCTGACCGAGTTCGGCTACCACGACTGGGACGTCCGGGTCGCGCTCGACCCGTCGGCGACCCTCGCGCCGGAGGCGGCGGTGCTCATCGACGAGCGGGTGGAGGGGCTGTTCGGCTGGATCGCGAAGCCGGCGTACCTCGACGGGCGCACCGCCGACCTGCTCGTCACGCTCACCGACATCGGCGAGCAGCGCGGCCTGCGCCTGGCCGACCCGGTGACCCTGGGCGCCGCCCCGGCGTCGCCGGACGGCGAGCTGAGCCTGACCCTGGACGCGTTCCTGCGCCTGGCCGCCGGCCGCCTCGGTCCCCGGTACACCCCGTCCGACGTGAAGATCACCGGCCCGATCACCCTCGACGACCTCCGCGCCGTCTTCCCCGGCTACTGAGTTCACTGCCTTCCCCCCGGACACAGAGCGACCCCGGCACCGGAGTTCCGGGCCGGGGTCGCGAGGGGTGGGGGGACGAGCGGCAAAGCTGAGTGTGGAGCCGTGCGGCGGCGCGGTCGTGCCGGACGTTGCCGCAGCAGATCAGCGGATCAGGCGGCCTTGAGCTCCTTGAAGCAGAGCACGTCGCCCTTCTCGCCCGTCTTGCCCCACCAGTAGAGGCCGGTCGCCTCCGGGAACGCCTGGCACACCGTCGTGTTCGGGTCGCGGGCGACGGAGGCGTCCTGCTTGCTGACCTTTCCGACGACGCTGTAGTCCGCGTCGGCGCCGCCGCACTTCACGATCTTCAGTTCGTTTGCCGAAACCTCGTGCAGGCAGTCGCCGACGTTGGCGTTCTCCGCAGAGTCGCGGTTGAGGTACCAGCCGATGCCGGCCAGGACGAGGAGCACGACGATGGAGACGCCGAATCTAACAACCTTGGACATGCGGAATTTTCTACAGGTCACGGAGCGTTAGCGCTGTCCCGCTCTCATATCGAATCCATCACGGCCAGGTCTCACATTGGCGCAGGCAGGACCGGTCGGTGCCTGCCTGCGCCGTTGTGGGCGTTATGCCATGTGTCGACGCTGTGTCGTCGGCCACAGACGTTCGGGGCCTAAAGTCCCCCGGACGTCAGAGGGTGAGCGTCCAGGTGTCGATCCGGCCGGTGTCGAGGCTCGCGGCGTCGCGGACCCGCAGGGTCCAGGTGCCGTTCGCGGCCTCGGTCGACAGGTTGACGGTGAAGTTCTGGATGATGTTGTCGGCGCTGCCACCGGACCGGTTCGACAGGTTGTAGACCGAGCCGTCGGGGGCGACGACGTCGACGACCAGGTCACCGCGGTAGGTGTGGTAGATCGCCACGTTCACCGAGCTGGTGGCCGAGGCGTTGCGGTTGCAGCCACTGATGGTGATCGTGCTGGTCACCGTGGTGTTGTCCGGGATCGCGACGTCGTTGCCGTTGGTCCCGGTGCAGCCCGGCGCGCCGTTGACGGTCAGGCTGAACGTGGTGGTCCGGGTCGAGCTGGCGCCCGTGCCCGTGATGGTCACCGCGTAGGTGCCGGACGGGGTCGACGCGGAGGTGGCGATCGTCAGCGTGGACGTGCCGCCGGCCGAGTTGATCGAGGCCGGGCTGAAGCTGGCGGTCGCACCCGACGGCAGGCCGGACGCGGTCAGCGCCACGGTCTGGGCCGAGCCGTTGGTCAGCGTCGCGGTGATCGTGCTGGTCGCCGAGCTGCCCGGGTTGACCGAGCCGCTCGCCGGCGCGGCGGCGAGGGAGAAGTCGTTGCCGGTCGGGCAGACGGCGTCGTTGCCGGCCACGTTCACCGCGGTCCACGCGGCCTGGACGGCCTTGTACTCCGCGGAGCAGGTGCCGTACAGGTCGGTCGCGGCGCTCAGCGAGTACGCCCGGGCCGTGTTGCCCGGGTTGCTGGTGTTCACGTAGCTGGTGTTCGAGGTGAAGTAGACGTCGAGCGCGCGGTACCAGATCTTCTCCGCCTTGGCCCGGCCGATGCCGACGACGGCGGGCGCGGAGCCGCAGACCGGCGAGGTGCCGTAGGCGGTGGCCCCGGTGCCCTCGGCGAGGTTGAAGAAGAAGTGGTTCGCCGGGCCGGAGCTGTAGTGCACGTCGACGTTCTTGGTGGTGGTGGACCAGCAGCCGTGCGACGAGCCGTCCAGGGTCGGGTTGTACATGTAGCGCAACGGCGTGTTGTTGCCGTTGATGTTGATCTTCTCACCGATCTGGTAGTCGCCCGCGTCGCTGGCGTTGTTCGCGTAGAACTCGACCATCGAGCCGAAGATGTCGCTGGTGGCCTCGTTGAGACCGCCGGACTCACCGGAGTACACCAGGCCGGCCAGCGCCTCCGTGACGCCGTGGCTCATCTCGTGGCCCGCGACGTCCAGCGCGACGAGCGGCCGGCTGTTGCCGGAGCCGTCGCCGTAGGTCATCTGCGCGCCGTCCCAGAACGCGTTGACGTACGCGTTGCCGTAGTGCACCCGCGACGGCACGCCGGCACCGTTGCCGAAGATGCCGTTCCGGCCGTGCACGTTCTTGTAGTAGTCGAACGTGACCGCCGCGCCGAAGTGCGCGTCGACGCCGGCCGACTGCCGGTTGGAGTTGGCGCCGGTGCCCCACGTGTTGTCCGCGTCGGTGAACGTGGTGCAGGTGCTGGTGCCGTTGTTCATGTCGCAGGTCCGGCCGTTGCCGTGCGACGGGTCGATCATCTGGTAGGTCGTGCCCGACAGCGTCGTGTCGATCGGGACCGAACCCGAGTAGATGCTGTTGCCGGTGCCCTGGACGGTCTCGATCTCGTCGAAGGCGCCGCGCACCGCGTTGGTGTTCGCGTCGGTGATGACGTGCAGCTTCGACGGGGTCTGTCCGTCGGCGAGCCAGCCACTGACCACGGTCTCGTAGGCGAGCACGCCGGTGCCGTCGCTCGCGTCGACGAACAGCTCGGGGCTGCCGACCGCCGTGATCGTGCCACTGAACGCCGACTTCGCCTTGGCGGCACCGGCCGTCTTGGACACCGCGGCGCTGGTGCCGAGGGTGAGCGGGGCGTGCAGCCCGACGGACGCGCTGCTGAACGCGCCGTCCGGCGCGGCGTGCACGACGAAGTCGCCGCCGTAGACCCGCAGGCCGTGGTAGGTGCGGGTATAACGGGTATGGGACGCGCCGCTGGCGTCCTTCCGGCTCCTGGCGACCGTGTAGGCCTCACTGTCGGCGGCCCGGATGTCCGCCCGGTGGGCCTGCAGGGCCGAGGGGGCTGGGGTGCTGGGCGACGCGTCAGCTGGTGACGCGAGAGCGGCCAGCATGCCCCCGGTCAGGAGCAGTGCACCGGCTGCGGCGATCTTTCGTTTCACTCGGCCTCCCTGGCAGCGGATGTGCCGTGACGGTAGTCACGTATGTACATATAGCAATGCCTAGGGATGACCCATCCATATCACTTCCCTCATACCGCCCGGGGCGTCACCCGTCGGGGTGGGTCCGGACGCGACCGGTTTATGCCACTTCGTCCTTATGCCACTTCGTCGGGAGACATCCGCGTCGGCAGGTCGAGCACCGAGGCGAGGCGCCGCGCCTCGGGCACGTCGGCGCGGCGCGCCGGGTCGATGAGGAACGCGGTCATGCCGAACTTCTCCGGCCCCACGAAGTCCGCGAGGTAGGTGTCGCCGACGAAGACGGCCGCGGACGGCTCGATGCCGAGCGCCTCCACGGTCGCGGCGTAGATCGCCGGGTGCGGCTTGCGGTGGCCGACCTCCACCGACGTGATCACCACGTCCATCAGGTCGGCGATGCCCATCGCCGCGAGGTGGCCCGGCACCAGGTCCGGCTGGTGCGTGTTGGTGACGACGGCCAGCCGGTACACCCGCGACAACGACTGAATGAGCGGCACAACCCCATCGGGATACCTGACGCCGGCGCTCCACTCGGCCAGGTAGGCCCGGGTGAACGCGTCGACCTCGCCGGCGGCGGGCACCCGGCCGAGCACCTCGGTGAGGTAGGCGGTGCCGACCTGCGCCATCGAGAACTCGTGGTCGTCGGCGTCGCTGTCCCGGTCGAACGCCGCGAACGCGCCGTCCCAGCCCTGGAGGAACTCGGCGTAGGAGACCGTGGCGCCGAGCCCGCCCAGCTCCGCGTAGGCGCGCGGGTACCCCTGGCTGGTGCGGCCGGCGTCATAGTCGACGAGCGTGCCGAAGAAGTCGAACAGGATGTGCGAGTACATCCGGGCAACCTTAACGAGACTCATCGACAGCCCTTGAAGCCTCGGCTACCCGGGAGTAACTTGACCGGATGCGAATGGTGGCGCTGCTGGCCGCGGCGATCGGGATCATCGTCGAGGGCGTGGTCGTCGGCGCCGCGCTGTTCGTCGTCGGTGGGGTGATCGGGGCATACTCCATGTCGCTCAACGGCGCCGATCCAGGCCATGCCCAGGTCGGGATCCGGGTCGCCGCCGTCATCCTGGGTGCGTTGCTGGTCGCGCTCGGCGCGGTGCTGCTCGCTGCCGCGTTGCGGCGCCGCGCCGCCGGCCGCCTCGGACACCGCACCGCCGGCCGTGTCGGACCTGGCGCCGCCGGCAGTCTCGGACAGCGGGCCGCCGGCCGTCTCGGACAGCGGACCGCCGGCCGCTTGACGATGGTCGCGCTGGTCGTGCAGTGCGTGGTCGTCACGGTCGCCGGGATCGCGCTCGGCTGGGAGGTCTTCGCCGGCACGCTGCTCGTGCTCGGCGCGCTGCTCTACGTCCAGCTGGACGAGAGCGAGACTCCCCCGCTACCCCGCACGGCCGATACCCCCTGACGATCTACGCGGTAGCGTGGCGCTACCGCGTGGCACGTGAAAGGGGTCGCGAGTGCAGCAGGTCAGGGTCGGCCGGCGGGTCGGCCGGATGATCGGCCGGATGATGCGCCACCTGCAGCCCGGCGAGCCACTGCCGCACCTGCTCGCCGACGACGGGCGGGACTCGATCGTCGACTGCGCGCTCTACGTCCGCGGCGTCCGGCAGCCGGGCGGGCACACGTTCCACGAGGCGTACGCGGCGGCCCGCCGGCGGCGCAACGGGTTCGTCTGGCTGGGGCTGTTCGAGCCGACGTGGGCCCAGTTCGCGGCCGTCGCCGAGGAGATCGGCATCGACGACCACACCGCCGAGAAGGCCGTCGCACGGGAGCGCCGGCCCGCCGTCGAGCGCCGCGGCGACGTGACGATGCTGGTGATCCGCACCGCCCGCTACGTCGAGCACGCCGAGCTGACCGCCACCTCCGAGGTCGTCGACACCGGCGCGGTGACCCTGCTCATCGGCCCGCACTTCGTCGTGTCGGTCCGGCACGGCGGCGCGGGCGCGCTCGCCGACGTCCGCCAGCAGCTGGAGCAGCGCCCCGCCATGCTCGGGCGCGGTCCGTGGGCGGTCGCCTACGCGGTGTGCGACCGCATGATCGAGGTCTACCACGACGTCTCCACCGACGTGGAGCAGGACGTGGAGCAGCTGGAGCAGACCGCGTTCCTGCGCGTCGGCGGCTGCGACGTGCAGCAGATCTACCAGCTCAAGCGGGAGCTGGTCGAGTTCAAGCGGGCGGTCGTGCCGCTGCAGGCGCCGCTGCGCCGGATGAACGACCCGGCCGTGGTGGAGCTGCCGCCGCAGCTGCGGCAGTACTTCGCGGACCTGCTCGGCCGGCTCACCCAGGTCGTCGACCGGGTCGCCTCCGACAACGAGCTGCTCGACTCGATCCTGCAGGCCCGCCTCGCCCAGGTCGGCCTGGACCAGAACAACGACATGCGCAAGATCGCCTCCTGGGCCGCGATCGCCGCGCTGCAGACCGCGATCGCGGGCATCTACGGGATGAACTTCGAACACATCCCCGGGCTGCGGTGGGACTACGGCTTCTACCTCATCCTGCTGATCATGACCGTCGGGTCGGTGGTCCTCTACCGCCTGTTCCGGCGCTCGGGCTGGCTGTGAAGCTGGCGGTGACCCTCCTCGACGGCCTGACCTAAGATCGTCGCCGTGTCGTACACCTTCCTCACCGCCGCCCGGATCTCCATGTCCCGGGAGGGCTTCGACACCTGGCTGGACGCACCGGTGCCGCCCGCCGCACGCATCGAGAACCCTTCGGCGATGTTCGCCGGCTGGTGGTGGTCCGACCGCACGCCGCAGTGGTCCACCGACGCCGTCACCGGGACCCCTCGCTCCCTGCTCGCCGAACGCGCCGACGACCCGCAGACACTGACCGTGCTGCGCCACCACGACGGCGCCCTGGAGGCGTACCTGTGGACGGTCGGCCACTCCGGCTTCTGGGAGCCCCCCGCCCAGCGGCTGCTGCTCATGCTGGCCGGCGCGGCCACCGTCAAGACCGACGACACCGAGGACCACGTCCTGTTCTGGGAGGACGCCGCCGGCACCCTCCCGACCCGCGACGAGTCGGCGCTGATCTCCCTGCTGGCCATCGGCCGCGACAGCGCCCGCTTCGTCGGCCGGCGCCCACTGTCCGACCTGCTCACCCGCCTGGCCCCGGTCGAGGATGCCTTCGCCGAGCTCGCCGAGTCCTACGACGACTAGGCTCGGCCCGGGAACCTCACGCCGCCGCCGCGACTCACGGACGCGTGAGACTTTCTTCGTGGTGCGCCGTGCTGCTGCCGGCCGTCGTCGCGGTGTCCGGCGGCTGTACCGCCGACCGCCCACAACCGCCGTCCCAGACCGCCCCCGCACTGGGCGCACCCTCTCCAGGCGCACCGTCGCTGAGCACGCCGCCTCAGACCGTGCCGGCCGCCACCTCCGCCCGCTCGGGATGCGGCTCCCCCGTCGACACCGGCCCGCTACCCGAGTGGGCCCGCGCCGGCTTCACCGGCGACTCGAGCATGCCGCACGTCCTGGCCGACCGCGGCACCATCGTCGCCGCGATGTTCGGCCACCCACTCGCCGTCACCAGACCCGACGGCTCCTCCAACAAGATCCTCTGGGTCGCCAAGGACCCCACCCCACCCGGCGACCTGCAGATCGACGCCACCCTCGCCGGCACGAACACCCCCGTCCGCCGCACCGTCCCCGGCGGCCCCGGCCCGTCAATCATCGACCTCCCCCACCCCGGCTGCTGGCATCTCACCCTCACCTGGCCGGCCCACACCGACACCCTGGACCTCACCTATCAGCCCTGACCCACCAGACACCCGGCACCCCAACGACGCGGATGATCGAAGGATGGCCCGGGCCGCGCCGGCAGCCACCTCGGTCCTTGGATCAACCCGGCACGAGGCTCACCCTCACGAACTCGGCACCCAGCAACACTCACACCCACCCCCTGCAGCGGCCCCGGCGACGCCGGTGATCGAAGGACGGACCCGGTCGCGGCAACGACCGTCCCGCGACTTGGATCAACCGCCACGACAACCTTGCGAACCCGGCGCCCAGCCTCGGCAGCCAGCGACACTCACGCCCGACCCCAGCTGCGGCGCGGAAACGCCATGCCCGAGGAGGCGACTCCGAGCCCCGACAACCTGGGCCGTCGAGGGCAACCTCAACGACCGCTGCGGCCTAGGTGCTGTCGGCGCCGCGTCGGGGTGAGCTCGCCGATGCTGAGGATTCAGCGACGCTGCGCCGGCACGCTCACCGACGTTGGGCACAGCACCGCGGCGCCGGGTGGGCACCGGAACGCAGCAGCACGGCGACGCCGGTGATCGAAGGACGGCACCGGTCGCGGCAACGACCACCCCGCGACTTGGATCAACCACCACGACAATCGGCCCCGCGAACCCGGCGCCCAGGCCCCGGCAGCCAACAACACACCCACCTGCAGCACGGCGACGCCAGTGATCCAAGGACGGCACCGGTCGCGGCAACGGCCACCCCGCGACTTGGATCAACCACCACGACAATCGGCCCCGCGAACCCGGCGCTCAGACCCGGCAGCCAACAACACTCACGCCCGACCTTCCACCCCGACCCTGCGGCGGCACGGAGACGCCATGGGGGCACAGGCGCTGGTCCGGGCGGCGGACCGGGAGCAGGCCGCTGCGGTGAGGAGGCAGCGCCGCTGCGCCGGTGGGCGCGCCGACGCTGGGTGCAGCACCGTGGCGTCGGGTGAGCACGCCGACGCTGAGAAGGCAGCGGTCCTTCGCCGGTGAGCTCTCCCGGTGATGTTGGGTCGGGTGAGCGCGCTGGCGGTGAGGAGGCAGCGGGCAGCGGCGGGTCAGGGCGCCGGCGCTGGGGTGGGCAGCGCCGGCGGGACCGAAGCGGGTTGCGGGATCAGGCAGGTTGGTGGGTGCGGGTGAAGGGGTCAGCCGCGTTCGACCAGGTGGCCGACGATTTCGGGGGCTCGGAGCTGGGCGCCTGAGCCGTCGCGGCGCTGGTCGGGGGCGGGCAGGTCGCGGGGCTCGCCCTTGGTGGAGGAGGCGGCCGGGCGGGGGCCCACCCAGGCGAGCACCAGGCGGCTCTCGCCCTTCAGGAAACGCTGGGCGCGCACGCCGCCGGTGGCGCGGCCCTTCGCCGGGTAGAGGCGCAGCGGGGTCATCTTGGCGTTGCCGATGGTGGCGGTGACGACCATGGGCTCGCCGTGCTGGGGGTCCTGGGTGTTGATGGCGCCGAAGTAGAGGACCTGGGCGCCTTCGGACAGGGCGATGCCGGCCATGCCGCCGCCCTTCAGGCCCTGCGGGCGGACGAGCTTGGCCGGGAAGCGGAGCAGGGACGCGTCGGAGGTGACGAAGGCGAGGGTCTCGGTGCCGTCGGTGAGCCAGGTGGCGCCGACGACCTCGTCGCCGTCGCGGAGGCCGATGACCTCGAACTCGTCGGCGCGGACGGGCCACTCGGGGGCGCAGATCTTCACCATGCCGTTGCGGGTGCCGAGGGCGAGGCCGGGTGAGCCCTCGGCGCCGGGGCCGCCGAGCGGGGCGAGGGCGACGACCGTCTCGCCGGGCTGGAGGGAGATGAGCTCGGCGGTGGACATGCCGCCGCGCAGGGAGACGGTGCCGGGCTGCTCGGGCAGGACGGGCAGGGGCAGGACGTCGACCTTGAACGCCCGGCCGAGGCTGGTGACGAGCAGCACCTGACCGCGGGCGGTGGTGTGCACGACGGCGCGGACGGTGTCGTGCTTGTCGCGGCCGGCCTTGCGGCTGCCCTCGGGGGCCTCCTCCGACTCGGCGGCGGTGCGGGCGACCAGGCCGGTCGTGGACAGCAGGACCTGGCACGGGTCGTCGGACACCTCGAGGGGGCCGGCGGGGATGGACGCGGCGAGAACCTCCTTGAGGTCGCCGTCGATGAGCGTGGTGCGGCGCGGCTGGGCGAACTCCTTGACCACGGCGGCCAGCTCGTCGGAGACGACCTTCTTCAGGACCTTCTCGTCGTCGAGGATCTGGCTGAGCGCGGCGATCTCCTCGTTGAGCCGGGCCTGCTCGGCCTCCAGCTCGATGCGGTCGTACCGGGTGAGGCGGCGCAGCGGCGTGTCGAGGATGTAGGTGGCCTGGATGTCGGTGAGGCCGAACTCGCTCATGAGCGACGCCTTGGCGGCGGCCGCGTTCTCGCTGGCGCGGATGAGCGCGACGACCCGGTCGATGTCCAGCAGCGCGATGAGCAGGCCGTCGACGAGGTGCAGCCGGTCCTGGCGCTTCTTGCGGCGGAACTCGGTGCGCCGGGTCACGACCTCGTAGCGGTGCGCGAGGAAGACCTCCAGCAGCGGCTTGAGGCCGAGGGTCTGCGGCTGGCCGTCGACGAGGACGAGGTTGTTGACGCCGAAGGACTGCTCCAGCGGGGTCAGCCGGTACAGGTCCGCGAGCAGCGCCTGCGGGTTGACGCCGACCTTGCACTCGATGACGAGGCGGGTGCCGTTCTCCCGGTCGGTGAGGTCCTTCACGTCGGCGATGCCCTGCAGGCGCTTGGTCTTGTTGACCTCGTCGGTGATCTTCTCGATGACCTTCTCGGCGCCGATGCCGTAGGGCAGCTCGGTGACGGTGATCGCCTGCCGGCCGCGGCTGCCTTCGAGCAGGCCGATCTCGACCCGGCCGCGCATGCGCACGACGCCACGGCCGGTCTCGTAGGCGCGGCGGACCTCGTCGAGGCCGAGCAGCAGCCCGCCGGTCGGCAGGTCGGGGCCGGGGACGAACTCCATGAGCTTGTCGAGCGTGGCCGCCGGGTGGTTGATCAGCCAGCGGGCCGCGGCGACGACCTCGCCGAGGTTGTGCGGGATCATGTTGGTGGCCATGCCGACGGCGATGCCCGACGAGCCGTTGACCAGCAGGTTGGGGAACGCGGCGGGCAGCACCGAGGGCTCGTCGAGGGAGCCGTCGTAGTTGGGCCGGAAGTCGACGGTGCCCTCGTCGAGCTCGCCGACGAGCAGCATCGCCTCGCGCGACATCCTCGCCTCGGTGTACCGGGAGGCGGCCGGACCGTCGTCGGGGGATCCGAAGTTGCCGTGGCCGTCGATCAGCGGCACGTTGAGCGAGAAGTCCTGCGCCATGCGGACCATCGCGTCGTAGATCGCGCTGTCGCCGTGCGGGTGGTACTTACCCATGACGTCACCGACGACGCGGGACGACTTGACGTGGCCGCGGTCGGGGCGGTGCCCCTGCTCCTGCATCGAGAACAGGATGCGGCGGTGCACCGGCTTGAGGCCGTCGCGCGCGTCGGGCAGCGCGCGGGAGTGGATGACCGAATACGCATACTCCAGGTAGGAGTCCTCGACCTCGGTGATGAGCGGGTTGTTGAGCACCCGCGCGCCCGCCTGGTCGAAGGCGGACAGGTCGGCCTTCATTGGTTTGGCCTTGCGTGCCATGTCGCCGGACTACCCTTCCTGACTCAGGCGTCGATGTTCTCTTGGTCGACCCGCGGCGCGGCGTCGATCAGCCAGTTTCGCCGGGGCTCGACCCGCTCACCCATGAGCAGCTCGAGGACCTCCTCGGCCTTCTCGATGTCGTCGAGGGTGATGCGCCGCACGGCCCTGGTCGCCGGGTTCATCGTGGTGTCCCACAGCTCGTCGGCGTCCATCTCGCCGAGACCCTTGAACCGCGGGATCGGCGTGACGACCTGCTTGCCGGCCTTCTCGAGGCGGCTGACCGTGCTGACCATCTCCTGCTGCGTGTACGTGTAGATCGTCTCCGGGTTGCGCCCCTTGGTGACGATCTTGTGCAGGGGCGGGACGGCGGCGTAGAGCCGGCCGTCGGCGATGGCGGGCCGCATGTACTTGGCGAACAGCGTGATGAGCAGGGTGCGGATGTGCGAGCCGTCGACGTCGGCGTCGGCCATGATCAGAATTCGCCCGTACCGCATCGACTCCAGGTCGAACGTGCGGCCGGAGCCGGCACCGAGGACCTGCACGATCGCGGAGCACTCGGCGTTGTCCAGTACCTGCTGGATGTTGGCCTTCTGCACGTTGAGGATCTTGCCGCGGATCGGCAGCAGCGCCTGATACTCCGAGGAGCGGGCCATGCGCGCGGTGCCGAGGGCGCTGTCGCCCTCGACGATGAACAGCTCGCTGCGCTGCACGCCGGTGGAGCGGCAGTCGACGAGCTTCGCCGGCATCGACGCGCCCTCAAGGGCGGTCTTGCGCCGGGCGGCGTCCTTCTGCTGCTTCTGGGTCAGGCGGACCCGCGCCGCGTCGACGATCTTCTGCAGGACGGTGCGGGCCTCGACCTTGGTCTTGCGCGCCTCGACCCACGCCTTGATGTGCTGCTCGACGATCCCCTGCACGACCCGGGTCACCGGCGCGGTGGACAGCTCGTCCTTGGTCTGCGACGTGAACTGCGGCTCGGGGATCCGCACGTGGATGACCGCCGTCATGCCTTCGAGCACGTCGTCGAGGGTCGGCAGGTCCTCCTTCGGCCGCAGCAGTCCGCGGGTGTTGCGGATCGCGTCGCTGAGGGCCCGCAGCGCGCCGCGCTCGAAGCCGCGCCGGTGCGTGCCGCCGTGCACGTTGCGGATCGTGTTGGTGAACGACTCCACGACCCGCTCATAGCCGGTGCCCCAGCGCAGCGCGATCTCGACCTCGGCGCGGCGCTCGACATTGGCCTTCATGACGCCGTTCTCGTCGGCGGCATTCTCCTTGTAGGTGCCCTCGCCGGTGATGTGCAGCAGCCCGCACACGGCGCGGTCGCCGGACGGCGCGAGGAACTCCACCATGTCGGCGAGCCCGTTGGGGTAGTGATACGTCTCCGTCGAGATCTGCCCGCCGGTGGCGTCCTTGAGCACATAGGTCACGCCGGGGACGAGGAAGGCCGTGTTGCGCAGCTTGGCGCGGACCGCCTCGACGTCGAGCGCGGCGCCGGTCTCGAAGTAGCGCGCGTCGTGCCAGTAGCGGATCGAGGTGCCGGTGGACTGGCCCCGCTTCATCCGCCCCGTGACATTGAGCCCGGAGCGGCGGGTGAACGACGCGCTCGGGCCGGCGCCGTCGAAGTCACCGGGGACGCCGTGCTGGAAGGCCATGTGGTGGACCTTGCCGCTGTGGCGCACGGTGACGTCGAAGCGGTGCGACAGCGCGTTGACCGCGGAGGCACCGACGCCGTGCAGGCCGCCGGAGGTCTTGTAGCCGGAGCCGCCGAACTTGCCGCCGGCGTGCAGCCGGGTCAGCACGAGCTCGACGCCGGACATGCCCGACTTCGCGTGGACGCCGACGGGGATGCCGCGGCCGTCGTCGTCGACCTGGACGGAACCGTCGGCGTGCAGGGTCACCTCGACGCGGGTCGCGTGGCCGGCGATGCCCTCGTCGGTGGAGTTGTCGACGATCTCGTTGAACAGGTGAGCGACGCCGCGGCTGTCGGTCGAGCCGATGTACATGCCGGGCCGCTTGCGGACAGCGTCCAGCCCTTCGAGGAGCGTGAGGTCGTCAGCCCCGTACAAGGTCTCGGGTTGTGCGGTCAACTCGATGCTCTCCAATGATCCTGGTGCGCTGCTGCCCGCGAGCGTAGCCGCAGGGTCTGACATTTCCGTGGCACCCTCGCCGGATGTGGCGCCCGACGCGCCGCAACCAGCGACGACGACACCACGGAAAAGACGACCACACCACGGAAACGAAACCGGCGACGACGACACCACGGCAAACGGCCGACCGCAGAAGCACGACACGACGCCGGGAACGGCGAGGTGGACCCGCGTCCCGTTCAGTGAAGCACGACCACCCCCGGGACGCAGTCCAGGGACGCGGGTCACGCCTCCAGGACCGGCCGCCCGCTGAACCGGCCCACCGCGCCGACGATCTCCGCCGGGGTCCGGTCGTTGAACCGCAGCGGCACGGAATAGCTGACCCCGTCGGTGGTGAGGACGGTCAGCCGGCGGGCCCGGGTCAGCCGCGAGACCCCCGCCCACGGGATCCAGACCGGCGTGCCCCAGGGCCCGCGCGAGTTGCGGACCCACAGGCCGACGGAGTCGAGCGCGAGCACCGGACCGCCGGACACCGCGATCCGCACGGCGGCGACGGCCAGCGCGCCGAAGACCACCAGGGCGCACAGCCCGATGGCCACGACCGCGACGGCGTCGCCGTTGGTCCGGTCGGGCGAGTCACCCGCCAGCAGGCCGGCCGACACCAGGATCATCAGCAGGGCCCAGGCCGCCGCGGAGATGCCGCCGATCAGCACGGTCCACCGCCCGGTGCCGCGCCGCACGACGAACGACAGGTCGCCCGGGATCCGCTTCACGCCGAGGTCCGGTCGATCCAGGAGCGGTAGCTGTCCCCCGTGCCCTGGCCTTCCAGGTAGTACTCGCGCAGGTCGGTGCGGACCAGGAAGCCGGCGACGAAGAACAGCAGGCCGGCCGCGACGAGGCCCGCCACGCCGTGCACCCACAGGTACCACTCCGGCACGGCGCGGGCGTACTCCTGGCGCAGCAGCTCCGGCTCGTCACCCGTCGGGGCGACCGCCCACTCGGGGCCGCCGACCAGGCCGCACAGCAGGGCGAGGGCCAGCAGCGGGCCCAGGACCCAGAGGATTGCCCTGATCTTGGGGGTGCGCCGCCGCACGAAGAACAGCAGCGCGCCCAGGACGACCGCGCCGACCGAGGCGACCACCAGGTTGTTGTGGTAGTCGGCCTCGACCTGCCGGAGCGACCGGGGCGACATGAGCACGGTGTGGAGTTCGGCGAGGTCGCGCGTCACGACCGCCGTGACGGCGGCATCGACGGCGAGCAGCGCCGAAGCCGCCGCCACCGACCAGAACACCAGCCGGACCTGGGTGCCAACCTGCATCGCCACACGCTATCGACGTGACATCCGCCGCCGCAGCCCCGTTTCGTACCGACAAAGACGACCGAGATAGTGCACAATTCGCCGGTGGATCCTGTGATGGCCCTGGCGGGACTCGGCGTCGGCATCGTCGTCGGACTGACCGGCATGGGCGGCGGCGCGCTGATGACCCCCATCCTGGTGCTGTTCTTCGGCATCCCTCCCCTGGCCGCGGTCTCCAGCGACCTGGCCGCGAGCGCGGTGATGAAGCCGTTCGGCGGCTGGGTGCACGCCCGCCGCGGCACCGTCAACTGGTCGCTCGTGCGCTGGCTGTGCCTGGGCAGCGTGCCGTCGGCGTTCGCCGGGGTCCTCCTCATGCGCGCGCTGGGCGACGGCGAGCAGGTCCAGGACATCGTCCGCGTCGCGCTCGGCATCGCACTCTTGCTGGCCGTCGTCGGACTGCTCCTTAAGTCGTACAAAAGCGGAAAAAGCGAAAAGTCGGATGTGCCGCTGAAGGTCAAGCCGGTCCCCACGGCCCTGCTCGGCGCCGTCGGCGGGCTCGTGGTCGGGATGACCTCCGTCGGCTCCGGCTCACTGATCATCGTCATCCTGCTCGCGCTGTACCCCATGCTGCGCCCGAACGACCTGGTCGGCACCGACCTCGTCCAGGCCATCCCCCTCGTCGCCGCGGCCGCCCTCGGCCACGCGATCTTCGGCGACCTGAAGCTCGACCTCGCCGCCGCGGTCCTCATCGGCTCGATCCCCGGCGTGCTCATCGGCGCCCGCCTGTCGTCCCGGGCGCCCGCCGGCGTGGTCCGCGCCGCGCTGGTCATCGTGCTCATCGCGAGCGCGCTGAAACTGTTCGAGGTGCCGACGGCCACGGTCGGCATCGTGGTCGCGGTGGCGACCGCCGGGGCCGTCGTGCTGGGCCTGCGCCGACGTCAGGCGGTTTCGGCAGATGTACGGGCGAACGCCGGCGAACCGGAGGAGGCACTGGTCAGCGGGCGGGACCAACCGCAAGATCTGCGCACGGAGGACGAGACGCACCCGAACGGGGCACAATCCCTGTGAGAGTGTGACCTCGCTGAAGGAGTGCTTGATGTCTCAGGGCCGACTCAACCAACTGCCCGAATGGGCCGCGCTGGCGAAACACCGCGCCGAGCTTGGTGAGGTGCACCTGCGGGACCTGTTCGCCGAAGACCCGGAGCGCGGGACGAAGTACTCCCTGCAGGTCGGCGACCTCTACCTCGACTACGGCAAGCACCTGGTCACCGGCGAGACCCTCGGCCTGCTGCGCGACCTCGCCGCCGCGCGCGGGGTCGCCCAGCTGCGCGACGCCATGTTCCACGGCGACAAGATCAACTTCACCGAGCACCGGGCGGTGCTGCACACCGCGCTCCGCGCGCCGCGCGACGCGGTCGTCGAGGTCGACGGCGAGAACGTCGTGCCGAAGGTGCACGCCGTGCTGGACCGGATGGCCGCGTTCGCCGACCGGATCCGCTCCGGCGAGTGGACCGGCTTCACCGGCGAGCGGATCACCACCATCGTCAACATCGGCATCGGCGGCTCCGACCTCGGCCCCGCGATGGCCTACGAGGTGCTGCGCGGCTACACCGACCGGGGGCTGGAGATGCACTTCGTCTCCAACGTCGACGGCGCCGACCTCTACGAGGCGGTCCGCGCCGCGGACCCGGCGAAGACGCTGTTCATCGTGTCGTCGAAGACGTTCACGACGATCGAGACGATCACCAACGCGACCGCCGCCCGCCAGTGGATCCTCGACGCGTTCGGCGACGACGCCGCGGTCGCGAAGCACTTCGTCGCCGTGTCGACCAACGCCGGCGAGGTCGCGAAGTTCGGTATCGACACGACCAACATGTTCGAGTTCTGGGACTGGGTCGGCGGGCGTTACTCGTACGACAGCGCGATCGGCCTCTCGCTGATGATCGCGCTCGGGCCGGACGGCTTCCGGGAGATGCTCGACGGGTTCCACGCGATGGACGAGCACTTCCGGACCGCCCCGCCGGAGCAGAACGCGCCGCTGCTGCTCGGGCTGCTCGGCATCTGGTACCGCAACTTCCACGACGCCCAGACGCACGCGGTGCTCCCCTACAGCCACTACCTGTCCCGGTTCACCGCGTACCTGCAGCAGCTGGACATGGAGTCCAACGGCAAGTACGTCGACCACGACGGCCGCCCGGTCGACTGGCAGACCGGCCCGGTCGTCTGGGGCACCCCCGGCACCAACGGCCAGCACGCCTACTACCAGCTGATCCACCAGGGCACGATGCTCATCCCGGCCGACCTCATCGGCTTCGCCCAGCCCGCGCCCGGCCTCGGCGTCTTCGCCGACCAGCACGACCTGCTGATGGCCAACCTGTTCGCGCAGGGGCAGGCCCTGGCGTTCGGCAAGACGTCGGAGGAGGTCGCGGCCGAGGGGGTGCCCGCCGAGGAGGTGCCGCACCGCACGTTCCGCGGTGACCGCCCCACCACGACGATCCTCGCCGACAAGCTCACCCCGTCGGTGCTCGGGCAGCTCATCGCCCTCTACGAGCACAAGGTCTTCGTCCAGGGCGCGATCTGGGACATCGACTCGTTCGACCAGTGGGGCGTGGAGCTCGGCAAGGTCCTCGCCAAGCGGATCGAGCCGGCGCTCACCGCCGAGGCCGGCGACACGTCCGCGCTGGACTCCTCGACCGCCGCCCTGGTCAACCGCTACCGGGCGCAGCGCGGCCGCTGAGTGCCGATCACCGACGACGCGCTCGCTCGGATGTCCCCGTCCGAGCGGGCCGACCTGGCCCGGCGCCTGGCCGTCCTCATCCCCGCACCGCGTGCGGGTGAGCGGAACCGGCGCCGGTTCCTCGTCGTGGTCGTCACCGCCGCCCTGTTCCTGATCCCGTGGGTGGCGGTGCTCGCGTGGACGTTGCCGCCGCGGTACCTCGCCGGCCACTGGCGCGCCACCTGGGTCGGCTTCGACCTGGTGCTCGCCGCCGCCCTCGCCGTCACCGCGTGGGCGGCGGCGCGGCGCCGCCAGGTCCTCCTGCTGACCGCGGTCGTCAGCGCGACCCTGCTGGTGTGCGACGCGTGGTTCGACCTGATGACGGCGGCGGGCCCCGACCACTGGGTCAGCCTCGGCACCGCGCTGCTGGTCGAGCTGCCGCTGGCGGCGTGGCTGCTCTACGTCGCGCACCACCTGATCCGGCTCAGCCTGCGCCGCACGCTGACCCTGTCGGGCGAGTCGTTCACCGACCTGCCGCTGTGGCGGATGCCCCTCTTCGGCGTCCCGCCCCGCCATCGTCGTTAGCGGCGGCTTCGTCGGTACCGTGGCCGCATGACCCACTGGACCCTGGGCTGCCGCCGAGCTGGTCGCCGCGGGCACCACGCTGGTGCGCGAGGAGCGCTACGGCGACCGGCTCGGCCACATCGTCATGCTCGACCCGGAGGGCAACGAGTTCTGCGTCGCCTAGCCCCGGATCTCCTCCAGCAGGGTCGGGCGGGTCGGGGACCAGCCGAGCGAGCGGGCCTTCGCGCCGGTGGCCCGCTGGTCCAGCAGCAGCGCGTCGGCGAAGAGGGCGCCGAGCCTGGCCCGGGACTCCTCGACGGTCTCCGGCACCACCTCGGCGCCGGTGGCCTCGGCGATCTCGCGGACGGTCGGGCTGGCGCCGGACACCCCGAGCACGTGGCCGAGGCGCTCGCCGCGCTCGACGACGGTGACGTACAGCGCGGCCACGTCCTCGACGTGCACGGTCGTCCAGTGCTGCGAGCCGTCGCCGACCAGCCGGACCTTGCCGTCGCCGGGCGCGAGCACGCCGGCGGGGATGCCGCCGCCGTGGCCGTACACGACGCCAGGCGTGACGATCGTGGCCACCAGGTCCGCGTCGAGCACCGACCGCTCCACCGCGGGCCGCCACGCGGTCAGCGCCGGCGGCGCGAACGGCGAGTCCTCGGTGATGGCGTCGTTGCTGCCGTACAGCCACACACCGCTGGTGTGCACGTAGGGCTTCCCGGTCCCGGCGAGCGCCTCGACCGCCGCCTCGACGACCGCCCGGTCGAACTGCTCGCTGCTGCCGTCGCCGGGCGCCGCGGTGTGCACCACGCCGTCGGCGGCCGCGAACAGCCGCGCCGTCCACGCGGTGTCGTACAGGTCCCCGACGGCGGCCTCCGCCCCGGCCTTGCGCACCTTCTCGGCCGCCTCGTCGCTGCGCACCAGTGCCGTGACGGCGTGACCCGCCGCGACGAGCTGCTCCAGCACCACGGATCCGATGTACCCGGTCCCACCGGTCAATGCGATGTTCATGTCGCCGAGCGTAGAAGCGCCGCGGCCTCCGGCGCAGCGTGACGCAGCAGGCGCCCGGGCCGGGAATACGGCCCCGACGAGGCTATTCCCGGCGGGCCGGTGACGCCTGACCTACGGCAGCGCCTCCGCCTTGCGCAGCAGGACCGCCCGTTCGCGGGCGTTGGTGCACAGGCGGGCGGCACGCTCCAGCTCCGTCCGCGCCTCCCTGGTGCGCCCGAGCCGCCGCAGCAGCTCGCCGCGGACCCCGGGCAGCAGGTGCGAGCCGGGCAGCCGGTCGGCCGCGACCAGCTCGTCAACGATCGCGAGCCCCCGCAGCGGCCCGCTCGCCATCGCGACGGCGACGGCCCGGTTGAGCTCGACGACCGGCGACGGCGCGATCCGGCCGAGCGCCTCGTAGAGCAGCACGATGCGCTCCCAGTCGGTCTCCTCCACCGACGGCGCGGCGGCGTGGCACGCGGCGATGCCGGCCTGCAGCCCGTACGGGCCGAGCCCCGTCTTCGACGCGGCCGTGAACGCCGCGATCCCCCGCCGGATCGCGGACCGGTCCCACAGCCGCCGGTCCTGGTCCTCCAGGAGCACCGCCTCGCCGTCCGGGCCGGTGCGCGCCGGGAAGCGGGCCGCGGTCAGCTCGCACAGCGCGAGCAGCCCGTGCACCTCGGGCTCGCCGGGCAGCACCGCGGCCAGCATCCGGGTCAGGCGGATCGCCTCGTACGCGAGGTCGGGGCGCAGCAGGTTGTCGCCGGCGGTCGCCGTCGAACCCTCGGTGAAGATCACGTAGAGGACGCTGAGGACCCCGCCGAGCCGCTGCCTGCGGTCCTGCGCGGGCGGCAGCTCGAACGGCACCTTCGCCGCCGCGATCGTCTTCTTCGCCCGGGTGATCCTCGCCTGTACCGTCGGCACCGGCACCAGGAACGCCCGGGCGATCTCCTCGCTGGACAGGCCGCCGACGGTGCGCAGCGTCAGGGCGACCCTGGCCTCCGCCGCGAGCACGGGATGGCAGGCCACGAACATCAGCGCGAGGATGTCGTCGTCGATGCGGTCCGGGTCCCACGGCAGGTCGTCCTGCTGCTGCGGCGCCAGCGCCCCGGCGGCGGCCTCGCCCTCGCCGAGCTGGCCGGCGATGGCGGCGTACCGCTCGTCCCGCGCCGACCTGCGCCGGAAGCTGTCGATGGCGCGCCGCCGCGCGGTCGCCAGCAGCCACCCGACGGGGTTGTCCGGCGTGCCGTCGCGGGACCAGCTGACGAGCGCCTCCGCCACCGCTTCCTGCGCGACGTCCTCGGCGAGGCCGAAGTCGCCGGTGTACCGGCTGAGCGCCGCCACGATCCGCGCCGACTCGATCCGCCACACGGTCTCGACGGCCCGCCGCGCCGTCTCGGTGCTCGGCGGGCCGTCGGGGTCCGCTGGGTCCATGGGGGTCACAGCTGCCCGGTCCGCTCGCGCCACGCCCGCTCCTTGGCGATCCACTCGTTGTCCTGCGGGAAGTCGTCGATGTCCGACACCCGCCGCACCTCGACCTTGGTGCCCGGGCCGCCCGGCAGGCGCCGCGCCCACTCGACGGCCTCCTCCTTCGAGGCGACGTCGAGGATGTAGAAGCCGCCGAACAGCTCCTTGGTCTCCCCGTACGGCCCGTCGGTGACCACGGGCGTCTCGCCGGCGAACTCCACCACCACGCCCTGGCCCGCGTCGTCGAGCCCCTCGGCGGCGACCAGGACCCCGGCCCGGATCAGCTCGTCGTTGTACCGGCCCATCATGTCCAGGATCTCCTCGAACGGGATGTCCGCCGCCTTCGCCATCGCCTGGTCGGTGGCCCGCAGGATCAGCATGTACTTCGCCATCGCCGTGCTCCTCGCCTTCTGGGGGTCGCGTCCCGACCCTCTCACCCCAAGGTCGAACGGGCCCACCCGCCGATCGACACGCGCCCCGGAGAATCTTCCCGCGTGCGTCCGGTCGATACTGTTCGCCACATGGAGCTGGCTGGGCACGCGTTGGCCGCCGCGATCCGGGACCCGGGGTTCTGGCGCTGTTACGCGTTCGACCGGACCGACGAGTTCGACTTCGTCGACGCCGGGGAGCGGCTGGCGCGGCGGCTCAACGGCGTCGACCCCGATGACGACGAGGACGACGACGACCTGTCCTCGGCCCGGATCGTCCTGCCGGCCCGGGACGGCTGGTGGCTCGGGCTCGAGCTGAACTTCGAGCTGGCTCTGCATGTTCTGTACCTGCAGAAGGACGACGACGAGTCGGACGAGTCGGACGAGGACGACGAGGACGAGGACTGGGACGACGACGAGGACGACGGCGTGCCGGGCGTCTTGATCGAGCTTGGTCACTGGGATCAGGCCCGCTGGCACCCGTTCTGCCTGCGGTGGAGCGAGCTGGAGGCGGTCGTGGCCCGGATGCGTGCCGCGGCGGGGCCGCACCCGCTCCCGCCCGACGTGGGCCTGCTGCTGCTGGCCCGCTGGGTCGGTCACGGCTCCGACGAGACGGCGCTGCTCGAGGAGCGTCGCGCGGCCGTCGCCGGCGCGTTCGAGCGGCTCGGCCTGTTCCACGGCGACGAAGCGGCGCGGATGGCCGCGCAGCTGATGCAGGCCGTGCCGGAGGACGACTACGCGTGGCGGTGGGACGGCGAACGCGGCTGGCTGCTCAGCGGCGAGTACGCGGGCTACTCCATCCGCAACGACTGCCACAGCCGCTTCCCGTTCCCGGAGTTCGCCGAGTTCCGCCGGCAGCTGGCGGTGGCCGACGAGCCACGGTGAAGGCGCGGGGTTGGGCCCGCGCCTCCACCGGTCGTGCGGCGGTGCTGCTCAGCGGCGGTCGAGGAGGACCTCGGCGGCGCCGCCGTCGACGTGCAGGGCGTAGCGGTCGGCGGCCTGCTGCCAGCCGGGCAGGGCGATGACGGCGCCGCCGGCCAGGTTCTGCTTGGCCGAGGCGTCCAGGGTCGCCTTGCCCACGGTGCTGGTCTGGCCGAGCGTCAGCTGCGCCGGCGGTCCCGCCGGGGCGTGGACGAGGAGCTTGCCGACGCCGCCGACCCGGATCGGCAGCTCGCCCTCCGGTTTCGGGACGGTGACGTCGAGCTCCTGCACGCCGGCGACCACGTCGACGGCGGCGAGCCGCCCGGAGCCGAAGTCCACGACCTGCCGCAGGCCGCCGCCGGCGAGCTTGAGCGTCCAGCGGACGGTCGAGTTCAGGTACACGTGGACCGTCGCCTGGCCCGCGACCTCCGTGCCGTTCAGGCTGAGCCGGACGACCTCGCCGTCGACGGCCGCGGCGGGTTCGACGCGGCTGCCGGGCAGGGTCGAGGCGCGGTACAGGTAACCGTCCATCGGCTCGCTGTGGATGATCACCGACTCCGCGCCGGTGACCACCTCCAGCGTTGCCGTCTGCCGGCCGTCGTGCGCGCCGGTGACGGTGTGCACCGTCTCCTTCTCCGCCGGCGCGTCCGGCTTGGAGCTCCGGGTGGTGGCGATGACGAGGCCTGCCAGTACCAACGCCACCGCCACCACACCGGTCAGCAGCCGCAACAGGGGTGACTTGATCATGGGCTGGTGCAGCTCAGGGCCGGGGCGGTCGCCGGTGCGGTGCCGGTGGCGTTGAAGCCGAACGACGTGGTCGCGCCGGCGGCGAGGACCCTGTTCCAGTCGACGTTGCTGACGGCCGGGTTCGGGGGCTGTGCGACGAGTGTGCCGTTCCACGGCGATCCCTCGAAGCCTTGTCCGCCGGTGTACGACCAGCGCACCGTCCATCCGTTGAGGCTGCCGCTCCCGTTGTTGCGGACGGTGACCTCGGCCTGGAAGTGCCCGGCCCACGAACTGGGGACGATGCTCCAGGTGGCGGTGCAGGCGCCCGTGCCCGTGGACGGCGAGTTCGACCGCGACGGGGACGTGCTCCTGGACGGTGACGTGCTCCTGGACGGGGAGGTGGACGCCGACGGTGACGTGCTCCTCGACGGGGAGACCGAGGGTGAGGGCGACGACGGCGCGCCGCCGATGCCGGTCACCTCGCCGTTGCCGCCGTCGAAGACGATGTCGGAGCAGCTGAAGAAGTTCTCCTGGCTGTCCGAGCGGACCCACTGGATGAACAGCATGTGCTTGCCGGTCTTGCCCGACGGCAGCGTCGCGTTGAACGAGTAGTAGTTCAGCGCGCCGGGCGGGCCGGACTGCGGCGGGTCGGTCGCGCTCCAGAACGGCTCCAGGTCACCCCATGCCAGGGGGGTGGTGGGGCTCCAGCCGTTGCGGGTGACGTACAGGTGGAACGTGCCGGGGTGCGCGGCCCAGTTGCTGTACCGCATCTGGATCGTGGCGCCGGCGGTCAGGTGGGTGGTGGGCCAGTCGGTCCGGGCGGCGTTGTACGCGGCGTACTTCGTCGTGCCCGCACCGCAGATCTGGCCGTCGGGGATGAAGCCGGTGGTGCGGCCGCCGGCGTCTGAGCGCAGCACGCCGAACCAGTCGTACAGCGGCTGCTGACCGCCCTGCGCGACGGCGTCGGCGCAGGCGGGGTTGGACGGGATGATCTGGCCGGTGGCCTTCAGGCCGTCCACGTAGCACAGATAGGTGCGGCTGCCGGGCACCATCGCGACACCGTGGGCGCTCGCCGGGGCGGGCACCACGAGGACCGCGACAGCGCCGACGGCGAGGGCCGCCAAGACGCTCCACACTGGGCGCAATGTGCTCCTCCTCACATGAGGTGAGCGCAGTGTTCCCACGGCCTCCCGCCATTGGCAAGCATCGACGTCTCAGGTACGGCGGGACTTCGGCTTTCGCTTGAAAGTTCCACCGCGGCCGTCACGCCGTGATCGACAGCCTCGCGGTGGTGCCCGTGCCGGCCGAGCTGAGCGTGACGGTGCCGCCGTGCGCGGTGGCGGCCTGGCGGGCGATGTGCAGGCCCAGCCCGACGCCGGGGACGGCCTGCTGGCGGGCGTGGCGGCCGCGGTAGAAGCGCTGGAAGACGTAGGGCAGCTCGTCGGCCGGGACGCCGACGCCGGTGTCCGCGACCTCGACGGTCGGCGCCGGGCCGCCGGCCACCGCGACGGTGACGTCGCCGCCCGCGGGGGTGAAAAGCACCGCGTTGCGCACCAGCTGCTGCACCGCATGCGTCAGCTGGGTCACGTCGGCGCGGACGTCCACCCGTACCGGCGAAGGAACCACCGACAAGGTCACCCCGCGCTGCTCGGCGAGGCTGCGGCAGGCCCGCCAGGCAGCCTCGACGACCAGGGCCAGGTCGACCCGGGTGCGGTGCAGCTCGGTCAGGGCGTGCGCGGGGCGGGTGCCGGTCAGCAGGTGGTCGACCATGCGGACGAGCCGCTCGCCGTTGCGCTGGATCGGCTCCACGAGGCGGGCGTACGCGGCGAGCTGCTCCTCCTCCGCGAGCAGCTCCAGGTACCCCTGGATCGCCGCGACCGGGGTGCGCAGCTCGTGCGAGACCGTCGCGATCAGGTCCTCCTCGCGCTGCGTGGCGCGGGCCAGCTCGTCGCCGAGCTCGGCGAGCAGGAGCCGGTTGCGCAGCAGCGACAGGTGCCCGACGGCCTGCGCGGCGAGGGTGTCCAGGGCCTCGCGCTGGCGGGGGCCGAGGTCGCCGGGCCGGTCGTCGATGACGCACAGGGCGCCAAGGGCGTGGCCGTCCTCGTCGACGAGCGGGGAGCCCGCGTAGAAGCGGATGTGCGGGTCGCCGGTGACGTTGGGGTACGTGCGGAAGTGCGGGTCGAGCCGGGCGTCGGGCACGACGAGCTGCCGCCGCTCGGGCAGGGTGTGCGCGCAGAACGAGACGTCGCGGGGCGTCTCGGCGTCGGCGAGGCCGGTGCTGCCGGCGAACCACTGCCGGTCCCGGTCGATGAGCGAGACCGAGGACATCGGCGTGTCGAAGATCGACGACGCGAGGCGGGTCAGCTCGTCGAGGGCCGCGGGGCGGGGGCCGTCGAGGACGCCGTAACTGTGCAGCGCGGCGAGGCGGGCCTCCTCGTCGTGAGCATGTGTCGTCATCTCGTCTCCCAGGCTCGGTTGTGCTCCATCAGGGTCGGGACGCCGGGGTGTCCGCCGCGATCACGGCCGGTTGCCATGCGGTAGCTGTCCGCCGGAACTGTCGGTGGTTGTGGTTAGGGTGTGGTTCTCGTCGTACTCGGGTTTCCGTTCTCGTCTTTTCGCTTTCCGCTTTTCCGCTTTTTCCGCTCACAGCATTATTCGCTTGTCCGAGTGAGTGCTCGCTCAGTAAGGTGGCCGTCGTGAACCAGCAGCCTGTCCGAGCCCGACGCCGGCGCGTCCCAGCGCTGTCGCCGGACGAGCGGCGGGCGGCGATCGTCGCCGCGACCATCCCGCTGCTGCGCACCCACGGGGCGGCGGTCACCACGAAGCAGATCGCCGAGGCCGCGGGCGTCGCCGAAGGCACCATCTTCGGCGTCTTCCCCGACAAGGCGTCGCTGATCCTCGCCGCGCTCGGCACCGCCTTCGACCAGGAGACGGTGCTGCGCGACCTCGACGCGATCGACCGGCAGGCACCGCTGCGCAAGCGCATGCGCGACGCGGCGGCGGTCCTGCTGCGCCGGTTCGAGTCCAATGTCCAGCTCATGATGGTCGCCCGGACGCTGCCGATGGAGACCGGGCGACGCCAGGTCGAGCAGCTGATGGAGGGCCGCCGGGTGCTGACCGAGGCGGTCGAGGCCCTCATCGAGCCCGACCGGGCGCTGCTGCGGCGCAGCCCCGCCACCACCGCCGGCATGCTCGTGCTGCTCGTGATCGCGTCGGTCCGGCCGGAGCTGGCCGAGCCCGGCGAGCTCGACGCCGACGGCGTGGTCGCCGTCCTGCTCGACGGCCTGCTGGTCCGCCCGACCGACACCACCGGGGGAGACGCCTGACGATGTTGATCCGACTGCTCAAAACCTATCTGAGCCCGTATCGCAGGACGATCTGGCTCATCGTGCTGCTGCAGCTGGTGCAGACCACGGCGACGCTGTACCTGCCGACGCTCAACGCCGACATCATCGACGGCGGTGTCGTCACCGGCGACACCGGCTACATCATGCGCATCGGCGGCTGGATGCTCGCCGTCACGCTCGTGCAGATCGTCTGTTCCGCCGCCGCCGTCTACTACGGCGCCCGCACCGCGATGGCCCTCGGCCGGGACGTGCGGGCCGGCATCTTCGACAAGGTGCAGGAGCTGTCGGCGCGGGAGGTGGGGCAGTTCGGCGCGCCGTCGCTGATCACCCGCACGACCAACGACATCCAGCAGGTCCAGATGCTGGTGCTGATGACCTTCACACTCATGGTCACGGCACCGATCATGTGCGTCGGCGGCATCATCCTCGCCCTCGTGCAGGACGTGCCGCTGTCGGCGCTGCTGCTGGTCGTGGTCCCGATCCTGATCGGGATCATCGCCGTCATCGTGGTGCGGATGCGGCCGCTGTTCCGCCTCATGCAGGTGCGCATCGACCTGGTCAACCGGGTCATCCGCGAGCAGATCACCGGCATCCGGGTGATCCGCGCCTTCGTCCGCGACGAGCACGAGCGGGTCCGGTTCGCCAAGACCAACGGCGACCTGCGCGACGTGTCCCTCGCCGTGGGCCGGCTGATGTCGCTGATGTTCCCCACCGTGATGCTGGTCGTCAACGCCTCCAGCATCCTCGTGCTCTGGTTCGGCGCGCACCGCATCGACACCGGCGGCATGCAGGTCGGGGCGCTGACCGCGTTCCTCAGCTACCTGATGCAGATCCTCATGGCGGTCATGATGGCGACGTTCATGTTCGTCATGATCCCGAGGGCCGAGGTGTGCGCGGAGCGCATCCAGGAGGTCCTCACCACCGAGTCCAGCGTCGTGGTGCCGGCGAAGCCGGTCACCGCGCTGCCCCGCCACGGCGAGCTGGACCTGCGCGGCGTCGAGTTCCGCTACCCCGGCGCGGAGTCGCCGGTCCTCAGCGGCATCGACCTCACCGCCCGGCCCGGGCAGACCACGGCCATCATCGGCAGCACCGGCGCCGGCAAGACCACCCTGCTCAACCTGGTCCCCCGCCTGATGGACGCGACCGGCGGCACCGTCCTCGTGGACGGCGTCGACGTGCGCGACATCGACCCGGCGCTGCTGTCGGCGACGGTGAGCATGGTGCCGCAGAAGCCGTACCTCTTCTCCGGCACCGTCGCGTCCAACCTCCGCTACGGCCGGCCCGACGCGACCGACGCCGAGCTGTGGCAGGCCCTGGAGGTCGCGCAGGCCGCCGACTTCGTCCGGGCGATGCCCGAGGCGCTCGACGCGCCGATCGCGCAGGGCGGCACCAACGTCTCGGGCGGGCAGCGGCAGCGGCTCGCGATCGCCCGGACGCTCGTCGCCCGGCCCGAGGTCTACCTCTTCGACGACTCGTTCTCCGCCCTGGACTACGCGACCGACGCCGCGCTGCGCGACGCGCTGCGCGCCGAGATCGCCGACGCGACGGTCGTCATCGTCGCGCAGCGGGTCAGCACGATCCGCGACGCGCACACCATCGTCGTGCTCGACGAGGGCCGCGTGGTCGGCACGGGCACCCACACCGAGCTGATGGACGCCAACGCCACCTACCGCGAGATCGTCCTCTCCCAGCTCACCGAACAGGAGGCCGCAGCATGAGCGGCCAGCGAAGCGGCTCGGGCCGCTCATCAGCATTGCAGGTCCGGCTCAGGCCGACGCCGGAGCGCAGCGGAGGTGGCGGCATGAGCGGCCAGCGAAGCGGCTCGGGCCGCTCATCATGTGACAGGTTCGGCTCAGGCCGACGCCGGAGCGAAGCGGAGGTGGCGGCATGACCGGACCGGGGCGCCCTGGTGGGCCGGGTGGCGGGTCGCGGCCTTCGCCGCCCGCGTTCGGGCCTGGGCGGATGATGATGGGCGCCGGCGGGCCGCCGGCGAAGCTGGAAGACTTCAAGGGCTCGTCCAAGCGGCTGCTGCGGATGCTCGCACCCGACCGGATGCTCGTCACGGCCGTGCTGGTCTTCGGCATCGGCAGCGTCGTGCTCTCCGTCATCGGGCCGCGGCTGCTCGGCCACGCCACCGACGTCATCTTCGAGGGCATCGTCGGCCGGCAGCTGCCCGCGGGCATCAGCAAGGCCGACGCGGTCGCGGGTGCGCGGGAGCGCGGGCAGGACCGCTTCGCCGACCTGCTCGCCGCCATGGACCACGTCGTGCCCGGCCGGGGCATCGACTTCGACCGGCTCGAGCGGGTCCTGCTGTGGGTCGCCGTGGTGTACCTCGGCGCCTGGATCCTCGGCCTGCTCCAGGCCCGGCTCACCACCGTCGTCGTGCAGCGCACCGTCTACCGGCTCCGCGAGCAGGTGTCGGCGAAGCTGTCCCGGCTGCCGCTGAGCTACTTCGACCAGCAGCCGCGCGGCGAGGTCCTCAGCCGCGCCACCAACGACACCGACAACATCGCGATGACCCTGCAGCAGTCGCTGAGCATGCTGCTCACGTCGCTGCTGACGATCTTCGGCGTCCTCGGCATGATGTTCTGGATCTCGCCGCTGCTCGCGATCATCGCGCTGGTCACGGTGCCGGTGTCGGTGCTGGTCACGATGCGCATCGGCAAGCGGTCGCAGCCGCAGTTCGTGAAGCAGTGGGCGAGCACCGGCAAGCTCAACGGGCACATCGAGGAGATGTTCACCGGGCACTCCGTGGTGAAGATCTTCGGCCGGCAGGCCGAGGCCGCGAAGACGTTCGAGGAGCACAACGAGGCCCTGTTCACCGCGTCGTTCCGGGCGCAGTTCATCTCCGGGCTCATCCAGCCGGCGATGATGTTCATCGGCAACCTCAACTACGTGCTCGTCGCCGTCGTCGGTGGCCTGCGGGTCGCGTCGGGGTCGCTGTCGCTCGGCGACGTGCAGGCGTTCATCCAGTACTCCCGCCAGTTCAGCCAGCCGCTGACCCAGGTCGCGAGCATGGCCAACCTGGTGCAGTCGGGTGTCGCCTCCGCCGAGCGGGTGTTCCAGCTGCTCGACGCCGACGAGCAGTCGCCGGACCCGGTCAAGCCGGCGCGCCCCGCCCAGGTGCGGGGGAAGGTGACATTCGAGGGCGTCTCCTTCCGGTACAAGGCGGACGAACCCCTGATCGAGGACCTCTCCCTCACCGTGGAGCCGGGCCAGACGGTCGCGATCGTCGGCCCGACCGGCGCCGGCAAGACCACGCTCGTCAACCTGGTCATGCGCTTCTACGACCTGACCGCCGGGCGCATCCTCCTCGACGACGTCGACATCGCCACCATGTCCCGCGACGACCTCCGCGAACAGATCGGCATGGTCCTGCAGGACACATGGCTCTTCCAGGGCACCATCGCGGAGAACCTCGCGTACGGCGCCGACCACCCGACCCAAGACAAGATCGTCGCGGCCGCCGAGACCGCCCACGCAGACCGCTTCGTCCGCACCCTCCCCGACGGCTACGACACCGTCATCGACGAGGAGGGCGCCGGCGTCTCGGCGGGCGAGAAGCAGCTCATCACGATCGCCCGGGCGTTCCTCGCCGAGCCGACGATCCTCATCCTCGACGAGGCGACCAGCTCCGTCGACACCCGCACCGAGGTCCTGATCCAGCACGCGATGACCACCCTGCGCGCCGGCCGGACCAGCTTCGTCATCGCCCACCGCCTGTCCACCATCCGCGACGCCGACCTCATCCTCGTGATGGAGCACGGCACCATCGTCGAGCAGGGCACCCACACCTCCCTGCTCGCCTCCGGCGGCGCCTACGCCAGGCTGTACTCAGCCCAGTTCGCCGCCGCCGCGGTCGAGGTCGACTGACCCCGCCCACTCACCCGCATTTCCGGGCCGGTCCGGCAGGAGCACCGCCTCCCGCCGGACCGGCCCGGCCTCGCCACAACCGCCCCACCGGACCGAACCACAACCGACCGGACCACAACCCGACTGCGACCGGACCGCCCTGCCGGAAGACGGCGGCGCCTCCGCGTGACGCGCGGAATACCGCCGTGACCCTGCCCGGCCGCCCGACGACCCGCACTTCACCGTCCCCGTCCAGCAGGAGCACCACCTCCCACCGGACCGGTACCGCCACGACCACCCCGCCGGACCAGCCCGGACCGCGACCGCCTCGTTGGAAGGCAGCGCGGCCGGGCCGTCCGACGACCCTCACCTCACCGTCCGGTCCGACAGGAGCACCACTTCCCGCCGGACCGCCCGACACCGCCACGACCGCTACCGGACCGGACCACGACTGGACGGCGACCGCCCCGCCGGACCAGCCCAGTCCGTGACCGCCTCGTTGGAAGGCAGCGCGGCCCGGCCATCCGGCGACCCGCACCACGCCGCCCGGTCCAGTAGGAGCACCACCTCACCCCCACCAGACCGGTCCCGGCGCCGCGACCGCCCCGCCGGCGGACGGCGGGCTCCAGCGTGAACCACGCGGAACACCGCCGACCCGACCCGACCGCCCGTCGACCCCGCACCTCGCCGTCCGAACCGGCAGGAACACCACCTCCCACCAGACCAGCCCGCGGCATCACCGCGACCACCCCACCGGAGGACGACGGCCCCCGCATGAACCGCGCGGAACACCGCCGACCCAGCCCAGCCGCCCGGCGACCCGCACCTCGCCGTCCGGCCCGGTAGGTGCACCACCTCCCGCTGGACCGGGCGGAGCGCGACCGTCCCGCCGGGCCGGGCCGGGGTGCGACCGGGCCGGTGGAGGGTGGTGGGGTACCGGCTGAGCTGCGGCGGAACGTGGTTGGAAATTCGTTTGGGTGGCGTGTCGATCCTCGGGTGGGTCGTTCGACCTTGGGGTGAGAAGGTCGAGGAGCGACCTTCACCGTGAGGAGAACCACGATGGCGAAGTACATGCTGATCATGCGCGGCAGTGATGAGTCGACGGCGAAGATGATGGAGACGCCGTTCGAGGAGATGCTGGAGACGGTCGGCAGGTTCAATGAGGAGCTGATCAAGGCCGGGGTGCTTCTGGCCGCGGAGGGGCTCGAGGACCCGGCGCAGGGTGTTGTCGTGCACTTCGACGGGGAGGTGCCGGTGGTCACCGACGGGCCGTACGGGGAGACGAAGGAGCTGTTCGGCGGCTTCTACCTCCTCGAGGTCGCCTCGAAGGACGAGGCGGTCGAGTGGGCCAAGCGGCTCCCCCAGTTCCCCGGCAGCAAGGTCGAGGTCCGGCGGGTGCCGAGCATCGACGAGTTCCCGCAGGACAACGAGTGGATCGCCAAGGAGCGGGTCTGGCGGGAGCAGACCGGCCAGATCTGACCACGGCGGCACCGGCACCGGGGGGCCGCGTCGGCGGACCCCCCGGCCGGAACCGCAGCCGGAACCGGAAACCGTGCCCCTGAGGTACCGAAAACGGACGGCCGCGATAGGGTCCGGCGGTGATCGATGAGGACGGCTACTTCGGGGAGCGGGTCGCGGCCCGGTACGACGAGTCGTCGAGGGAGATGGCGGACCCCGCGGTCGTGCAGCCGGCCGTCGACACCCTCGTCGAGCTCGCCGACGGCGGGCCGGCGCTGGAGCTGGGCATCGGCACGGGGCGGATCGCGCTGCCGCTCTCGGCGCGTGGGGTGCCCGTGCACGGGATCGACATGTCGCGGGCGATGGTGGCCCGGCTGCGGGAGAAGCCCGGCGGCGACGCGATCGGTGTGACGATCGGGGACTTCGCGACGACGCGGGTGGACCAGTCGTTCGCGGTCGCGTACCTCGTCTTCAACACGATCATGAACCTGACGACGCAGGCGGCGCAGGTCGCGTGCTTCCGCAACGTGGCCGCGCACCTGCAGCCCGGCGGGCGGTTCGCGGTCGAGGTGATGATGCCCGACCTGCGGCGGCTGCCGCCGGGGCAGGACGTGGTGCCGTTCCTGGTGAGCGAGACCCGCTGGGCGTACGACCTCTACGACGTCGCGACCCAGTCGATGAGCTCGAACTACGTCGAGATCTCCGGGGGCCGCGGCGGCTTCCGGTCGATCCCGTTCCGGTACGTGTGGCCGGCCGAGCTGGACCTGATGGCGCAGATCGCGGGGCTGCGGCCGCTCGCGCGGTGGGCGAACTGGCAGCAGGAGCCCTTCACGAGTGAGAGCGTCGCGCACGTCTCGGTGTGGGAGAAGCCCGTCCTGCCGGACTGACGCACAATGTGACCGGAGCGAGGGGGGCTGCGGTATGCGGAACCGGCGGGTGAGCCTGCTCGACATCGGGCTGGACCAGTCGTTCGACGCGTCGATGGCGTTCGTGCAGTCGACGTTGCAGAGCATCAACGCCGGGTTACCCGTCCCGATCGTCGACATCGACTTCGTGCGGTCCCGCGACCCCGACACGATCTTCGCCGCGTTCACGGCGGCGTGCGACGTGCTGCACGTGATGGCGCACGGTGACCACGCGGAGACGCCGACGTTCAGCAGTACCGACGGCAAGACGATGCTGGCGTTGCAGGAGTTCGGCGACTACGCGGCCGAGCGCGGGCACGGGCTCAACGCGAGCGCGGTGCTCGCCGACGGCTGCAAGACCGGGATCGGCGCCTGGCAGAAGGCGCTGCGCGACTGCCTGCACGGTGAGATCGTCTACATCGGCACGTCCACCCGGGTGGGCTGGCACGAGGGCACCGTGTTCGCCTCGGCGTTCTATGGTGCGCTGTTCCGTAACAAGGGCAAGGGGCAGACGCCCCTCGCTCAGGCCCTGGACGCGGCCGACCGGGCGGTCAAGGCGTACGAGGCGATCACCGACCGGGCCTGCCCCTACAAGGTGATGGTCCTGGAGCCGAGCCGCCAGGCGCGGCTGGCGTTCCGCTGACCCCAAAGTTCCGCAGACCACAAAGTTCCGCAGACCACAAAGTTCCGCAGACCACAAAGTTCCGCTGATCACAAAGTTCCGCAGACCACAAAGTTCCGCTGATCACAAAGTTCCGCTGATCCCACGGAGGAAGACGTCATGATCTTCATTACGGCGAAGTTCCAGGTCCTGCCGGAGCACGCGGAGCGGTGGCCGGAGATCGCCGCGGACTTCACCCGCGCGACGCGGGCCGAGCCGGGCTGCCTGTGGTTCGACTGGTCCCGCAGCCTCGACGACCCGAACGAGTATGTGCTCGTCGAGGCGTTCCGCGACGGCGACGCGGGCGGCGCGCACGTCCAGTCGGCGCACTTCAAGGACGCGCAGCGGACGCTGCCGCAGTACCTCGCCGCGACCCCGCGGATCGTCAACGCGACCGTCGACCAGGACGACTGGTCCGAACTCGGCGAGCTTGCGGTAAACCGATAGTGGCATAAATTCGGACTTGTCGGGTATCCCGGTCCGGTGCTGACGAATCTTGCGCATCTGGACTCGTTGCGGGTCCGCCTCACCCCGCCGCCGCAGCCGGGGCACACGACGTTCCGCCTGGCCGAGGAACCGGCCGTCGAGGTCGTCTGGACCTACGCCGAGCGGCTCCCGGACGGCACCTACCTCCCGGTCGGCGGCGGGCCCGTCGACCCCGACAACGGCTACTACACGCAGGGCGCGTTCAACGCCGACGACATCGCCCGCGCCGCCGTCGTCTACGTGCGGCACTGGCGGGCGACCGGCGCCGGCACCAGCCGCGACGCCGCCCGGCAGCTGCTGCGCGGCCTGTGCTTCCTGCAGACCGTCCACGACGACGAGACCGACGACGACCCCGGCGACCCCGCCCACGGCAACGTCGTGCTGTGGCAGCAGCCGGACGGCACCCTGAACCGCAGCGGCATCCCCGCGGAGAGCCCCGACCCGTCCGACGAGGGCGAGTCGGCGTGGCTGGCCCGCACCGTGTGGGCGCTCGGCGAGGGCTTCGCCGCGTTCAGCGCCGACGACGGCGGCGAGCCGGAGTTCCCGGCGTTCCTGCGCCGCCGGCTCCGGCTGGCGATGAGCGCCATCCGGCGGCAGGTGCTGCCACGGTACGGCCAGTGGCGCGTCGTCGAGGAGTCCGCCACCCCGGCGTGGCTGATCGGCGACGGCGCCGACCTCACCGGCGAGGCGCTGCTGGGGCTCTGCGCGTACACCGGCTGCACCGGCGACGACGACGCCCGCAAGCTCATCGAACAGCTCGCCGAGGGCGTCACGGCGATGCGGACCGGCACCCCGTGGACGTGGCCGTTCGGGGCGGTGCTGCCGTCGGCCCTGTCCCGCAGCGCCTGGCACGCGTGGGCCGGGCTCGCACCGGCCGGGCTCGCCCGCGTGTACGAGGTCGCCGGCGACCTCGCCGCACGCGACGCCGCCCTGGCCGACGCCGCGTCGTTCACCCCGCACCTGCTGGTCGAGGGCGGACCGGACAACCTGCGGGTCGCGGTGCCGGGCGCGCGGGAGGCGCTGACGATCGACGGGGTGCAGCTGTCGTACGGCGCGCAGTCCCGCGTCGAGTCGCTGCTGACCACGGCGCGGGTGACGGGCCGCCCGGCGCTGTCGACCCTCGCGGGGATCGCCGGCTCGTGGTTCTTCGGCAACAACCCGGCCGGCGCGCCGATGTACGACCCGGCGACCGGCCGCACCTACGACGGTGTCGACATCGTCGACGGGTCGCCGCGGCAGCTGGGCCGGCGCGGGGTCGTGCACCACGACGCGGGCGCGGAGTCGACGATCCACGGGCTCCTGGCGATGCTGGCCCTGGACGCGGACCCGCACGCGGCGGCGGTCGCGCGGATCGCCGAGGCGGACCCGGACACGCGGACGACGGCCGGCAGCTGCCGCGACGACGGGGAGATCCGCTGCCTGACGCTGCGTGACCCGCTGAACCGGGCGCGGGTGACGCTGCTGCGCAGCGTCGCGACGAGCACCCGCGTCTGCGACGTCGACATGGCGGCCAGGTCCGGCGGGGCCGGCGGCGCCGTTGAGGGCGCCGCGACCGTGACCGTCAACGACCCCGGCGGCGAGGAGCTGGAGCACTACACGACGACCGCGGGCCGCATCCGCGCCCTCGTCCCCGCCGGCGGCTTCACCATCATCTCCCGGCTGCCGGAAGCGGGCTGACACATACGTCCCAGGTAAGAACGGAGCCGGCGGGCACGATCATCAACCGCATCGAGCGCTGCATGCGGGACAGCGTCCGGTGCGTGGGCGTGGCCTTGGTCAGCGGCGTGTACGGATCGGGTAAACCGGTACCCTGACCCGATGTCCGCACGCCCCTCGCACGTCCTCGGTGCCGTCGCCGTGGGCGGGTCCGCGGGCAGCGCCGCCCGGTACGGGGTGGCGCTGCTGCTGCCGCACGACGCCCAGGCGGGCGTGCCGTGGTCGACCATCGCCGTGAACGCGACAGGATGCCTGCTCATCGGGGTCCTCGTGGTCGTCGTCGAGGGCTGGCACCCGCTGCTGCGGCCGCTGCTCGGGGTCGGGGTGCTGGGCGGGTTCACGACGTTCTCCACCTACACCGTCGACGCCGTCGTCCTCGCCTCCCGGGGCGCCGCCTGGGTCGCGGCCGCCTACGTCGCCGGGACGCTGGTCACCGCGATGGCGGCCGTGTCCTTCGGCGTGTGGTCCGCCCGCCGTCTGACGAGGCGGCCCGCATGACGCTGCTGCTGGTGCTGATCGGCGGGGCGGTCGGGGCGCCCGCCCGGTACCTCACCGAACGGGCGCTCAAGGACCGCTCCCCGCTGGGGACGCTGATCGTCAACGTCTTCGGCAGCGCGCTGCTCGGGGCGCTGATCGGCGCCGGCGACGCGCTGCCCGCCACCGTGAGGACCCTGGTGGGCACGGGGTTCTGCGGCGCGTTGACGACGTACAGCACGTTCAGCCTGGAGACGCTACGTCTCGTCGAGGAGGGCCGGCCGCGGCGGGCCGCCGCGTACGTGACGGCGAGCCTGGTGCTGGGTCTCGCCGCCGCGACGGCCGGCTACACGCTGACGCAGACGCTGCGGTAGCAGCCGGCCGCGCACCGGCGCTTCTGCAGCAGCCGACCGCGCGCCGGCGCTCGTAAACGCGGCCGGCTGTGCGCTACCGCGGACGGTGCTGGAGCAGACGGAACAGGGTCAGCCACTGCTCGGGCCACACCAGCCCGACGGGCGTGTCCGGGGCGAGCCGCAGCGCCCGGAACGCACCCGAGACGCGGCGCGGGTCGTACCGGCGACACAGCGACGCATGCAGCGAGCCGCCGACCCCGCTGAACCCGAGCTCCACGAACCCCGCGTAGCCGCGGGCCGGGGCCAGCGGCGAAGGGCGGCGGGTCAGCCGGAGGATGCCGCCGTCGACCCGGGGCACGGGCCGGAACGCCCCGCGGGGCACCCGCCCCGCGAGCCGCCAGTCCCACCACGGCCAGGTCGCGATCGTCAGGCGGCTCCAGCGGCCGTAGTCGCCGGTGCGTTTCCGGGCGTACTCCAGCTGGGTGAGCAGCGTCGCGCCGGTCAGCCCGGGAGCGTCCAGGCACCAGTCGACGACGGCGGACGTCAGCGCGTACGGGATGTTGCCGACGACCGCGAACGGTGCCGCCGGCGGCCGGGCGGCGAGGAAGTCCGCGACCCGGACGGTGACGCCGTCGCGGGCCGGCAGGGCCGCCGTCAGGGCCGCCGCCAGGTCCGGGTCGACCTCGTAGGCGATCACCCGGCGGCACCGTTCGGCGAGCGCGGCGGTGAGGTGCCCGCGGCCCGCCCCGACCTCGACGACGAGCGTGGACGGGTCGAGCCCGGCGGCGTCGACGAGCCGGTGGATCGCGGTGGGTGCGGTGAGCAGGTTCTGGCCGTACACGCGACGGCTGCGAGAATGAGCGGATGGCGCCATGACCGTGGTCCCGTCTGCCGCCCCGACGAAGGGCGGCGAACACGGACAGGCGGCATCGCGGCCCGTCCGTTTCCGAAGATGGACTCGGAGGGCCCTGGCGCGACTCGGGTGGCGACGCTCTACAAGGTGTGCGTCACACCTGGCGGACCAGGGCGCGACGCCGGGCGCGCAGGCGCATGGCCGGCACGGCCGACATCGCCGCCGCCGCGAGGAGAGCATGCGTCATGGTCATCGCCGCAACATATCCGAGCCGCCCACCCCGGTGCACGCGGTTTTCGCCGGTACCGGCAGCGCACCTGCAGCCGGGCACCGGCAGCGCACACGCAGCAGGTGCCAGCGGTTACAGGCGGCCCGCTTCGGTGATGCGCTGCAGGAACTGGCGGGTGCGGGGTTCGCGCGGCGCACCGAACACCTGCTCCGGCGGGCCCTCCTCGACGACGACACCACCGTCGAGGAAGCAGACCCGGTCGGCGACCTGCCGGGCGAAGCTCATCTCGTGGGTGGCGAGGACCATCGTGACGCCGTCGGTCTTCAGGTCGCGGATGAGGGCGAGGACCTCCCCCACCAGCTCCGGGTCGAGGGCCGAGGTGACCTCGTCGAGCAGCAGCAGCCGCGGGTCGTTGACGAGGGCACGGACGATCGCGACCCGCTGCTGCTGGCCGCCGGAGAGCCGGTCGGGGTAGGCGCGGGCCTTGCCGGCGAGACCGACCCGCTCCAGCAGCGCGAGGGCCTTCGCCTCGGCCTCCCGCGCCGGCAGCTTGTGCACATGCCGCGGCGCGAGCGTCACGTTGTCCAGGACGCTCAGGTGCGGGAACAGGTTGAACGCCTGGAAGACGATGCCGATGCGGCGGCGGACCTTGTCCGGGTCGGCGCGCGGGTCGGTGATGTCCTCACCGTCGAGGTGGATGGTGCCGTCGTCGACCTGTTCGAGGAGGTTGACGCAGCGCAGCAGCGTCGACTTGCCGGATCCGGAGGCGCCGATGAGCGCGACGACCTCGTGCTCGGCGACGTCGAGGGACACGCCGCGCAGCACCGGGTTGCCGTTGAACAGTTTGTGCACGCCGTTGATGGACAGCAGGGTCACAGCCGGTTGTCTCCTGACTGGCGGCGGGCGGCGCGCAGCGTGACCCAGTCGGTGACGGCGACGACGGGGATCGCCAGCAGCACGAACAGGACCCCGGCGACGACGTACGGGGTGTAGTTGTACGACCCGGCGGTCTCGATCTGCGCGGCCCGGATCGCGTCGATCGGCCCGGCCAGGGAGATCAGCCCGACGTCCTTCTGCATCGCGACCAGGTCGTTGAGCAGCGGCGGCGCGACCCGCCGCACCGCCTGCGGCAGCACCACGTGCCGCATCGTCTGGCGGTAGTTGAGGCCGAGGGACCGGGCGGCGGCGCGCTGCGACGGGTGCACCGACTCGATGCCGGCGCGGAACACCTCGGCGATGTAGCCGCCGTACGTGAGCACGATCGCGATCCCGCCGAGCACGAGCACCGACGGGGTGCCGCTCAGCCGCAGCCCCGGCACCCCGAACGCGAACAGGTACAGCGTCACGATCAGCGGCAGCCCGCGGAACGTGTACGTGTACCCGGCGGCGAGCGCCCGCAGCGGGAAGAACACCGCGGGCCGGACGGTGCGCAGGGTCGCGATGCCGAGGCCGAGCAGCACCGCCGCGACCGCGCAGACGACGAGCAGCCGCACGTTGAGCCACAGGCCGCGCAGCACCGCCGGCAACGAGTCACGGGCGGCGTCCACCGACAGGAAGCTGGCACGGAACCGGTCCCAGCCGGGCGCGCCGGTGACCGCCGCGTACAGCAGAACCCCGACGACCAGCGTGGACACGGCCGCGACCGCCACCGACAGGATCGTCTGCCGGCGGCGGTACGCGTCCCGTTCCAGCTGCAACGGGCTGGGCTTGAACGTCATCAGCTGAGCTTCGGTGCGCCCTGCACCGACGACAACCACTTGTCGGTCAGCGTCTTGAGGCTGCCGTCACCGCGCAACGCGTCGACGGCCTGGCTGACGCAGCCGGTCAGCGCCGAACCCTTGTCGAGCACGAGACCGAACTGCTCCGGGGTGCCGGACGGCTGCGGCAGCTGCCCGACGATCTGCGCGTCGGTGATCTCGGCGCCGGTGATGTAGAACGCCGTCGGCAGGTCCACGACGAGCCCGTCGATCTGCCCGTTCTGCAGGGCCTTCTTGGCGTCGTCGTTGTTGTTGTACACCTGCGGCTGCGCCGACGGCTGCACCACCTCGGTGATCGACCGGTAGCTGGTGGTGCCGACCTGCGCGCCGAGCTTGGCGCCCTTCAGGTCCGCGACGCTCTTCGCCCCGGCGATCTTCGAGGTCTTCAACGCGATGACGGTCTGCGTCACGTCGTAGTACGGGGCGGAGAAGTCGACGGCCTGCTTGCGCTCGTCGGTGATGGAGAACTCGTTGACGTCGAAGTCGAACGTCTTCTTGCCGGGGGCGATCGCGTTGTTGAACGTGACCCGGGTCCACACGACCTGGTCCTTGCTGTAGCCGAGCTTGGTGGCGACGGCGTACGCGACCGCGGACTCGAAGCCCTCACCGGACTCGGGCTTGTTGTCCTTGAACCACGGCTCGTAGACGGGTTCGTCGGTCGCGATCGTGAGCTTGCCCGCGGCGACCGTCTTGAGGTTCGCCGGGTCACAGGTCGCTGTGCCGGGGCTGGCGCCGCTCGAGGCGGCCGGGGATGCAGTGTCGTCGTCGGCCGGTGCGCAGCCGGCAGCGGCGGCGAGGGCCGCGGTGAGACCCGCGGCGAGGAGGAGGGTCCTGGAGCGCATGGCGGCGATCGTACCCACCTGACCGGTAGGAAATGGATCTACCGTGTGTCGGATCACGGCAACGGCGTGGCCCGGCGCGGCATCAGCAGCACCGCGCCGGCACCGAGGACCGCGACGCAGGCCAGGGCGATGAACACGTGGTGTGTCGCCGCATACAGGCTGCCCCGCGCGTACTCCAGGACCGCCGGCTGGGTGCCGTCGCCCTTCAGCACCACGTCGGTCGCGTCGGCGCCGCCGAGCCGCTCCCGCACACCGGGCGGCGCGGCCGCGAACCGCCGGTCGAGGGTCGTGTTGGCGATCGCGCCGAACACCGCCCCGCCGACGGCGCTGCCGATCGACCGGAAGAACATGTTCGTGCCGGTGACCACACCCCGCCGGTCCCAGCCGACCACCGACTGCAGCGCGACGAGCGTCGGGCTCGACGTCAGCCCGAGCCCGACACCGATGACGAAACAGGCGACCGTCAGCCAGCCGATGCCGGTGTACCGGCCGAGCACCGCACACATGACGCTCCCGGCGACGATGACCGCGCCACCCGCCAGGGACGTGTCACGGAACCCGATGCGCAGGTACACCTGGCCGGCGAGGGTCGCGGCGATCGGCCAGCCCAGCGACATCGCCGCGACGACGAACCCGGCGCCGACGGCGCTCGCACCCAGCACACCCTGCGCGAGGCTCGGCACGAACGAGGTGAGCCCGATCAGCAACGCGCCGACGACCAGCGCGACGAGGTTGCCGCCGACCAGGATCCGGTGCCGGAACACCCACAGCGGCAGGACCGGCTCGGCGGCCCGGCGCTCCACGAACCAGAACGCGACCATGAGCGCGGCACCGCCGGAGAAGATCGCCACGCTCGGCACCGACGTCCACGCCCACGTGATGCCACCCTCGAGCGTGCCGAGGATCAGCAGCGTGCAGCCCGCGACCAGCAGCGACGCGCCCAGGTAGTCGATGCGGTGCTGGCGCCGCTCGACGCGTTCCTTGAGGTTGCGCACGAGCATCCACACGGCGGCCAGCCCGACCGGGATGTTCACGAAGAAGATCCACCGCCACGACAGGTAGTCCGCGAACACGCCGCCGATGGCCGGACCGATCACCGACGACACGCCCCACACCCCGGCGACGTACCCCTGGACCCTGGCGCGCTCCTCCACCGTGTACAGGTCACCGATGATCGTCATGCTCATCGGCTGGATCGCGCCGGCGCCGACGCCCTGCACCGCCCGGAACACGATCAGCGTCAGCATGCTCCACGCGAACCCGCACAGCACCGACCCGACCAGGAACGCGGCGATCCCGGCGAACATCACCGGGCGGCGGCCGACGACGTCCGCCAGCTTCCCGTACAGCGGCGTCGTCACCGCCGCGGTCAGCAGATACACCGAGAACAGCCACGGGAACTGCGAGAACCCGCCGAGGTCCCGGACGACGGACGGCACGGCGGTCGCGATGATCGTGCTGTCGAGCGCGACGAGCCCGGTGGTCAGCATCACCGAGGCCAGGACCGGTCCACGCTCCGAACGCAGGCCCACCGCCGTCCGGGGCGTGAAAGTGGCGTCGACCATCCACACACCTTACGACCGGCGGGCGGCTCCGGCGCTGTACGCCGTCGCGTGGCCCGCCGGTCGTGAGGTCCGCCGGTCGTGAGGTCCGCCGGCCGTGAGGTCCGCCGGCCGTGAGGTCCGCCGGCCGTGAGGTCCGTCGGTCATGAGGTCCGTCTATGCGACGCGGACCGGTTCCGGTGCGGTGAGCCTGGCCCGCTCGATGACCCGCAGGCCGGCGAACGCCATCACCGCCAGCATCGGCAGGGTCCCCACCGCCGGGAGGATCGGCGTGTCGTACGGCATGAGCAGCAGCCCGGCGTAGCCCAGGACGATCCCGGCGAGGGACCACCAGCCGATGACACCGGCCCGCGCCAGCCCGACGAACGTGAGCAGCAGCGCCAGCGACACCAGCGGGCCGGGGCTGAACGCCAGCTGCTGCGCGGGGTGCGCCAGCACCTTGTCCGACAGCGCCACCGCCTGCTCGACCGGCAGGTTCCGGCCGATCTCCATGTGGAACCAGTCCGACAGCAGCGCCCCGGACATCTCGGTCAGGAACAGCGCCCCGAGCAGCGCCCCGACGAGCGTGAGGACACCGCCGCGGCGGCCCCGCACGAGCAGCGGCAGCGCCAGCAGCCCGACACCCATCAGGAGGTTGCCGTAGTGCAACAGCAGCGCCGACAGCTGCGTCTGGAACGGGTCGGCGGCCAACGACTGCAGGTAGGAGGCCTTGTCGTCGCCGGTGCTCGGCGGGGACGTGGCAAGGCCGGCGAAGAACAGGACGGCGCCGGCGATCAGCGACGTGCCGGCGGCGTATGGAAGGACCCGGTGGGCCGTGGTTGCGTGTTCGTTCATGCCGCAAACGCTATGGTCCGGCCCTCCCCGCGGTCTGCTGTCCGGCGTCTCGACCCGTGTCCGCCGCGCGACGGACACGGCACCGTCACGGTGTCCGCCGCACGGCCGACCCGGGGCCCTGAACTGCGGCAATAGGATCAACCCATGCACCGCACGCTCGCGCGCCGGGCCGCCCTGCTCCCCTGGGCCGCCGCCGTCACCCTCGCGGTCATCGGCGTCGCCGAGATCCTCCTCGACAGCGCGTTCTCCGCCGCGCCGGCCGTGCCCGCCGCCGCGCTCGCCACCGTCGTCGCCGGCACCGCCCTCGCCGGCCGGTTCCCGATCGCCGGCTCCGCCGTCGTCGCCGCCGCGTTCCCGGTCGCGGTCGCCGGCGGCCTCAACGGCCCCACCGGCGCCGCCGTCCTCGGGTTCTTCCTCGCCCCCGGCTGGGCCGGCTACCAGCGGGCGGCCTCCTGGCCACCCGACGCTTCGCGGCCGTCCCGGTCCTGGTCGGCCGGGTCCTGGCCCGCGCCGCTCGCCGCGCAGCTCATGGCGAGCCTCGGCACGTGGATCGCCGGCCGCGCCGCCGGGTCCACGGTCGGCGGGCTCGCCGCCATGGCCTGGGAGAACCTGTTCTTCGGCCTGCTGTGCTGGGGCGCCTGGGGCGTCGGCCTGCTCGCCCGCCGGCTCCGGGACCGCGCCGACCTCCTCGCCCGGCTCACCACCGCCCTCGACGCCGAACGCGACGCCCGCGAGCACGCGATCGTCGCCGAGGAACGGCAGCGGATCGCCCGCGACATGCACGACGCCGTCGCCCACTCGATCAGCGTCATGGTCCTGCAGCTCGGCGCCGTCCGCGCCACCCTCCCGGCCGGCACACCACAGGCGGAGATGCTGCAGGGCGTCGAACGACTCGGCCGCGAATCCGTCCGCGAGCTGCACACCCTCGTCGGCATCCTCCGCGACACACCCGACCTGCTCGTCGCCCAGCCGTCCATCGCCCGCGCCGAGGAACTGGTCGCACAGCTACGCGCCGCCGGGCTGCCCGTCGAACTGACCGTCGACGGCGACCTCACCGGCGTCCCCCGCGCCCAGGACATCTCCGCCTACCGGGTCCTGCAGGAGGCACTGACCAACGTCCTGCGCCACGCCGGCACCGCCGCGACCAGCGTCCACCTGCACCGCGCAACGGACCGCCTGACGCTCACGGTCGACAACGTCCTGCCCACGACCGCCCCTTCCGCCCCCGCCCTTTCCTCCCCCGCCGCTTCCGCCCCCGCCTCGGACGGCGGCGGGCACGGGCTCATCGGGATGCGCGAACGGATCGCCGTCTTCTCCGGCACCCTCACCGTCGGCGCACGACCCGGCGGGTTCACCGTGCGGGCATCGTTCCCCCTCGGTACCGCGTCATGATCCGCGTCGTGGTCGTCGACGACGAAGCGATGATCCGCGCCGGGCTGCGCATGCTCCTGGACCACCAGCCCGACATCGAGGTCGTCGGCGAGGCCGCCGACGGGATCCGCGCCCTCGACGAGGTCCGCCGCGCCAACCCCGACGTCGTCCTCCTCGACGTCCGCATGCCCCACGGCGACGGCATCGAGGCCGCCGGCCACATCCTCGCCGCCGGCCCGACCAAGGTGATCATCCTGACCACGTTCGACGACGATGAGGCCGTCCGCCGAGCGCTGCGCCTCGGGGTCAGCGGCTTCCTGCTCAAGGTCGCCCCGCCCGAGCAGCTCGTCCACGCCGTCCGGACCGTCGCCGCCGGCCAGGCGCTGCTCGACCCCGCCGTGACGCTGCGGGTCATCGCCTCCTACGCCGCCTCCCCCGTCGCCGACCCACGCGCCGCCGCGCAGCTCGCCACGCTCACCGAACGGGAGGTCGACGTGCTCCGGCTCGTCGCCCGCGGCCGCTCCAACGCGGAGATCGCCGCGTCGCTGTTCCTCGGCGAGGCGACCGTGAAGACGTACGTCTCCCGCATGCTCACCAAGCTCGACCTCCGCGACCGCGTCCAGGCCGTGGCGTTCGCCTACGAGAGCGGCCTGATCCGCCCCGGCGCCGCCTCATGACCCACCCCGGCGCACCACCCCCGCCTCGTACGCGAACACGACGACCTGCACACGATCCCGCAGCCCCAGCTTCATCAGCAGCCGCCCCACATGGGTCTTCACCGTCGCCTCCGACAGCGACAGGACCGCCGCGACCTCCAGGTTGGACCGCCCCCGGGCCACCTCGACGAGCACCTCCCGCTCCCGGACGGTCAACCCCTCCAGCAGCCGCTCCGCCTCCGACACCTCGCCCGCCGGGTCCGGAAGGTGCCCCGCGAACGCGTCGATCAACCGCCGCGTCACCCGCGGCGCGACGACCGCGTCCCCCGCCGCGACCGACCGGATCGCCCCCGTCAGGTCCGCCGGCTGCACGTCCTTGAGCAGGAACCCGCTGGCACCCGCCCGCAGCGCCGCCCACACGTACTCGTCCAGGTCGAACGTCGTCAGCACCAGAATCCGCGCCGCCGACCCCGACCCCACGATGCCACGGGTCGCCTCGATCCCGTCCGCCACCGGCATCCGCACGTCCATGAGCACCACGTCGGGCGCGAGCGCCGCGGCCATCGCCACCGCCTGCACGCCGTCCCCCGCCTCCCCGACCACGTCCATGTCCGGCTGCGTCGACAGGATCATCCTGAACCCGAGCCGCAGCAACGGCTGATCGTCCACCAGCAACACCCTGATGCTCACGCCCCGCCACCCCCTCCCCCACGCCCCGCCGCGCCGCGCACCACGCCGCTCGCCGTGCCCTCTTGCGCCGGGCTGTCTTCTGCCAGGCTGTCCTCTGCCGGGCCATCGCTCGCCGGGCCGTTCGTTGCCCGGCCATCGCTCGCCGGACGCCCGCTTGCCTGGCCACCGTTTGCCGTGTGATCGCTCGGCGGGCCACCGCTCGCGGGGCCATCGCTCGCGGGGCCATCGCTCGCCGGGCCGTCGCTCGTGGGGCCGCTGCTTGCCGGGGCATCGCTTGCCGGGTCGCCGTGGAGGGTCGCGCGGACGGACCAGCCCGGGGCGTCGGTGCGTGGACCGGCCGCGAACCGGCCTCCGTACGCCGCCGCCCTCGCCGCCATGCCGGTCATGCCCCTGCCACCGCCCTGCCCGCCGCCGCCCGGCGGGGCGCTCGTGCCGTCGTCGGTGACCTCGAGCTCGACACGGTCGCCGGTGTACCGCACCCGCACCCCCGACCGGCTCGCAGCACCCGCGTGCTTGAGCACGTTGGTGAGCGCCTCCTGGACGATCCGGTACACCGCGAGCTCCGCACCGGGCCCCAGCCGACCCGGCACGCCCTCGGTGGTGACCTCGACGCGGAGTCCCGCCGCCCGTACGCCGGCGACGAGCGCATCCAGATCCGCCAACCCCGGCTGCGGGCTCGCCGCCACATCACCGGCACTACCCATGCCCGCGGCCGCAGCGGCCCGGCTGTCCTCGTGCAGCAGCCCGAGGACGCGACGCATCTCCCCGAGCGCCTGCCGGCCTGTGCCCGACACGTGCCGCATCGCCGTCACCGCCTCGCCCGGCGACGACGCCGCCGTCAACGTCGCCGCGTCGGCGAGCGTCACCATCACCGACAGGTGGTGCGCCACGATGTCGTGCATGTCCCGCGCGATCCTGGCCCGCTCCGCGGCGACGGCGATCTCGGCCCGCTGATCGCGGTCGCGTTCGAGACGCCGGGCCCGATCCTCCAACTCGGCCAGGTACGCCCGCCGGGTCCGCACCACCAACCCCAGCAACACCGCCGCGGTCAGCCCGAACGTCACGAACCCCACCGCCGTCCACCGCGGCCCGGCCGAGAACGACGCCGTGAGCGCCAACGACCCGACCACCACGACCACCGGCACCAGCCGCCGCAGCGCCGCGTGCCGCGCAACGGTGTACACCCCGATGGCGATCACCGCCTCCGGATGCAGCCCTTCGACCCTGACCCCTACAACCACCAGCCCGAGGACCGCAAGCCCGAGCACCGCCCAGCACACCAGAACCGGCGCCGCCCGCCGCCAGACCAGCAGCAGATGAACGGCAACGTAGAACGCCACCCCGGCCGCCCCAGCCCCGGCAAGCGCCCGGTCCGCGTTGACCAGCCCGACCCCGGCGGCGAGCGCACCGTCGACCCAGCGCGGGTGCCGCACCACGAACCCCCGCACCCCGCCGAACCACCGCGCCCCCACCCCCGCCACCCCGGCCGCGACCCGGTCCCGCACCACCGGCGGCTCCCGCTCCACCATCCGACCCCCTTCCACCGACCTCATCGTCCCGGCCCAGCCCCCGCCCCGACGCCCCGACGCCCCGGCCGAGAGCCAGCGACTGACGCAGATCGTCCCGCCCGCTCTGTACCGCCGCCCCCTGCCGCCCCAACGAAGCGCACGACCAGCATCGCCCCGCCGCCCCACGACTGCCGCCCCGCCAAACAACGGCGCCCCGGCCCGCACGGTCCCGCCGCACCTCGCCTTGCCCCGACGGGGCAATGACGACACGACCAGCACCGCTCCCCCGCTCATCGCCCCATCTGGCCACATGACAACGGCACGACCAGCACCTCCTCCCACGTCCGCTCCTGCCCCGACCCGGCAGAGCAGGTCCGGCACAACCAGGACCGTTCCGCCCCACTCACGCCCGACCCGGCCGAGCGACGGCACGACGAGGACTGCCGCACCTCGCGCCCCTGCCCCGACGGCGCAATGACGGCACAACCAGCACCCCGCCCTCCTCGGCTCGCGCCCCGACCCGGCTGAGCGGGGCTGGCACGACCAGGACCGTCCGCCCTCACGCCCGACCTGGGCATCTCCGTGACCACCTCGGCGAGCGCCGCGCCGACGCTGGCCGGGCGACGACACACGACGGGGAACCGCCGCGCCCCGCTGATGCCCGGCCAGGCGCAGCAACGAGGCGCGACCGGCACCGCTCCGCCACCGCTCACGGCACGGCTCGGCCCGGCCCGGCTCGGCCCGGCTCGGCCCGGCTCGCCTCGGCCCGGCCCGGCTCGGCCCGGCTCGGCCCGGCTCGCCTC
>NZ_JBFANF010000064.1:0-80239 GCF_040674675.1 Dactylosporangium sp. NPDC049742 | reverse complement strand
GGCGCCGCCGCGGTGGCCCTGCCGGTGGCGCTGATCCTGCCGTTCACCGGGGTCCCGCCGTTCGGCGGGGCCGAAGACCCGCCCGGTGAGCGCGTCGCCGGGGCGTCCGCCGGCGCCCTGCCCGCGGGTGACGGGCCGTCCGTCCCGGGTGGACAGACGCCCACCGGGCCGGGCGGTGGGCCGTCCGGGTCGCCGGCCGGGGCGTCGCCGGGCGCCGCGCCGGCCGTCACGAAGTCGCCGAAGGTCTCGCCGGGCGGCACCTCCGGCCAGCCGTCGCCGCCGGTCGCCGGACCGCCCACCAGGGCCGACGCCGCGAACGCCTGCGCGGTGCGGTATTCGAAACGCAACGAGTGGAACCCGGGCTTCGTCGCCGACGTGGTCCTCACCAACACCGGCACCCGGACGATCGACGGCTGGTCGCTGCGGTTCGAGTACTCCTCGGGCCAGCAGCTGATCAGCTACTGGGGCGCGATCGCCACCCAGACGGGCCCGGCGGTCGTCGTCGAGGACGGCGGGGTCAAGCCGACCGTGCCCGCGGGCGGCACCGTCACGTTCGGGCTGCAGGGCACCTGGCAGGGGGCCAACCCGGCGCCGACCGTCTTCACCCTGAACGGCGTTCGGTGCGGCTGAGCCACTGCACGATCGCCTCGGTGCGGTTGTTGACGCGCAGCTTCAGGTAGATCTGGCTGACCCGGTTGCGGACCGTCTTCTCCGCCAGGTCGAGGCGCGTGGCGATGGCCGCGTTGGGCTCGCCGGCCGCGATCAGCTCCATGATCTCGTGCTCGCGGCGGGTCAGCGGCTGGTGCAGCAGCGCCGGCGCCCGGTCGGCGGTGCGGTGCTGCACGTGGTCGACCACGATGGACAGTGGCACCGGCGAGAGCCGGCTGTGCCCGTCGGCGGTCGCGCGGGCCGCGTCGAGCAGGTCCGCCCGGGTGTACTGGCCCTCGACCAGCAGGCTGCGCGCGCCGGCCCGCAGCATCGGCACCACGTCGCCGGGCACCACCGCGAAGGCGACGACCAGCACCGGCGGGCGCGGCGGCGGCAGCGTGGCGAGCGCGGTCAGCTCGCGGATCGGCGCGTGCGTGTGCAGCACGACGAGATCGGCGTCGATCCGCCCGCCGTTGAGCACGTGCAGCAGCGGGCGCACGTCCAGCGCGCCGGCGCACGGGCGCAGCAGCTCGGCGAGGCTGTTACCGGTGGAGCTGATGACCAGGACCCGCATGCCCGTCACGACACCACGGGCGCGGCGTGTTGGCAACGTTTCCCGAAACTCCCGCTGGGTGCGTTTGCGCATCTCAGGAGCGATTCGCGGAGATCGCACCCAGCGGATTTGGGTGCTCGTCCCCCGAAAGTCAGGTGTCCCAACGCCTGATGGCGCCGGCCCGGCTGGTGACGCCGAGCTTGGCGAAGATGCGGTTCACATGGTTCTCGACCGTTTTCGATGAAAGGACCAGGGTCGCGGCGATGTCCCCATTGGACAGTCCGCGGGCGATCAGGTCCATCACCTCCGCCTCGCGCTGCGACAGCCCGTGCCGCGGCGGCGCCTGGCGCACGGCGGCGACCAGCACCCGCGCGGCGCTCGGCGACAGGTGCGACTCGCCGCCCGCGACGGCCCGGACCGCGTGCAGCAGCTCCGCCGGGCCGAACTGGCCGTGCACCAGGAACCCGATCGCGCCGGAGCGCACGGCGTCCAGCACCGTGCGGTCGTCGGCGCTGCGGGTCAGCATCAGCACCCGGCTGTGGGTGCTGATCGCCCCGACGACCGACAGTCCGTCGCGGACCGGCATGCGGTGGTCGAGCAGCGTCACGTCGGGCCGGTGCCGGCGGGCCAGCTCGAGCGCCTCGGCGCCGTTGGCCGCCTCCGCGACGACCGCGATGTCACCGGTGAGCATCTCCCTGACGACCGCCCTGACCACGCTGTTGTCGTCGGCGATGAGGACTGTTGTCAATGCCGGGACCTCCTTGCGCGGGTCCCGGCGTGCCGCGGGACAAGCGTGCCAACGATGTTCGCCATTGTTTCGCGACGGTGTCGACATGCTTACGCTACCCGTCACCGGGAGCGCTCCCACGCGCCGCCACGCTGGGGGCGCCCCGGTTTTGTTTCTGGACCGCCATCTGGAAGGAACGTCAGCATGCGCCTCCATCGCAGGTTGCTGGCCGCCGCCGCGGCCGCGCTGCTCGTCCCGCTCGCGCCGTTCGTGTCGTCGAGCCCCGCCACCGCCGCCGACACCGCGGACTGGCTGCACACCGCCGGCAACAAGATCGTCGACAGCCAGGGCAACGAGGTCTGGCTGACCGGCACCAACTGGTTCGGCTTCAACGCCACCGAGCGCGTCTTCCACGGCCTGTGGAGCGGCAACATCACCGAGATCACCAAGTCGATGGCCGACCGCGGCATCAACATCGTCCGGGTGCCGATCTCGACCCAGCTGCTGCTGGAGTGGAAGGCCGGCCAGGCCGCCGTGCCCAGCGGCGTCAACACCTACGCCAACCCCGAGCTGCTCGGCAAGACCACGCTGCAGGTCTTCGACTACTTCCTGCAGCTGTGCAAGCAGAACGGCATCAAGGTGATGCTGGACGTGCACTCCGCCGAGGCCGACAACTCCGGCCACATCTACCCCGTGTGGTGGAAGGGCTCGATCACGTCCGAGCTGTTCTACCAGGGCTGGGAGTGGGTGATCGACCGGTACAAGAACGACGACACCCTGGTCGCGGCCGACGTCAAGAACGAGCCGCACGGCAAGTGGTCGGAGTCGCCGCGGGCGAAGTGGGACAACTCCACCGACCAGGACAACTTCAAGAACACCTGCCAGGTCGCCGGCAACCGGATCCTCGCGAAGAACCCCAACATGCTCATCCTCTGCGAGGGCATCGAGATCTTCCCGAAGAACGGCACCAACTGGTCCTCCACCGCCGAGGCCGACTACTACGGCAACTGGTGGGGCGGCAACCTGCGCGGCGTCAAGAACTACCCGGTCAACCTGGGCAACCACATCGTCTACTCGCCGCACGACTACGGCCCGCTGGTCTACGAGCAGCCGTGGTTCCAGAAGCCGTTCGACAAGGCGTCGCTGACCACCGACGTGTGGCAGCCGAACTGGCTCTACATCCACACCGAGAACACCGCGCCGCTGCTCGTCGGCGAGTGGGGCGGCCGGCTCGGCATGGACGCCCGTCAGGACAAGTGGATGTACGCCCTGCGCGACACCATCATCGAGAAGCGCATCAGCCAGACCTTCTGGGTGCTCAACCCCAACTCCGGCGACACCGGCGGCCTGCTGCTGGACGACTGGAAGACGTGGGACGAGGCCAAGTACGCGATGCTGAAGCCCGCGTTGTGGCAGTACCAGAACAAGTTCGTCGGCCTCGACCACAACGTCAAGCTCGGCGCCAACGGCCTGAGCCTCAACGACCGCTACGGCGGCGTCTCCGACACCGTCGCGCCGTCGGTGCCCACCGGGCTCACCGTCGCCGGCACCACCGGCACCAGCGTCTCGCTGACCTGGACCGCGTCCACCGACAACAGCGGCACCGTCGCCGGGTACGACATCTACCGCGGCGCCACCAAGGTCGGCACCTCGGCCACCCCGTCCTTCACGGACACCGGCCTGACGCCGAGCACCACGTACAGCTACACCGTGCGGGCCTTCGACGCGGCCGGCAACGTGTCCGCGGCGTCGGCCGCCCGCACCGCCACCACGTCGAGCACGCCGGTCGACACCACCCCGCCGTCGGTGCCGGGCGGGCTGGCCGTCACGGGCACCACGACCAGCAGCGTCTCGCTGGCGTGGAGCGCCTCGACGGACAACAGCGGCAGCGTCGCCGGGTACGACGTCTTCCGCAACGCCGTCAAGGTCGGCACCTCGGCCACCACGTCCTTCACGGACACCGGGCTGGCGGCGAACACCACGTACAGCTACACCGTGCGGGCCGTCGACGCGGCCGGCAACGCCTCCGCGGTCTCCGCCGCCGTCAGCGGCAAGACCCAGGCCGCGCCGACCGGGGTGGTGCGGGTGCAGTACCGCAACAACAGCGTCCCGACCAACGACCAGGAGATCAAGCCCGGCCTCCAGGTCGTCAACGGCGGCACCGCGCCGCTCGCGCTGAACACCGTCGCGGTCCGCTACTACTTCACCCGCGACGGCGGCAGCTACGCCATCTGGTGCGACTGGGCCGTCGTCGGCTGCGGCAACCTCGCGACCCGGGTCGTGAACCTGCCGTCGGCGGTCAACGGAGCCGACGCGTACATCGAGGTCACCTTCACCGGTGGCAGCGTGGCGCCCGGCGGCAACAGCGGCGAGATCCAGCTGCGGGTCAGCCGCACCGACTGGCAGCCGGTCAACGAGGCCAACGACTACAGCCGCGGGGCGGGCACGTCCTTCGCGGACGCGGCCACCGTGCCGGCGTTCATCGGCGGCGCCCTCGCCTGGGGTGTCCTGCCGGCCTGATGTTCTGACCGGTCACGGGCGGGCGGCGCGGTTTCGCGCCACCCGCCCGTGGCGGTTTCAGTAGCGCTCTTCGTACGCCTGACGGGATCCGCACACGGAGGCCCGGCTGCAGGAGCAGCGGGACCCGTCGGCGTCCATCCGCACGGTGACGGAGTCGCGCGGCACGCTGTGCCCGACGACCCGGCCCTCGCCCGACGGCGTGGACACCCGGGTGCCGACGGCCGGGGCGGTGGCCTGGAACTGCTGGTACAGCGGGTGCTCGTACTTGAGGCAACACATCAGCCGCCCGCAGGCGCCGGAGATGCGCAGCGGGTTGAGCGGCAGGTCCTGGTCCTTCGCCATCCGGATGGTGACCGGCTCGAAGTCGTTGAGGAACGTCGCGCAGCACAGGTCGCGCCCGCACGAGCCGATGCCGCCCTGGACGCGGGCGGAGTCGCGGGCGGAGAGCTGCCGCAGCTCCACCCGGCAGTGCAGGGTGGCGCCCAGATCCCGCACCAGCGAACGGAAGTCCACCCGATGGGGCGCGGTGAAGTAGATCGTGGTCCGCGCGCCCTGCCCGCCGGTGCTGTCCAGCACGTGGTCCACCGCGACGACCTTCATCGGCAGCTCGTGATCGCGGATCAGCTTCTTCGCGGCGACCTTCGCCTCGGCCTTGCGCTTGCGCAGCAGCTCGTCGCGGCGCAGGTCGGCGTCGGCGGCCATGGCGACGAGCCGGGGGAAGCCCTCGGTCTCCTCGCTGACCCACTGCGCGGCCCACACGCACTCGGCGACCTCGGGCCCGTCGTCCGTCGGGACCAGCACCCGGTCGCCCACTACCGGGCGAAGCTCGCCGGGGTCGAAGTAGAACAGCCGCCCGTAGCGATTGAAGCTCACCGCGCACAGCATGCCCATGGGTGCACAGTAACGCGGCCCACTGCCAGTTCCATATGGCCTGCGGCTTTATCGGTCAAAAGTCCAGTTTGACTCTTTTGGTGTACCCCGTAGCTATTCCAACTACTTCGTCGTTGCTAGTGCGGATGAGCCCGCAAAGTGAGCCGTAACTCCGGCCGGAAAGGGCTCGTTGGGGGCAGCAGTGGCACGCCCCCCGGCGAGCTACCCCCGTACTCCCGGTCTCGGAGGACCTCAAGCATGACGTCTCCTGTTGCTTCCGCACGCCCAAAAACAGCCCGGACCCTCGCCGCCCTCGCCGCAACGGCGATCGTCGGAGCGCTGAGCCCGGTCGCGTTCGCGGCGCCCGCGGCTGCGGCACCGGCCGACGCGGCCTGCCCAGAGGGCTTCGGTGCCACCGCCGCCAGCAACACCCTCGCCCTGGGCCGCGTCGACCTGCGCGCCGCCGGCCTGTCCGGCACGGTCCTGCCCGAGCTCCGCGTCGCCACCACCCACTCCGGCATCGCCGGCGGGACCCTGCGCGCCGCCGCCGACTCCCGCTACCTGCGCAGCAGCGGCGACCTGCCCGCGGGGGTGCTGGGGCCCAGGGCGTACCAACAGGCACCCCCGACCCACGACCAGCCCGACGTCGTGAACGTCGCCGGCGTCGACCTCGGCGCGCTGCGGCTCGGCACCGGCGGCCTGCGCGCCCAGGCGTCCTGGAAGAACGCCGGCCGCTGCACCACCGCCGACGGCCCGCGGGCCGCCGGTGAGGCGAAGCTCGCCGGCATCACCGTCCTGCCGGGCCGCGCCGGCCGCGCGCTGCTGCGCATCAACGCCGTCGAGAGCGCCACGGTCGCGGGCGTCGACTCCTCGGCCAGCCGACCGGCCGCCTCCGCCACGGCCACCGGCGGCATCGCCGACTTCAAGCTGCTCGACAACGGGCCCTCCGCCATCGGCGTCCGGGTCGTCAGCCCGCCGACCCTGCGCGTCCTCGCCGGCGGCAAGAAGACGGTCGACTACACCGCCCCCGTCCTCGAGGTCACCATCCCCGGCCAGACCCCGGTCCGCGTCTCGTCCGCCGGGTCCCACGTCGACGTGGTCGTGCCCGTCGACGCCGCGAGCACCGAGGCCGCCATCGACCTCGCCCGCACCGAAGGCCTGCCGATCCTGTCCGGCATCCCGCTGCTCGACCTGCTGACCGGCATCACCTCCGCCGTCTCCGGCGTGGTCGGCGGCGCCACGGCCATCCTGCCCGGCACCGACCTCAACAGCCTGCTCGGCGGCCTGCCCGGCCTCCCCGCCGTCGGCGGCCTGCTCGGCTCCTCCACGGCCGCCCCGGCCGCCGCCTCCACCGAGAGCACCGCCCCCGCGAAGCGCGGCGTGGTGGTCCTGCGGGTCGAGCTCGGCGCGGTCGAGAAGCAGTTCAGCTCCACCGGCGTCTACGCCAAGGCCGCCTCCGTCCGCGTCCAGCTGATCGCCCGCAACACCTGGAAGTCCAGCGGCGGCTACGGCCACGGCGACTCCGGCCCCGCCGACAAGACCGCCCTCGTCGACCTGGGCATCTGCACCCTCGAAGCGGCCGCCGCGGCCCCCAAGGCACCCGGCACCCCCACCAAGAGCCCCGGCGACGACTCCGACGGCGGCTACGGCCCCGACGACGACGATGACGACGACGGTTACGGCAACGGCGGCGGCGGTACTGGCGGCGGCGGCACCGGCGGCGGCCAGGCCGGCGGCGGCCTCCCGGTCACCGGCAACAACGTGGCCCTGATGCTCGGCGGCGGCGTCCTCCTCGTCGTGGGTGGCCGCCTCCTGCAGATCCTGGCCCGCCGCAGGGCCGCCTGAGACCCCTTCGCCGCCCGTGCAGCGCCGCCCGCCCTTCCCCGGCGAGCCCGCTGCCCGGGCGGCGCTGTCTGTGCTTCCGCCCCACCGCTGCGCGGCGGGTCCCGGCGGGGATTCTCACCCGCACCCCAATGCTCGCTGCGCTCGCACCGCCAGCCACGCTGCGCTTGTTGCGCGCCTTCGGCGCGGGGGCGGCGGCTTCCGCGCACGCGCGCCGCATCTGCCGCGCGTCCCCTGCCCCGCTCGCGTTCTCCTTCTTGTGATCGAAGTCGCGTGGTGGCTGTCCGGGCGGCCAGGGTCGTCCTTCGATCATGCTGGCCGGGTGCTTGGCCGAGGGATTCGGGCAATTCGGGTTGGCTGTCCTAGTTGCACGCTGACCGCGGACGGGCCCCTGCCGTCGCGGTTTCTCTGTGGGTCGGTTGGGGCTGCGGTTGGCGTGATCGAAGTCGTGTGGTGGTCGTCCGGGCGGCCGCTGCTGTCCTTGGATCACGGGGCAGGTCGGGCAGACGGATCAGTTGGACCGTGGCGCTGGGGGAAGCCAGTCCGGTGCACAGGCGATTGGGTGGGTCGGGCGGCGAGGGTGGTCGGGGTGTGGGCGCGGCGGAGCGCGGTGCCTTCCGCGCCTGCGTCTCGTTTCCGCCTCGTGCCGCCTCGCCTGCGTTCGTCTTGTGATCGAAGTCGCGTGGTGGCTGTCCTGGCGGCCACCGCTGTCCTTGGATCACGGGCGGTCGGGTCGGCGGACGACGCTGGACTGTGACGCCCATCGGTTGCTTCTGCAGCGGACTGGTGATCAGGGAGTTCTGGGGTACCAGTCCGGTGCACAGGCAACCGGTGGGTCAGGCGGCAAGGGGGGTCGGGGTGTGGGCGCGGCGGAGTTCGGCGGCGAAGTCGGTGGCCGCGGTGGCGACGCGTTCGGCGCCCAGGATGGCCTGCTCCCAGGTGCCGCAGATGCCGGAGCTGAACTCGATCTGCACGTCGCCGTCGTCGACCAGGAGGATCAGGTCGCCTTCGTCCTCGGTGAGGACGGCGCGGATGGCGCGCAGGTCGAGGGTGACGATGGGGAAGAGGTCGTCGTCGTCCATGGCTGGCTCCGATTGGTCGGCTGCGCACATGAAGGTGGGGTACGGCGCCGTGCGGCTCGCAGCGTCGTGGTAACGGCGCCGCACCCCTGATCTGGTGGCGCGGAACCGGACCGCCCAGCCCGGCCCCGCGCCTGACTCAGATAGTAGCCCAATGGCCATAAGGCCACAATATCTCCCGCCGATAGACCTTCATATGGTCGCGGTCATGATCTCCCGGAGTTCCGGCCTGGCTCTCTATCTGCAGGTCGCGGACGCGATCCGACAGAAGATCAACAGCGGTGAGATGGCCCCGGGGAGCCTGTTGCCCTCGGAGAAGTACCTCGCCGAGGAGTACGACGTCGGCCGCGACACGATTCGCGACGCCATGGCGTACCTGCGCGGCGAAGGGCTCGTGGAGAGCAAGCGCGGCTACCGCAGCCGCGTGCGGTCCAACGCGCCGCGGGAGCGGATCTGGCTGCACCAGGGCGAGGTCGTCTGGGCCCGCATGCCCACCCCGCAGGAGAAGAAGGAGCACGGTCTCGGCGACGGCGTGCCCGTCCTGGTCGTCGGCGACAAGTCGTTCCCCGCGGACCGCTTCGAATTCGGCCGAGAATAGCGCGAATAACGCAAAACCGGCACTGAAGCAAGGCCGGCCGTAACGCGGATCACCCGTTATTGAGTTGGTGAACCCCGCCCCGCGAACCGATGCTTGTGGCAAGCAAGTATCGCGACGCAGGGACGAGGATCCGTGGACGACGACGCCGAGCTGGCCGAGCACGCCGCCATCGGGCGGCAGGTGGGGCGGTTCATCCGCCTCTCCGAGCGCTTGTTCGCCACGCTCAAGTGGAGTGACGCGGGCCGTGGGCTGGAGCGCCCCGCGTACGTGCTGCTGAGCCGGATCGCGGTCGACGGGCCGTTCCGGTTGTCGGCGCTCGCCACCGAGGTCGCGCTGGACCTGTCCACGGTCAGCCGGCAGGTCGGCGCGCTGGAGTCGGCGGGGCTGGTGCGTCGCGCGACGGACCCGACCGACCGCCGCGCCAGCCTGGTGGAGGTCACCGACGTCGGCCGCGAAGTCTTCGCGGAGAACAAGGCCCGTTGGCTCGCCATGTGGCAGGAGCTGCTCGCCGGGTGGACGCCCGAGGAGCGGCAGATCTTCGCCGCCCTCTTCACGCAACTGAACCAGACGCTGGCCGAGAAGCTGCCAGGAACAAGCTCCGAAAGGGACGCTCGATGACCACCGTCGCGCCGCCGGAACAGGCCCGGCCGCAACTCGCCCATCGGCAGATCATGCTGCTGATGGGTGGTCTCATGACCGGGATGCTGCTGGCCGCGCTCGACCAGACCATCGTGGGCACCGCGTTGCCGACCATCGTCGGTGACCTCGGCGGGCTCGACCACTACTCGTGGGTCGTGACGGCGTACCTGCTCGCCTCGACCGCGTCGACCCCGCTGTACGGCAAGATCAGCGACCTGTACGGCCGCCGCCCGGTCCTGCTGTTCGCGATCTCGACGTTCCTGGTCGGTTCGCTGCTGGCCGGCCTGTCGCAGGACATGACCCAGCTGATCGCCACGCGCGCCCTGCAGGGCATCGGCGCCGGCGGTCTCATGACGCTCGCGTTCACCATCGTGTCCGACGTCGTCGCGCCGCGGGAGCGTGCCCGGTACCAGGGGCTCTTCGGCGCCGTGTTCGGCATCTCCTCGGTGGCCGGCCCGCTCGTCGGCGGCTACTTCGCCGAGACGGACTGGCGCTGGATCTTCTACATCAACGTGCCGCTGGGCGTGTTCGCGCTGTTCGTGTGCAGCCGGGTGCTGCGCCTCGTCCCGCACACCCGGCGGGACCACAAGATCGACTACCTGGGCGCCACGCTCATGGTCGCGGCGGTCAGCGCCTGGCTGCTCGCGCTGTCGTGGGGCGGCAACGAGTACGCGTGGGGTTCGCCCACCATCCTCGGCCTGCTGGCCGGCGGTGCGGTGCTGACCGCGCTGTTCATCGTCGCCGAGGGCCGCGCCGAGGAGCCGATCCTGCCGCTGCGCCTGTTCAAGCGGGCGACGTTCTCCCTCGCCAACACCGCGACCTTCATCCTCGGGTTCGCGATGTTCGGCTCGATCATCTACGTCCCGCTGTACCTGCAGATCGTCAAGGGCGCCTCGCCGACGCGCTCGGGCCTGCTGATGCTGCCGATGATGGCGGGCGTCATCGTGACCTCGATCGTCGCCGGGCGGATCATCAGCGGGATCGGCCGGTACAAGTGGTTCCCGGTCGCCGGCACCGTGATCATGGGCTCCGGGCTGCTGCTGTTCACGACGCTGCAGGTCGACACGCCGCTGTGGCAGGCGTTCATCTACATGACCGTGATCGGCGTCGGCCTCGGCATGGCCATGCAGCCGCTCATCCTCGCCGTGCAGAACGCGCTCGACCTGCGTGACATGGGCGCGGGCACCAGCGCCGCCACGTTCTTCCGGTCGCTGGGCGGCTCGGTCGGCGTCGCCGCGCTCGGCGCGCTCATGAACAACAAGCTGGCGGCGCAGATGAGCGACAGCGGCATGAAGGGCGTGTCGATCAACGCGCCGGCCGAGGTCCGCAAGCTGCCGCCGCAGGTCCTGGAGGCGGTCGAGCACGTGTTCGTCAACGCGCTGCACCCGGTGTTCCTCGCCGCGGCGGTCGTCGCGTTCGTCGGCACGGTGATCACGATCGCGCTGCCGGACAAGCCGCTGCAGGGCGGGGCGCCGCAGCAGACCGACAGCGAGGAAGCCGCGGCCGAGATGGAAGCCAAGGCCGCCGCGTTCTGACACAGGAACCCCGGAGCTACTCATCAGTAGCTCCGGGGTTCCGTTGTGAGCCACCGCACATTAGCGTGCAGTACATGCGCAGCACGATGATGCAGACACCCCTCCTGATCTCCCGAATTCTGCAGCACGGGGCCACCGTCCACGGCGACTCCGAGGTGGTCACCTGGACCGGCGCCGACGGCAGGCACACGTCATACGCGGAGGTCGGCCGCCAGGCCGCCCGTCTCGCCCACGCCCTCCACGACGACCTCGGGGTCACCGGCGACGAGCGCGTCGGCACGCTCATGTGGAACAACGCCGAGCATCTGATCGCGTACCTGGCGGTGCCGAGCATGGGCGCCGTGCTGCACACGCTCAACCTGCGGCTCTTCCCCGAGCAGCTGATCTACATCGCCAACCACGCCGAGGACCGGGTCGTCATCGTCGACTCGACGCTGATCCCGCTGCTCGCCGGCGTGCTGCCGCACCTGACCACGATCCGCCACATCGTGGTCGTCGGCGACGGCGACGCGTCGAAGCTGAGCAAGGACGGCGTCGAGGTCCACCGCTGGGACGCGCTGCTGGACGGCAAGCCCGACACGTACGACTGGCCCGCCGTCGACGAGCACGACGCCGCCGCGCTCTGCTACACCAGCGGCACCACGGGCAACCCGAAGGGCGTCGCCTACTCGCACCGCTCCATCTATCTCCACTCGATGGAGGTCTGCATGGCGGAGAGCTTCGGGCTCGGGCCGAAGGTGCGCGACCTGTGCATCGTGCCGATGTTCCACGCGATGGCGTGGGGCCTGCCGTACGCGGCGATGATGAGCGGCGCCTCGCTGATCATGCCCGACCGTTTCCTGCAGGCGGCCCCGCTCGCGCAGATGATCGCCACGGAGAAGCCGACGTTCGCCGGCGCCGTGCCGACGATCTTCACCGACCTGCTCGCGTACCTGGACGCCAACCCGACCGACACCTCGTCGCTCAAGGAGGTCGTCATCGGCGGCTCGGCCTGCCCGCCGGCGCTGATGCACGCGTACTCCGAGCGGCACGGCATCGAGGTCATCCACGCCTGGGGCATGACGGAGATGTCGCCGCTCGGCTCCGTCGCCCGGGAGCCCTCCGGCGTCGACGGCGCCGAGGCGTGGGCCTACCGGTACACCCAGGGCAGGCTCCCGGCCGGGGTCGAGGGCCGCATCGTCGGGCCCACCGGCGAGGTCATGCCCAACGACGGCACGGCCGTGGGGGAGCTGCAGGTCCGCGGGCCGTGGATCACCGCGCAGTACATCGGCGAGGACGGCCCCGACCCCGACAAGTTCGAGGACGGCTGGCTGCGTACCGGTGACGTCGGCACCCTCTCGCCCAACGGCTACCTGACGCTCACCGACCGCGCCAAGGACGTGATCAAGTCCGGCGGCGAGTGGATCAGCTCCGTCGACCTGGAGAACGCGCTCATGGCGCACCCCGCCGTGCTCGAGGCGTGCGTCGTCGGCGTGCCGGACGACAAGTGGGGCGAGCGGCCCCTGGCCACGATCGTGCTCAGGGAGGGCGCGAGCGCCGACGCCGGGACGCTGCGCGACTTCCTCGGCGACAAGGTGGCGCGGTGGCAGCTGCCGGAGCGCTGGTCGTTCATCGAGGCGGTGCCGAAGACGAGCGTCGGCAAGTTCGACAAGAAGCGCGTCCGCGCCGACTATGCGGATGGCGGCCTCGAGGTGGTACAGATCAACGGGTGAACCGTACGGCGAAGATCGCGCTTGTCGTCTCCGGCGCCGTCCTCGCCTGCGTGATCGCGGCCTGTGGCGTGGTCCTGGCACTGAGTGACCTGGTGCCGGGACTCGCCGGCTGCGACGAGCTCGACAAGCCCACGAAGACCGGGATCATCACCTCGACGACCCGCATCGAGCAGCAGTGGCCGCAGCTCGCGCCGATCCAGCAGGTCCACTGGCAGGAGCACGAGGCCAGGGCGCGGTCCTGCCCCGAGATCGGGCCGATGGACTACACGATGGACGGGTTCGCGGTGCTGACCGCGGAGCGGGCCCAGGCGCTGCCGGCGACCACGGCGGCGGAGGCTCCGGCTGTACCGGAGGACCTCCGCCCCTTCGCGCCCGCCGGCGCCGCATGGCTGCGGGTCGACGGCACCGACCTGCTGCTCGACAGGGCCTCCTCGACGGTCTACTTCACCCGTACCACCAGCTAGGCGGACTTCCTCGCCTTCGCCGGGGTGACCTTCTTCGCGGGCGTCGCCTTCTTCGCCGCGGGCGCCTTCTTCGCCGGGGCCCGCTTGATCGGGGTCGCCTCGGCCACGTCGTCGTCCTTCGCGGCGGCGGTCTTCACGGCCTTCTTCGCGGGTGCCGGGGCCGGCTCGCCGCGCGCCGCCTTCGCCCGCTCCACGGACGCCCGCAGCGCCGCCATCAGGTCGACCGCCGCGGCCGGCGCCTCCTCGGTCTCCTCCGGCTGGACGACCTCCCGGCCGGCCACCTTCGCGTCGATGACCTCCTGCAGCGCCTCGCGGTAGTTGTCCGTGTACGTCGACGGGTCGAAGTCCGCGGCCATCGACTCGATCAGGGAGCCGGCCATCGCCAGCTCCGCCGGGCGCGCCGACACGTCCTCGTCGAGGATGTCGAACTTCGCCGCCCGGATCTCGTCGGGCCACAGCATCGTGTTGAGGACCAGCACCTCCTCGCGGACCCGCAGCGTCGCCAGCTGCTCCCGCTGCCGCAGCGCGACCTTGACGATCGCGACCCGCTCCGTGTTGGTGAGCGCGTCGCGCAGCAGCGCGTAGGGCTTCGCGGCCGTCTTGTCCGGCTCCAGGTAGTACGCCTTGTTGTAGAGGATCGGGTCGACCTGCTCGGCCGGCACGAACTCCAGCACCTCGATCGCCCTGCTCGTGGTCAGGGGCAGGTCGGCGAAGTCATCGTCGGTGAGGATCACCATCTCGCCGCCGCCGAGGTCGTACCCCTTGGCGATGTCGTCGTACGCGACCTCCTCGCCGTCGATCGAGCACACCCGCTTGTACTTGATCCGGCCGCCGTCGTCGCGGTGCACCTGGTTGAAGCGGATGTCCTTCTCTTCTGTCGCCGAATACAGGCGGACGGCGATCGACACGAGCCCGAAGGAGACCGCGCCTTTCCAGATCGCGCGCATTAGGGGATCCCTTTCCGCAGCGTGTTGACCTCGGAACACCAGCTTCGCATCGAATCGACCTCCACGCGAGGAAGTCGGCGGCGAACTATCGTGGGGTGATGGGGACCGGGCCGCCCGCACCGATGCTCGCCTCGACCGGCCCGCTTCCGACCGGGCCGGGCTGGTCGTATGAGTTCAAGTGGGACGGCATCCGGGCGATCGCCGTCGTCACCGGCGGCGTCACCCGCCTCTACGCGCGCAGCGGGGTCGAGGTGACCGCCGCCTATCCGGAGCTCGCGGCGATCGGCGAGGGCCTCGACGACACCGTCCTCGACGGCGAGGTCGTCACCATGGACGAGGCCGGCCGGCCGTCCTTTCAGCTGCTGGCCGAGCGGATGCACGTCCGCGAGCCGGCCCGGGCCGCGCGGCTGGCGGTCGCGTTGCCCGTGTCCTACCTGGCGTTCGACGTGCTGAGGGCCGCGGGCAAGGACGTGCTCGCATCGCCGTACACCAGCCGCCGCCGCATCCTCGAAGGGCTCGCGCTGGGGGCGCGCGCCGTGATCCCGCCGTGCTTCGACGACGGCCCGGCGACCGTCGCCGCCAGCCGCGACAACGCCCTCGAAGGCGTGGTGGCGAAGCGGACCGGCTCGCACTACCACCCCGGCCTCCGCTCGCCGGACTGGGTGAAGGTCAAGCTGGAGGAGAGCTGCGAGTTCGTCGTCGGCGGCTGGCGGCCCGGCAAGCGCGCCCTCGGCGCCCTGCTCGTCGGGGTGCCGGCGGCCGGTGGGCTGCTCGCCTTCAGCGGCCGGGTCGGCGGGGGGATCTCCAACGCGGCCGAGCGCGCCCTGCTGGACGCGCTGCGTGACCTGTCGGTGCCGCAGCCGCCCTTCGCCGGCACCGTGCCCCGCGAGGACGCCCGCGGCGCGACCTGGGTCACGCCGACGCTGGTGGTGGAGGTGAAGTTCAGCCACCGTACGCGGGACGGCCGGCTCCGCTTCCCGCGCTTCCTGCGCCTCCGGCCGGACCTCACCCCCGCGGACGTCGCTTCCTCCTCGGACGTCGCTTCCTCCTCGGACGTCGCTTCCTCCCCGGGCGGCGTCGATGCCTGACAAGGTCCGGGTCGAGGTCGAGGGGCGGCACCTCGACCTGACCAACCTCGACAAGGTCCTGTACCCGCAGGTCGGCTACACCAAGGGCGAGGTCATCGACTACTACACCCGCATCGCGCCGGTTCTCCTGCCGCACCTCGCCGGCCGGCCCCTGACCCGCATCCGCTACCCCAACGGGGTCGACGGCAACAGTTTCTTCGAGAAGAACGCGCCGGCCGGCACCCCCGACTGGGTCCGCACCGTCCGGCTGCCGGTGCCCGGCTCCAGCCGCGGCCGCGAGACCATCGACTTCATCGTCGTCGAGGAGCTGGCCACGCTGGTCTGGCTGGCGAACCTCGCCGCGCTCGAGCTGCACACCCCCCAGTGGCGCGTCGCCGCCGACGGCTCGCCGCTCAACCCCGACCTGCTCGTCATCGACCTCGACCCCGGCCCGCCGGCCACGCTCGCCGACTGTTACGAGGTGGCCCTGCTGGTCCGGGACCGGCTCGCCGCCGACGGCCTGGAGCCCGCCGCCAAGACCTCCGGCCGCAAGGGCATGCAGCTGACCGCCGAGCTGTCCGGCGAGGAGACCGCCGACGAGATCAGCGCGTACGTCAAGGACGTCGCCGAGGAGCTCGCCCGCCTCCGGCCCGACCTGATCGTGGCCCGGATGGCGAGGCAGCTCCGCCCGGGGAAGGTCTTCATCGACTGGAGTCAGAACAACGCCTTCAAGACGACGGTCGCGCCGTTCTCGTTGCGCGCGGGCGCCCTGCCGACGGTCTCGGCGCCGCTGACCTGGGACGAGGTCGCCGAGGGCACGCTGACCATCGCCGACCTCACCCCTTCCGTCGTGCTGGACCGCGTCACCGCCGGGTCGTGACCCGGTGCGGTGCCGGTGCGCTACCGGCACCGCGCGGGGTAGTGGCGGCGCGCCGCCGGCACCGTGCGGGATTACGGCGGCGCGCCGCGGGCGCCGCGTGGGATCGTGGCGGTGGGCCGGGTGGCTCAGCGGTGCAGGGCGTCCAGGAGGCGGTCGATGTGGGCCTCCGTGGTGCCGAGGCCGAAGCTGGCCCGCACCGCCTGGGGCGGCACCGGCGCCGACGGGGCGATCCTCGACGTCGCCTCCGACAGCAGCCGCCGGGTCAGCGGATGCGCGCAGAACAGCCCCGTCCGCACCCCGATCCCGTGGTCCCGGCCGAGCGTCGTGGCCAGCGCGCCGGGGTCCTCGCCCAGCACCGCGAACGACACGATGCCGACCCGCTCCGCGTCCGCCCCGAACAGCCGCAGCTCCTCCACGTGCGGCAGCCGCGCCAGGCCCGCCCGCAGCCGCGCCACCAGGGCCCGCTCCGCGGAGTGGTCGGCGGCGGCGAGCGCCCGGCACGCGGCCGCGATCGCGACGGCGCCGAGCAGGTTGGGCGTGCCGGCCTCGTGCCGCGCCGGCCCGGTCGCCCACCGGACGTCGAGGTCGTCGCCGACGTTGGCGCTCGCGCCGCCCCCGGCCAGGTACGGCTCGGCGGCGTCCAGCCAGTCCGCCCGCCCGGCCAGCACCCCGGCCCCGAACGGCGCGTAGAGCTTGTGCCCGGAGAACGCCACGTAGTCGGCGCCCAGCGCGGTCAGGTCGACCGGGGCGTGCGGGGCGAGCTGCGCCGCGTCGACCGCCAGCCGGGCCCCGTGGCGGTGCGCCACCTCGGCGAGCGCCGCCACCGGCCACACCTCGCCGGTTACGTTGCTCGCCGCCGTGACGCTCACCAGGCCGCACCGCTGCCGGCGCAGCGCCCACTCCAGCGACTCCACCGCCTCCTGCGGCGAGCGCGGCGCGTCCAGGTGGAGGCTCTGCTGCCACGGCAGCAGGTTGGCGTGGTGCTCCCCGTCGAACGTGAGCACCGTCGTGCCCGCGGGCACCGCCCTGGCCAGCAGGTTCAGGGCGTCGGTGGTGTTGCGGGTGAAGACGACCGTGTCGCCGTCGCGGCAGCCGACGAAGTCCGCGACGGTCTCTCTGGCCTGCTCGTACTCCCGCGTGCACCGCTCCGAGAGTGTGCCGGCGCCGCGGTGGACGCTGCCGTAGAACGGCAGGAGCTCGGCGACCGCGTCGGCGACCACCCGCAGGCACGGGGCGGTCGCGGCGATGTCGAGGTTGGCGAAGTCGACGCTGCGGCCGTCGCGCAGCTTCACGTCACCGGGGGACAGGATCGTGGACATGGCAGAGTCCTCCGCTCGCGCTTGCCCGGACACACCGCGTGCCGGACCGTGTCATCACCCGGGGCACCCCGCCGCGAACGCGAGGGTTGCCGGCCAGCAAGCCGGGGCTTTAGCGCTGGCACTCATGACCTGCTCTCACCGTAGCGCGGATATGGTTGGCCCATGACCGATCTCCCGCCGACTGGGACGCCCCAGGATCCGGGTAGCCGTGACGCCAGCTTGTCGCCGTCGTCGGGTGATGTACGACCGGCGGCCGCCTCTGCCGCGCCCGAGGAACGGTCACCCTGGGCGGCTCCGAGCCCAGCACCGGCCCCGTCGAGCGGCGGTCCGGTTGCTCTGGACAAGGGGCCTGACGCATCGGCCGGCCCTTCCGGCGGTGCTTCCGGCGGTGCTTCAGGCGGAGCTGGTGGTACGGCCGGGCCGGCCGCCGGTATGGCCGCGCCGCAAGGGTGGGACGCGGCCGGCGCCGACGTCGTGCCCAACGTGACGGAGGACGCCGCCCCCGACACCGGGGAGCAGCGCTACCCGACCGCGGCCCTCGCCCTGGCCGCCGCGCCGCCCGCCAAGCGCTCCGACCGCCGCCGCCTCTGGACGCTCATCGGCGTCATGGGCGGCATCGCGGCGTGCGGCGTCGCGCTGCTGGCGTTCTTCGGCTTCAGCGGCGGATGGACCGCCCTCGTCATCGGCGTCGGCGCGGCCGTCATCCCGGTGCCGCTGCTGGTCTCCTGTTTCCTGTGGCTCGACCGGTACGAGCCGGAGCCCGTCCGCTATCTCGTCTTCGTCTTCGGCTGGGGCGCGTGCGTGGCCACCGGCGTCGCGCTCGTGGTCAACACCGCCAGCGGGGTGCTCGCCGACAAGCTCGGCCTGTCGGACGCGATCGTGGCGGTCGTGGTCGCGCCGTTCATCGAGGAGAGCATGAAGGCCCTCGGGCCGGTCCTGCTGCTGTGGCGCCGCCCCCGGGCGTTCTCCGGCCTGATCGACGGCATCGTCTACTGCGGGCTGTCCGCGACCGGGTTCGCGATGGTGGAGAACATCCTGTACCTCGGGTACAAGGGCTACGCCGACACCGCCGAGCACGGCGGCGCGGTGAAGGGCGCGGCGGCGCTCGTCGGCATCTTCATCGTGCGCATCCTGATGACCGGGTTCGCGCACCCGCTCTTCACGTCGATGACCGCGATCGGGCTCGGCACCGCGTCGCGCAGCTCGACGAAGGCGGTCAAGTGGCTCGCCCCCCTCGCCGGCCTGCTGCTCGCGATGCTGCTGCACGGCTCGTGGAACCTCATGTCGGTGATCGCCGCCGCGAAGCCGATCATCCTGCTGTACGGCTACTTCTCCGTCATGATGCCGATCTTCCTCTGCATGGTCGGCTTCGCGCTGTGGCAGCGTGCGGCCGAGGGCAGGCTGACCGAGCGGATGCTCACCGAGTACGCGCGGGCCGGCTGGCTCTCCCCGCCGGAGGTGGCGTCGCTCGGCACGCTCGGCAGGCGGCTGTCCGCCCGCCGGTGGGCCAAGCGGGTCGCCGGCGACCCGGGTGCCAAGGCGATGAAAGCCTTCCAGTTCGACGCGACGAAGCTCGCCCTGCTCCGCGACGGCATGCGCCGCGGCCTGGACAACACGCCGGCCCGCCGGATGGAGGCCCTCGCCGAGGAGCGCCAGCTGCTGACGGCGCTCGCCGCCTACCGGCAGGTCTTCGTCGGGCGCGATCCGCAGGCACCCATGGCGGTGTGGGACGGCAGCAGGTACCACATCACCTTCCCGGACGGGATGGTCCGGGTGCTCGCCGCTCCGCCCACCCCGGTCGTGCCCGTCCCGGTCGTCGTGCCGCCGCCGCCCCCGCCGCCGATGTACGCCGGATACCCGTACCCCTATCCCTACAGGTAGAGCCCCGTCGAGTCCGGCTCGACCCGCCGCGCCGCGACGGCGTGCACGTCCCGCTCACGCAGCAGCACATAGTCGCGGCCCTGCAGCTCCACCTCGGAGCGGTCCTCCGGGTCGAACAGCACCCTGTCGCCGGCCACGATCGACCGTACGTTGGGCCCCACCCCGACGGCGGTGGCCCACGACAGGCGCCGCCCCACCGACGCCGTGGCCGGGATCACGATGCCGGACGCGTGCCGGCGCTCGCCCTCGGCCCCTTCGAGCCGGACGAGGACCCGGTCGTGCAGCAACCGGATCGGCAGGCCCCCTTCCACATCGGACACGACGGGCGGGGTGGTGGCCGGCGGGTAACCGGCGGCTGGCTGGGCTGTCACGGTTGCGACGCTACCGCCTGGGTACGTGCGATCGCCGCGGGACCCGGACTACGGTGAAGCGTCCGGTCGGTTCGCAGGCAATCACAGGGGGTTTCGTGGGCCGGTTCGATCAGGTGCGCGCCAACCTCCGGCGGGCGTACGAGCAGCGCCTCGAAAACGCCCGCCTCGAACGCGAGGCGATCGCCGCGGAAGAGGCTGAGGCTGAGGTGCCGCCGCCTCCTCCGCCGGCCGAGCCCGACGTGATCCACTCGTCGACGATGAGCCGCGACGACGCCGAGATCCCGCGCGGCCTGCGGCTCGCCGCCGCCTGGTCGTGGCGTCTGCTGGTCCTCGTGGCGGCCCTCGCCGTCCTGCTCTGGCTGGTCAGCCGGCTCGACACGGTGCTCATCCCGCTGAGCATCGCCCTGCTGCTGTCCGCCCTGCTCGCGCCGATGATGGAGTTCCTGCGCCGCCGCGTGAAGCTCCCGCCGTCCCTGGCCGCGTTCCTGGTGCTCGTCACCGGCCTCGCCGCCGTCGCGGGCGTGCTCACCCTGGTCATCACCGAGTTCGTCGACGGCTTCCCCAACCTGGCCGACAAGGCCTCGGCCGGCGTCAACCAGATCCAGGACTGGCTCACCACCGGCCCGCTGCACCTCAACGGCAGCCAGCTCGACGCCACCTTCGACGCCGCCACCAACTGGCTCAAGGACAACCGCGGCAGCCTCACCGACAGCGCCGTCTCCACCGCCACCGCCACCATCGAGTTCTTCGCGCTGCTCCTGCTGGTGCTCTTCGTCACGTTCTTCTTCATGCGCGACGGCCACCGCATCTGGCTCTTCCTCACCGGCGTCCTGCCCACCCCCGCCCGCGACCCCATCCGCCGCGCCGGCGAGGCCGCCTGGCGCACCCTGGTCGCCTACGTCCGCGCGACGGTGCTGGTCGCCTTCATCGACGCCCTCGGCATCGGCCTGCTCCTCGTCATCATCGACGTGGACTTCTGGTTCCCCCTGGCGACAATGGTGTTCCTGGCCGCCTTCGTCCCCATCGTCGGCGCCACCGTCTCAGGCGCCGTCGCCGTCCTCGTCGCCCTCGTCGACGAAGGCCCGATCAGCGCCCTGGTCGTCCTCATCGGCGTCATCGCCGTCCAACAACTCGAAGGCCACGTCCTCCAGCCCCTCATCATGGGCCGCGCCGTCTCCGTCCACCCCTTGGCCGTCATCGTCGCCATCTCAACGGGCGTCGTCCTGGCCGGCATCATCGGCGCCCTGGTAGCCGTCCCCCTCGTAGCCGTCCTCAACACCGGCATCCGCCACCTGGTCCAACACCGCCACGAACCACCCCCCGACTCGGTCATCATCTCCGCAGACTGACCCCCGCTCCCCGCCCCCGACGCTGCGACGCCAACGCGGTGCCGGGCCGCCGTGGCGATCGAAGGCTCGCTCTGGTCACGCCGACGGCCAGGTCCGTCCTTGGATCAAACCGGCAGCGGGCGGTTCGGGTGGCCGCACCCGCCCACACCACTGCGGCGGGCGGCATCCACTGGGTCGATGCGGCAACGCCGCTGTGCCGACGGTGCCGCAGTGCCGGCGGCGTGGTGATCGAAGGCTCGCGCTGGTCGCGCCGACGGCCACGTCTGTCCTTCGATCAAGCCAGCGGCGGCGGGAAGAGGGACTGCGAGCGTGATGCCTGCGGCCGGGCAATCGACGATCCGCGGTCTTCATGCCGGCGGTGTGCCGCTGGTGCCGCGCGATCGTCGCGTCGTCGGCCTCGGCTGTCGTGTAGATCGCCGCGCCGCCGCTGGCAGCGGCCTGAGAGTGCCGCCGGGCTCGCCGTGCTGCCGGACCCGACTGTGCGTCGACCGGCGCTGTGCCTGTCCGCGCGGCGGCGCGGGCCGGTACTGGGGTGAGGTAGCGCCGCGGCGGGCGGTGTTGTTGCTGGACTTTGCTGGTGTGCCGGTAGCCGCTGTGTAAGTCGGCGTGGCGGTGCTGGCTGGTGGCGGGGATGACGGTGCCGGGCAGTGGGATGACGGTGTCGATGGACTTGGCTGGTATCGGTCGGTGCGTGGGGCCGGCGGTGAGATGAGGGGTGCCGTGCGGCCGGCGGTGTCGCTGGACCTGCTCAGCACGTCGACCGGTGCGGTGGCGCTGGCCGGTGGTGGGATGAGGATGTCGTGCGGTCGGCTTCGGTCGACGCGGTGATCGAAGTCCAGCTCTGGTCGTGCCGGCAGCCAGTCCTGTCCTTGGATCAAGCCAGCGGCGGGAGAAGTGCGCCGCGAGCGTGGTGCCTGCCGCCGCAATCAGCAGTTCTCGGTCTTCAGACCAGCGGGTCGACCCAAGGCGCCGCACGATCGCCACACCGCTGGTCACCGACTCTGAGCAGAACACCGGCAAGCACCGGCACAGAAGGGCGGCTGGGCAGGCTCTTGGCTCGGCTGGTGTCGATCGGCGCTGTGTCGGTCGGCACGGCGGTGATGGCCGGTGGCCGGCTGAGGCGCGATGGGCGGTGTCGCTCGACCGGGCCGGCACGTCGATCGGGCAGTGGCGTTGGCCGGTGGTGGGTGTCGTGCGGCGGGCGGTGTCGCTGGGCTCGGGCTGGTGTCGAGCGACGCGACGGCAGCGGCGATGGTTGGACGGCAGTCGGGCGGGACGTGGGCCGACCCGGGAAGCGAGGCAGGTCCGGCGCGGTGGCGGACGTGGCCGCTGTCGGGGGCGCAGCAGGGTCGACTTACCGGACCTGGATGGGTCGCGGGCCGGCGGCCGACGAAGGTGGTGCGATCCGCGACGGGCAGGGACGGAGCGGGCAGCCAGGCGGGGACAGGCGGCAGGGCGGGACAGCTCCGGCGCGGTGGCCGATGTGACCGCTGCCGGGGGCTGAGTGGGGACTGGCGAACGCGGCGCGGTCCGTGTGGAGGCGAGGGCCGAGCGGGCGCGTCAGGTGGTGGACAGGCGGCGGAGGGCGGCGCGGACGACGTCGGGCTTTGTGGTGTACCAGAACGGGGGGAGGGAGGCGCGCAGGTATGGGCCGTAGCTGCGGGCCGTCTCCAGGCGGGAGTCGAGGACGGCCACGACGCCCTTGTCGGTGCGGGCTCGGATCAGGCGGCCGACGCCCTGGGCCAGGCGGACCGCGGCGATCGGGACGCTGACGGCGGCGAAGCCCGAGCCGCCGGCGGAGTCGACGGCCGCGGAGCGGGCGGCGGCGAGGGGCTCGTCGGGGCGGGGGAAGGGGAGGCGGTCGATGATGACGAGCTGGCAGGCGTCGCCCGGCACGTCGACGCCCTGCCAGAGGGACATGACGCCGAGCAGGCAGCTGTTGCGGTCGGTGCGGAACTTGCGGACGAGGATCGGCAGAGCCTCCTCGCCCTGCAGGAGGATCGTGATGCCGGGGGCGCGGGCGCGGAGGACCTCGGCGGCGCGCTCGGCGGCCTTGCGGGAGGAGAAGAGGCCGAGGGCGCGGCCGCCCAGGGACTGGACGAGCTCGACCATCTCGTTGGCCGCGGGCTCGGACAGGCCGGAGGTCTGCGGGCGGGGCAGATGCGCGGCGACATAGAGGATGCCCTGCTTGGCATAGTCGAACGGGGAGCCGACGTCGAGCGAGCTCCACGCCAGGTCGGCCTCGTCGCGCGCGGCGGAGGCGCGCACCACCGCCTCGCGGGCTGCCTCGCCCGCGGAGAGCCCTGCGGGCTGGGCGGGGACGGCAATAGGGACAGGCAGGCCCAGCGAGCGGGCCACGGTGTCGAACTGCCCGCCGAGCGCCAGGGTGGCCGAGGTCGCGACGACGGTGCGCTCGTGGAACAGGTGCGTGTTGAGCGTGCCGGCGACCGAGAGGGGGGCGACGACCACCGCGCGGCGGCCGCGGTCGTCGCGCTCGATCCAGGTGACGTCGTGCTCGGAGTCGGAGAGGATGCGCTGGGCGATCTTGGTGAGGTCGGCGACCATGGTCTTGGCCTGCTGCTTGCGGACGGGGTCGGCGTCGTCGGCCTTGACCTCGCCGATCGCGTCGATCGCCTTGCGGCCGCCGCCGTCGAGGAGCGTGAGCGCCTCGCCGAGGGTGGTGGGCAGGCCGTCGGTGATGCGACCCGCGGGGGCGTCGGCGAGCGCGACGGTGAGCGTGTCGCCGGCCTCCATGAGCCGGTCGGCGACGTCGTCGTCGACATAGGGGCGGCAGCGGCGGGCGGCGCGCTCCAGCAGCTCGGGGGTCAGCTCGGCCTGCGAGGCGGAGCTGACCCGGTCGGCGAGCTCGTGCGCCTCGTCGACGACGAGGAGCTTGTGCGGCGGGATGATCATGCGGCCGCTGAGCATGTCGACGGCGAGGAGGCTGTGGTTGGTGACGACGATGTCGGCCTCGCGGGCGCGGGCGCGGGAGGCCTCGGCGAAGCACTCCGACCCATACGGGCAGCGGGCCGCCCCGACGCACTCGCGGGCGGGCATCGAGACCAGCTTCCAGGCGGAGTCGTCGACGCCCGGGTCGAGCTCGTCGCGGTCGCCGGTCTCGGTCTCCATCGCCCAGTCGCGGAGGCGCTCGATGTGCTTGCCGATCCGCCCCGCCTCGCCGAGCCAGCGGGTCGGCCGGGCCTCGCCGACGTCGAAGAGCGCGTCGTCGGGCTCGTCGGCGGAGGTGCCCTCCAGCCGCGCCAGGCAGACATAGTGGTGCCGGCCCTTGAGCACGGCGAAGGTCGGCCGCCGGCGCAGCAGCGGCTCCACCGCGTCGGCGAGCCGGGGCAGGTCGTGCTCGACGAGCTGTGACTGCAGCGCGAGCGTGGCGGTGGACACCACGACGGGGCCGTCGACCAGCAGGGACGGCACGAGATAGGCCAGGGACTTGCCGGTGCCGGTGCCGGCCTGGACGAGCAGGTGCTCCTCACTCGAGGCGGCCGCGGCGATCGCCTCGGCCATCTGCTGCTGCCCGGGCCGCTCCATGCCGCCGGGCACGGCACCGACGGCAGCGGAGAGCAGATCAGTGGTGGCAAGCGTGGCAGTCACGACCAAGAAGCTACCGCCTCGGTACGACAGAAACCCGCGGGCACCAACACGATCAGTACTGTGGGCGCATGCCAAAGGTGGTCTACCGCAAGTTCGACGGTTCACTGCACTGGAACTACGAGACCAGGATCCTCGGCGAGGACGACCACGGCATCTGGGTCGGCGCCGACACCGGCACGATCGTGCACCGCGGACCGACGAGGACCGGCCCGGTCGAGGCGCCGCACGTGCTGCTCTTCCCGCGCCAGGCCTGGTGGACCGCGTGCTTCAACGCGGCACCGCACCGCACCGAGATCTACTGCGACATCACCACCGTCCCCCATTGGGTGGAGGAGACGGAGGTCACAATGATCGACCTGGACCTCGACGTCCGGCGCCGGCGCACGGGCGCGGTCGAGCTGCTCGACGAGGACGAGTTCGCCGCGCACCAGGTCAAGTACGCCTACCCGGCCGACGTGATCACCGAGGCGCAGGCCAGCGCCGACTGGCTCTTCGGCGCCGTCTCGCAGCGCGTCGAGCCGTTCGGCGACAAGTACCGCGACTGGCTAGAACTCGTCCAGTGACAGCTTCGCGGGGTTGAGCTGGTTGTAGAGCCCGGTGATGAGCCCCGACGGGCTGATCCCGAAGCCGGCGACCGCGACGGCCCCGCCGAAGGACACCACCAACCCCAGGTCGCCGTTGACCAGCGCGACCTCGATCGACACGTCGGCAGTGCGCCGGTACAGGCCCAGCACGAAGCGGGCCACGTCGGACGCCCCGAGGATCGGCCGCCGGGCCGCGGACACGACGCCGCCGCCGTCGCCGAAGGCGACCACGTCCGGGGCGAGCAACTTGAGCAGCGCCTCGATGTCCCCGCCGGCCGCCGCCGCGGTGAAGGCGGTCAGCACCGAAGCCTGCAGCGCCCGGTCCGTCGTGTGGCGGTGCTCCCCGTCGGCGACCGCCTTTCGCGCGCGGGAGGCCAACTGCCTGGCGTTCTCGGGTGTTGTACCGAGGGTCGCCGCCACCTCCGCGAACGGCACCGCGAACACGTCGTGCAGCACGAACGCCACCCGCTGCTCGGGCGTCAACGCGTCGAGCACCAGCAGCAGCGCCATGCTCACGCTGTCGCGGAAGGACACCCGCTCGCCGGGGTCGACCTGCGCCGGGTCGGGGAGACGCTCCACCAGCGGCGAAGGCAGCCACGGCCCGACGTACGCCTCCCGGCGCACCTTCGCGGCCCGCAGCTGGTCGAGGCACAGCCGCCCGGTGACGGTGGTCAGCCAGGCCCGCAGGTCGGTGACCCCGGAGGTGTCCGCCCCGGCGTACCGCAGCCAGGCATCCTGCACGACGTCCTCGGCATCGGCCCGGCTGCCGAGCATCCGGTACGCCACGCCGAAGAGATGGTCACGGTGCGCGCTGAACTGATCCACCACGACACCCATTCAAGCAGGGCGTTTACCACCCGGGCGATATGCGTGTTACATACCATTTAGGGATGAGCAATGGTCTTGCCACGGTCGCCAGCGGCATGGTGGGCCTCGCGGCGATGGGCGCGCTGGCCGCGGCGAGATCGCGGCGCGGCCGGCCGTACCTCGCCGACGGCCTTCTGGTGGCGGTCGGCGGCCCCGCCGACCCGGTCGCGGCCGCCGTCCGCGCCGGCTTCGCGGGCGTCGAGGTGGCCGTCCGGCTCGACACCGACACCGCGCCGCCGGTCCTGCGCCTGGACTGTGCCATGCCCGACGGCGAGCCGGCGCCGACCTTCGAGCAGGCCGTCCTGGAGCCCCTCGCGGCGCTGGTCGACGAGAGCCCGCTCGGCCGGGTCCACCCGCGCCGCGCCGAGCCGTTCCTGCTGCTCGTCCACGCCGACCCGGACCCGGACCCGGGCCCGCCGCCGCGCGTGACGGCGCCGCAGCAGCGGGCCGCGCTGCTGCTGCAGGCCGCCCGCCCGGAGTACGAGGCCCTCGACCTCCTCCTGCGCCCGCGCGCCGAGCTGCTCACCACGTTCCTCGGCGGCCGCGTCGTGCCCGGCGCGATCACCGTCGTGCTCACCGGCCCGTACTGGTCCCGCGCCGACCTCCTCGGCGCCTACGAGCGGTTCGCGTTCCTGGAGGGCCGCTTCAGCGACCTGGAGCCCGGCGGCCTGCCCGTCACCGTCGCGCCGCTGGTCACCGAGGCGCTCGGCGCGCGGATCGGCTGGGACCCGCAGGAGGAGTGGCCCGAGTTCCCCGCGGAGGCGCGGCACATCCTGCGGTCGCTGGTCGGCGCCGCGCACGCCGGCGGCCGCCGGATCCGGTTCGTCGGCGTCCCCGAGGAGCCGCGGCACGTCCGCACGGCGTTCTGGCAGGAGCTGCGCGCCGCGGGCGCCGACCTCATCGCCAGCCGTCACCGGGCCCAACTCGCAAGGTTTCTCCGCAAACCGGTCGATCGCGAGCGAAAGCATCGGGCCGAGCCTCGGCGGCCCGCCGTACAAGATGAACAAAAGCTGAACGAAAGATGAACTGCGCAAGGTCACAGGACTGCGGTTCTGCCGAGCTCAGTGGCGGGATCTAGCATTCCCGCCGAGGACCAACCGGCCCTCGCGGATTTCGTTCACGTCTCGAGGTCAGGCTGTGCGTTTGAGGCTCCGTCCCAGTGACGATTCGTTCTACGACTTCTTCACCCGTGCGGCGGGCAACCTGGTGAAGGGCACGGAGCTGCTCTCCGAGCTCGCGGTGCCCGGCGTCGACGTGCAGACGGTCAGCGAGCGGCTGGTCGAGGTCGAGCACGACAGCGACGCGATCACGCACGAGCTCTACAAGAAGATCAACTCCAGCTTCATCACGCCGTTCGACCGGGAGGACATCTACCGGCTCGGATCGCTGCTCGACGACGTGATGGACCACCTCGAGGCGGTCGGCAGCCTGCTGTACCTGTACGGCCTGACCAAGCTGCCGGCGCTGCCCCGTGAGCTGCACGAGATCGTCAAGGTCCTCGACCAGCAGGCCCGGCTCACCGCCGAGGCAATGCCGCGGCTGAAGACCATGAAGAACCTCGAGGAGTACTGGGTCGAGTGCAACCGTCTGGAGAACGAGGGCGACAACGCGTACCGCATGATGCTCGTCCGGCTCTTCTCCGGTGAGTACGACGCGCTCACCGTGCTCAAGATGAAGGAGGTCGTCGACGAGCTCGAGGCCGCGTGCGACGCCTTCGAGCACGTGGCCAACACCGTCGAGACCATCGTCGTCAAGGAGTCGTGACATCAGCGCGCAGCTCATCGCGGTGCTGGCGGTCATCCTCGTGGCACTGGTGTTCGACTACACCAACGGCTTCCACGACGCGGCCAACGCGATCGCGACCTCAGTCTCCACCCGTGCGCTCAGCCCCCGCACGGGCCTGATCATGGCCGCGCTCGGCAACTTCGCCGGCGCGCACCTCGGCGGCCAGGTCGCCAAGACCGTCGGCAGCGGCATCATCCACCCGCCGAGCGGGATGAGCGGCCTCGGCATCGTGTTCGCCGGCGTCGTCGGCGCCATCGCGTGGAACCTCATCACCTGGTACTTCGGGATCCCCTCCTCCTCGTCGCACGCCCTGGTCGGCGGCCTGGTCGGCGCCTCGCTCGGCGCGATGCTCTTCGGCGTCGACGACGCCACCGTCCTGTGGGGCGGCATCGTGGAGAAGGTCGTCATCCCGATGGTGGCCTCGCCGCTGGTCGGCTTCACGCTCGGCGGCGTCGCGATGATCGCCATCATGTGGATCTTCCGCAATGGCAACCCGCGCAAGCTCAACAAGGGCTTCCGCTACGCGCAGACCGCCTCGGCCGCGGCGATGTCGGTCGGCCACGGCATGCAGGACGCCGCGAAGACCATGGGCATCGTCGTCCTCGCCCTGTACGCCGGCGGCTACCAGGACAACACCAGCCACATCCCCGAGTGGGTGTTCTGGACCTCCTCCACGATGCTGGCGCTCGGCACGTACTCCGGCGGCTGGCGGATCATCCGCACCCTGGGCCGCAAGGTCATCGACCTCGACCCGCCGCAGGGCTTCGCCGCCGAGACGGTCGCCTCGGGCGTGCTCTTCACCACCTCGTGGCTCGGCGTGCCGATCTCGACGACCCACACGATCACCTCGGCGATCATGGGCGTCGGCGCGACGAAGCGGCTCTCCGCGGTCCGGTGGAGCGTGGCCGGCAACATCCTGGTCGCCTGGGTCCTCACCTTCCCGGCCGCGGGAGCCATCGCCGTCCTCGCCTACGCGATCTCCCGCTGGATGTTCTGAGCCTAGGGGCGGCCGTACGTGTCCCGGAGCGGCAGGCGCATCTCGGTGCGCAGGCCGTTCTCGGTGAGCTCGATCGGGTGCCGCGGGTCGATGCGGTTGGCGGTCGCGGGGTCGCCGTCATGGTCGATGGGCAGCCCGGTCGCCTGCCGTTCGAGGTTGAGCACCGGGTTGCCCTGACCGTCCACGTCCCGTCCGCTGGCGCCGTTGTACGGGTGCTCGTCGGCCGTCCCGTGCGTGAAGTCGTACACGTGCGCCAGCTCGTGGAACAGCGTCGACAGCGGCGGGCGGCCGTCCTGCAGGGCACCCCACGCCGGGTTGTAGCGGATCACCGGCCACGGCCCCGCGCCGGCGTAGCCGTTGTCGTCGCCCACCGCCCGGATGGTGATCGGCACCGCGGTCGCCTGCAGCGCGGCCAGCATCTGCCGGCCGGCGGGGGAGGCGGCGAGCAGGTCCAGGTCCGCCCGGACCCGCTCGGCGAACTCCGCGTCGCCGTCGATCCGGATGAACGCGTCCATGGCCGTCGCGACCCCGGTCATGTGCTCGACCCCGGCGACCCGGTCGTCGCCCTGGCCGTAGAGCAGGTCGTCGCCCTCGCCGCCGCGCACGGCGTCGGCGCCGGCACCGGAGTAGACGACGTCGTCGCCGGCCCCGCCGGTCAGCGTGTCGTCGCCCCGCCCGCCGGACAGCACGTCCCGGCCGTCGCCGCCGTCGAGGACGTCGTCGCCGGTGCCGCCCTCCAGGTAGTCGCCGCCGGCGCCGCCGGTCAGGGTGTCCCGGCCGGAGAGCCCGTAGAGCACGTCCGCGCCCTCGCCGCCGTCGAGCCGGTCGTCGCCCGCGCCGCCGTCGAGGTGGTCGCCGGAGTCGCCGCCGAAGAGCGTGTCGTCGCCGCCGTTGCCGGTCAGCCGGTCCTCGCCGGCGCCGCCGTCGACGGTGTCCGCGCCGGCCCCGGCACTGATCACGTCGTCGCCGTCGCCGCCGAAGAGCAGGTCGTCGCCGTCGCCGCCGTCGACGCGCGCCATGCCGCCGCCGGCCCAGAGCCGGTCGTCCCCGCCGCCGAGCGCGGCCGTCTCGGCCTTCTGCTCGCCGCCCCGCCACGGTCCCAGGCTCACCAGGTCGTCGCCGTCGCCCCCGCGCACCGTGTCCGCTCCCGCGCCGGCGAGCAGCATGTCGTCGCCGGCGCCGCCCACCAGCGTGTCGTCGCCCGAGCCGCCGAGCACGGTGACCGCGCCGCCGCCCTCCACGCGGACGGTGTCGTCGCCCGACCCGGCCCGCACGACCAGCCGCGCACCCGCCGGCACGCGCACCGGCACCCCGCCGACCAGCACGATCCTGCTGCCGTCGGCCTCGGTGCGCACCGTCACGACGTCGTCGCCGGCGCCGGCGTCCACCACGACGCTGCCGGCCACGATCACGTCGACGGCATGCGACGCCTCGGCCGCGGCCAGCCAGCCCTCGACGCGCCCCGCCGCGATCTCGCTCCAACCGGCCGCCACCGCCGCCCACCGCGGTCGTGCCGATCGAAGCGCGGCGTCGTGCCCGACCAGCGCCTGCACGATCTCCGACCGGATCTTCGCGGCCTCGGTGACGGCCCGCCCGACCGCGGCGGCCTGCGCCGGGTCCGCCGGGCTGAACGTGACCCCGTCCAGCCCCCGCCGGTGCGGCACGGCGGCGATCGCCCGCCACGCGTCGTCGAGCAGGTCCTGGCCCCGCCGCAGCAGCGCCGCCATCGCCTCGTACCGGTAGGCGACCTCCGGCGCCAGCCCCGTCACGGCGTCCAGGTCCCGGCCCAGCCTGCCCCGGTGCGACTGGTAGCTGTCGGCCGCGTCGCCGGCCCAGACCAGCCGGCGCGCCGCCGTGTCCAGCGCCGTGCGGGCCGCGTCCGCGTCCCGCCCCACCTGCCGCCACACCACGGCCGCCGCGTCGAGCAGCGCGGGCCGTGCCTCGATCCGCCACAGGTCGTCGACGGTGACCGCCTCCGTGACCAGCCCCGCGTTCGTCATGCCGGCGCTCCGCGGGAGCCGCCCATGCGCTGGTCGGCGAGGCGGTCGGCCTCGTGATACGCGAACGCGGTGCGCCACAGGCGCTCGGCGTCGCCCTCCAGCACCGCCACCAGCCCGCCGATCGCGGACTGGGCGTCGCGCAGGACCATGGTGCAGGTGCCGTGCAGGGCGGCGCTGCCGCCGAGGTTGCCGAACGCCGTCGCCGGGACCGGCAGGTCGCGATAGCCGCCGCGGAAGTGGTCGCCCAGGTGCGCGGCCGCGGCCAGGCTCGCGTCGGCCAGGTCGCTCAGCGCGCCGGGATCGGCCCGGATCTCCTTCGCCATATCGCGCACGGTAATGGTGACACGACGAACGGATGGCCCCGTTCAGCTCGAGTAGTCAAGACCGACCTTTACCCGTACAACATCCAAAACCGTCAAAATGTCCAGCGTCTCCGACAGCGGGACCAGCGGGCTCTCGGTGCGGCCCTCCCGGATGCAGCGGTGCACCTCGGCGGCCTCGAAGTGGTAGCCGGCCCCCTCGAACGGCAGGTCGACCGTCTCGGCCTCGCCGCCGCGCCAGATCGTGAAGCCGGACGGGTGGAAGAACTCGCGGGCCACCTCGATGCGGCCGGTCGTGCCGGTGACGGTCGCCCGGCGGGCGCTGTCGCCGACCAGCGAGCAGGTCAGCGCGGCGAGCGCGCCGGAGTCGTAACCGAGCAGGATGCCGGTGTTCTCGTCGACGCCGCCCGCGGTCATCCGCGCCCACGCCTGCACGCTGGACGGCGCGCCGAGGAACAGGTGCGCGAACGTCACCGGGTAGATCCCGACGTCGAACAGCGCCCCGCCGCCGAGCGCCCGGGACAGCAGCCGGTGCGACTCGTCCCACGGGCCGGCCATGCCGAAGTCGGCGTGCACGGCGGTCGGGTCGCCGATCGCGCCGGCCGCGACCAGCTCGACCATCCGCCGGACGGCGGGGATGCAGCGCATCCACATCGCCTCCATGAGGAACACGCCGCGCTCGCGGGCGGTCGCCACGAGGGCCTCCGACGACGCGACGTCGAGCGTGAGGGGCTTCTCCGTCAGCGTCGCCTTGCCCGCCGCGAGCGACAGCATCGTCGCGTCGTGGTGCGCGGTGTGCGGCGTCGCCACGTAGATCGCGTCGACCTCCGGGTCGTCGACCAGCGCCTGCCAGGAGCCGTGCGCCCGGGGGATCCCGTGCTTCGCCGCGAACCGCTCGGCGCTCTGCGCGGTGCGCGAGCCGACCGCGGCGACCTCCGCGTCGGGCAGCAGGTGCAGGTCTTCGACGAACGTGCTCGCGATGCTGCCGGTGGACAGGATGCCCCAGCGAATGCGGTCGGCCATGGCGTTCAATCTAGTGCTCGGCGGGGTACCGGACCGGCGTGGGAGCAGATGAGCAGCACCGCAGGCCAGACGGTGTCTCCGACGCCACCGTCGAGGCGCTGGGCAAGCTGAGCGAGGCCCTGGAATGCGTCGAGCGGGCCCGCGGGCGCCTCTACGACCTGCACCAGCTGATCGGCCACGCGGACCTGATGCTCGACGAGGCCGTCAGGCTCTTCCGCGAGGCCGGCCACCCGAGGCTCGCCGAGCGGATCCAGACCGACCTGGTGGGCCGCAACGTCATCGCGGGCCACTGGACGTTCCAGATCGTCGAGGACTTCGACGACAACTACTACGCCACCTTCAAGGACCTCGACCGGACCGCCCGCGACGAGCTCGTCCAGGGCCGCCGGCACCTCTACGAGGCCGAGATGAAGGAGCGGCGCCGCACCCACGGCCGCCCCGGGCACGAGCAAGGCCCTAGTGTGGCCTGATGGTCGAGTTCCGTCTGCCACCCGCCCTCGCCGAGCAGGCCCGTCAGTTCGCGGCGTCGGGTGCTGTACCGGTGGAGCCCCGCCTCGCCAGCACCGTGGTGCTCATGCGGGCGCCGTTCGAGGTGTACCTGCTGCGCCGGGTCCCCACGATGGCCTTCGCCGCGTCGATGTACGTGTTCCCCGGCGGCGGCGTCGACCCGCGGGACGCGGCGGTGCAGCCCGGCTGGGCCGGCCCGTCGCCGGCGGAGTGGGCGGCGCGGCTGCGGCTTCCTGAGTCCGTGGCGCGCTCGGTGGTCTGCGCGGCGGTCCGGGAGGTGTTCGAGGAGTCCGGGGTGCTGCTGGCGGGCGCGGACGTGGACACCGTGGTCGGGGACGTGAGCGGGCCCGACTGGGAGCGGGCCAGGATCGCGCTGATCCAGCGGGAGCTGGGCTTCGCCGAGTTCCTCACGGACAACGGGCTCGTGCTGCGCTCCGACCTGCTGGCGCCCTGGTCGCGCTGGATCACGCCGGAGTTCGAGCCGCGGCGCTTCGACACGTACTTCTTCCTCGCCGCCCTGCCGGAGGGTCAGGTCACGAGGGACGTCGGCGGCGAGGCCGACGACACGGTGTGGTGCTCGCCGGCCGAGGCCGCCGACGGCCGCTTCACGATGCTGCCGCCCACCATGCACACGCTCGTCGAGCTGGCTGAGGTCGCTGGGGTGGCTGGGGCGGGCGGCGTCGAGGCGGCCCTGGCGGCGGCGTCGGACCGTGACCCGGCCGACGCCATCCGCCCAATCTGACCCACGCGCTTAACCGAACCGGCCGGTGATGTAGTCCTCGGTCTTCTTCACCGACGGGTTGGTGAAGATCTTCGCGGTGTCGTCGTACTCGATGAGGCGGCCGGGGTCGCCGGTCTTGTCGATCGAGAAGAAGCCGGTGCGGTCCGAGACGCGCGCCGCCTGCTGCATGTTGTGCGTGACGATCACGATCGTGTACTGGTTCTTCAGCTCGGTGATCAGGTCCTCGATCGCGAGCGTGGAGATCGGGTCGAGCGCCGAGCAGGGCTCGTCCATCAGCACGACCTGCGGCTCGACCGCGATGGCGCGGGCGATGCACAGGCGCTGCTGCTGACCGCCGGACAGGCCGGCGCCCGGGCGGCCGAGCCGGTCCTTGACCTCGTTCCACAGGTTGGCGCTGCGGAGCGCCTTCTCGGCGACCTCCTCGAGCACCGACTTCTTGCGCACGCCGTTGAGCCGCAGGCCGGCCACGACGTTGTCGAAGATCGACATGGTCGGGAACGGGTTGGGCCGCTGGAAGACCATGCCGATCATCCGGCGGACGGCGGTGACGTCGACGTCCTTGTCGTAGATGTTCTGCCCGTCGATGAGGAGCTGCCCCTCGATCCTGGCGTTGGGCAGGACCTCGTGCATCCGGTTGATCGACCGCAGGAACGTCGACTTGCCGCAGCCGGACGGCCCGATGAGAGCGGTGACCGACTTCGGCTCGATCGTCATCGAGACGCCGTCGATGGCCTTGAAGGATCCGTAGTACGAGGTGACACCGTGGGCTTCGATGCGCTTTGCCATGTGGGGCGCTCCAGAGAGGGTCATCGGGCGAGCTTGTTTCGGCGGGCCAGAAGCTTCGCCGCGACGGTAAGGACCAGGACGAGGACGACCAGCGTGAGGGCCGCCGTCCAGGCGCGGCCCGGCGCGAACTCCGAGGCGACCCCGGCCTGCTCGAAGACGAACAGGGAGAGGGACGACTGGTTGCCGCTGAACACGTTGAAGTTGATCGAGTTGAGGCCGCCGGCGACCAGCAGGACCGGCGCGGTCTCACCCGCGGCCCGGGCCACCGCCAGCATGACGCCGGTGACGATGCCCGGCAGCGCCGTCGGCAGCACGATGCTGACGATCGTCTTCCAGCGGGCCACGCCGAGCGCGTAGGCGCCCTCGCGCAGCGCGCTGGGCACGAGCCGCAGCATCTCCTCGGTGGAGCGGACGATCGTCGGCAGCATCAGCACGCTCAGCGAGAGCGCCGCCGCGAAGCCCGAGTAGGCGGCCCGGCCGTCGTTGAACAGCGGCGTGACCGTGAAGACCCAGAACGACAGGATGAACAGGCCGGACACGATCGACGGGATGCCCGTCATGACGTCGACGAAGAAGCGGATCGCGTTGGCCAGGAAACCGCGGCCGTACTCCACGATGTAGATCGCGCCGAGGATGCCCAGCGGCACCGTGATCAGCGTGGCGAGACCGGCCTGCTCGAGCGTGCCGATGATCGCGTGGTAGGCGCCGCCCTTCTCGTCGAACGCGCCGATGTTGTTCATCGACGTGCCGAAGAAGTTGCCGTCGAGGCGGGTGGTGCCCTTGCTGACCAGGGTCCAGGCCACCGACAGCAGCGGGGCCAGGGCCAGGATGAACGCGCCGTAGATCAGCGTGGTGGCGATCCGGTTGCGGGCCGCGCGGCCGCCCTCGACGATCGAGGCGGCGATCGCGAAGAACGCCACGAACAGCACGGCCGCGACGACCCCGGTGAGGACCAGACCGCCGGCCGAGGTCAGGTAGATCAGGACGAACGCCACGGCGATCGCGGCGGCCGCCGCCGCCCAGGCCGACCACGACGGCAGGGACTTGCTGCGCAGCTGCTGGCCGCTGCTCAGCCCGACGACGCGCTCAGGGGTTTCGACGCTCATCATGCGCTCCCGACGAATTCGCGGCGCCGGTAGATGATCGCGCGCGCGGCCATGTTGACGACCAGCGTGATGGCGAACAGCACCAGACCGGAGGCGATGAGGGCACCGCGACCGGTGTCGTTGGCCTCACCGAACCGGTTGGCGATGTTGGAGGCGATGGTGACACCGCCGGGGCCGAGGAAGTCCCACTTGATGTCGTAGACGCCGCCGAGGGTCAGCGCGAGGGCGATCGTCTCGCCGAGCGCGCGGCCCAGGCCCAGCATGACCGAGGCGATGATGCCCGCCTTGCCGTAGGGGAGCACGGCGGTGCGGATCATCTCCCACTTGGTGGAGCCGAGCGCGAGCGCGGCCTCCTGGTTCTCCGGCGGGGTCTGCATGAAGACCTCGCGGGAGAGCGAGGTGACGATCGGCAGGACCATGATCGCCAGGACGATCGAGCCGAGCAGGATCGACTTGCCGTAGGGGCCTTCGCTCCCGAAGATCGGCAGCCAGCCGAGCGTGTCGTGCAGCCACTTCGAGAAGTTGGTGATCGGCTCGTAGAAGTAGTCGCGACCCCAGAGGCCGAACACGACGCTGGGGACGGCGGCGAGCAGGTCGATCACGAAGCCGAGGGTGGTGGCCACCCGGCGGTGCGCGTAGTGCGACAGGCACAGCGCGATGCCGAGGGCCACCGGGACCGCCAGCAGCAGCGCGAGCGCACCGGTGAGCACCGTGCCGAAGACCGTCGCCGCGACACCGAACTGCGGGGTGTCGCCGTCGGTGAACCACGACTTGTAGGTGAAGAAGTTCTCGGTGTCCTTGTTGATCGCCGGGATGGCCTTGACGATCAGGAAGACGGCGATGGCGGCGATGATGACGAGCACCATCGAGCCGGCAGCTGTCGCGGTGCCACGGAAGATCATGTCAGCGCCGAGACGGCGCTTCCTCGGAAGACCGCCACCTCCGCCGGGCGAACCGGCGGAGGTGGCAGGCAGAGTCTGCTGGCTCAAGGAGAGTCCTGTCAGGCCAGGTTCTTGATGGAGGCAGCGACCTTGGTCTGGACCGACTCGGGCAGCGGGGCGTAGCCCAGCTTCTCGAGCTGAGCCTGGCCGGCGGCGCTCACGGTGTAGCCGAGGAAGCCCTTGACCAGGTCGAGCTTGTCGGCCGGGGTGCCCTTGCTGCAGACGATCTCGTAGGTCACCAGGATGATCGGGTAGGCCCCGGCCTCCTTGGTGGCGTAGTCGATCGAGAGCTTCAGGTCGTCGCCGGTACCGGTGATCTTGGCGCCCGCGACGGTCTTGCCGGCCGCGGCACCGGTCAGCGCGGTGTACTCACCGGCGCCGTTGAAGATCTTGGCGGTCGAGAGCGAGTTGACCTTGGCGAAGGACCACTCGACGTAGCCGATCGCGCCGGGCGCCTTCTTGATCGCGCCCGCGACGCCGTCCGAGCCCTTCTCGGCCTGGCCGCCGGTGGCCTTCCAGACCTTGTCCTTGCCGAAGGTCCAGGTGCCGGCCGCGGCCTTGTCCAGGTAGCCCGTGAAGTTCTCGGTGGTGCCCGAGGACTCCTGGCGGTGGATGGCGTTGATCGGGGTCGACGGGAGCGTCGCGCTCGGGTTGTCGGCCTTGATGGCGGCGTCGTCCCACTTGGTGATCGAGCCACCGAAGATCTTGGCGAGGGTCTCCGGCTTGAGCTGGAGGTCCTTCACGCCATCGAGGTTGTAGGCGATGGCGATCGGGCCCGTGACCATCGGCAGGTTGAGCGCCGGGTTGCCGCCGCAGCGCGCGGTGGCCTTGGTGGTCTCGTCGCCGTCCTTGAGGGCCGAGTCGGAGCCCGCGAAGTCGGCCGTGCCACCCGAGAAGGCGGTGATACCGGCACCGGAACCGGTGCCCTGGTAGTCGATCTTGGCGTCGGCGCACTTCTGCTGGTACGCCTTGATCCACTCGTCCATCGCGTTCTTCTGCGCGGACGAGCCCTGGGCCGTCAGCGAGCCCTTGGCGCAGGTGATGTCGGACGCCGCGGTGCTGCCACCGCCGGTGCCCGGCGTGCTGGGGGTCTCGTTGTTATCCGAGCCGCACGCGGTGAGCGCCAGCGTCGCGGTGAGCGCGATGCCGGCCATGATGCCGTGCCGCTTGAAGTTCACTGCGGTCCCTTCGTCGGGGTACTGCCGACGGGGGTCGTCGACTGAAAGCGACGCTAAGAGCGCTAGGTAACCGGTCCTTCGGAGGCGGGTGAACGCGCGGTGAACAGGTGCTTCGGGGAAGGTGACGCCTGGTCGGAGGCCAGTTTGCCAATGGGTGAACTGCCCAGTGGAGATAGCCGGTGCCCGTTTTGCGTCAGCGCGGCGCGGCGCCGTCCCGCGGCCCGGACCGCTGGAAGCTCACGTCCATGGCCCAGCGCACGAACCCCAGCCGCTGGTAGAGCGACACGGCCCGCCGGTTCTCCTCGTCGACGTACAGCATGACCTGCGAGAGCCCGCGCGAGCGGAGGTGCCAGAGCCCGGCGAGGGTCAGCGCGCGGCCCAGCCCGCCGCCGTGCGCGCCGGGCGCGACGCCCAGCACGTAGACCTCGCCGATCGGGTCGTGCGCGCGATCCTCGGGATCACCGTGGATCTTGGTCCAGTGGAAGCCGACGAGCTCTTCGGGCGGATCCTGGCGGAACGCCAGAAGGAAGCCGGCCGGGTCGAACCAGGGCTCCTGAATCCGCACGCGCAGGTCGTCGAGGGTCCACTTGCCCTGCTCGGGGTGGTCGGCGAAGGCGGCCGCGTTGACCGCGAGCCAGGCGGCGTCGTCCTCGCCCGGGCGGAACCCGCGCAGGGTCACCCCGTCGGGGAGCGCCACCTCGTCCAGCGGCGCGAACAGCGACCGCCGCAGCTGCAGCAGCACCCGGGCCCGGTCGAAGCCGAGCCGGATCGCGAGGGCGGAGGCCGACGGGTGGTCGCCGTGCGCCCACAGCCGCAGCCGGCCGCCGGCGCGCTCGTCGGCGACCGCGATCGCCGCCTCGGCGAGCGCCCGCCCGATCCCGCGCCGCCGGTGCTGCGGGTGCACCGCCAGCTCGGCCGAGGCGCCAGCGACCGCGTCGGTCGTGTCGACGTGCGCATACCCCGTGACGGTGCCGTCGGCGTCGCGCGCCAGCAGGTGCACCGCCTGCGTCTCACCCCCGTGCCGCAGGTGCAGCACCACGTGCTCCGACAGCGGCAGCGCCCCGTCGGTGTCGCCGGCGGCCTGGCTCAGCGCGAGCACCTGGTCGACCTGCGCGATGGAGAGGTGGTCCAGCTGCTCGACGGTCACGGGCCAAGCCTAGAGCAGACCCTTACCCACACGGCCCCGCGCGGCGGCCCCGTGCGTCGGTCAGACCCGCACCGGCTCGGATTCGTGCAGCGGGCGGGCCGGCGGGACCACGAACTTGTAGCCGACCTGGCGCACCGTGCCGATCATCGACTCGTACTCCGAGCCGAGCTTCGCGCGCAGGCGCCGCACGTGCACGTCGACCGTGCGGGTGCCGCCGAAGTAGTCGTAGCCCCAGACCTCGCGCAGCAGCTGGTCGCGGGTGAAGACCCGGCCGGGGTGCTGGGCCAGGAACTTGAGCAGCTCGAACTCCTTGTAGGTGAGGTCGAGCGGGCGGCCCTTGAGCTTCGCCGCGTAGGTGTCGGGGTCGATGGTCAGCTCGCCGGCCTTGATCATGCCGCCGCTCGCGGCCGCGGCCGAGTTGAGCCGGCCGACGCCCAGCCGCAGCCGGGCCTCGATCTCGGCGGGGCCGGCGCTGGCCAGGACGACGTCGTCGAGGCCCCAGTCGGCGTGCAGCGCGACGAGGCCCGCCTCGGTCACCACCGCCAGCAGGGGCACGCCCAGGCCGGTCGCGTGCAGCATCCGGCAGGTCGCGCGGGCGTCGGCAAGCTCCGTGCGGGCGTCGACGATCACGGCGTCGGGGCTCGGACCGTTCACCAAGGTGCGGACGTCGCGCGGGGCGGTGCGCACCGTGTGGGGCAGCAGGTCGAGGCCGGGCAAGACCACCTGGCCCGCGGGAGCCGCGGTCAGCAGCAAGATCTCCACGAGTCACCTCCGCGGCTCTGTTTCGTCCCGGCCACACTGACGGGAGGTTGTGGGGGTATCTCAGCCCAAGAATATCGGAGTATTCATCGTTTGCGACCAGCGGCAATCCAGATCGGGACAGTCGGCTGAGCCACACTCCACCGTTCCCCGTCGCGTGCTATGCGCGATTTCGTCATCCCGGTGGGGGCCGGGTGAGGGGAGTTCTGGCACCATCGGGGCGTGCCCGCTACCCCGCCCTCCGCCGAGAACCACGCCGAGGACCACGGCGCCTGGCCTTCGGCCGCCGACGAGGCGCCCCGGCGCCGGCGCCGGGAGCAGGCCGACATCCCGGACAATCCCGAAACGCCGGAGCGAATCCCCCCGGTGCGGCGCATGGTCTCCCTCGGCATCGCCGGGTTCGCGGCCCTGATGACCGTCGGGCTCGTCGTCGGCGCGCAGACCAGGCACGAGTCCTACGCCGTGGTGATCTTCGGCGTGCAGGTCCTGTTCGTCGGCGTGTGGATCATCGCCAGCCGGCCGCCGGCCCCGCGCGTCGTCGCCGCCGTCGGCATAGCGGTCGCCATCGGCACCGACGTCGCGGCGGTCCTCACCCGTCCGGCGTCCCTCGCCCCGCTGGCGTACGTCACCGCGGCCGGGTTCATCGTCGGCGTCGTCGGCCAGCTCACCCGCCCCGCGGGGCGCCAGCGGGTCACCGAGTCGCTCGGCTCCTCACTCGTGGTCACCCTCGGCGTCGTGGCCTTCGCCAGCGTGATCGTCCTCGGCCGGATCCCGCGCGGCACCCAGGCGATCGTCGCCTGCCTCGCCGCCGCCGGCATCGCCATCGTGATCGCCCGGCTCACCGACGCGATCGTCGCGCTGCCCCGCATCGCGCCGCAGGTCCCGCGCGGCGGCGCCGGCGTCGTGCTCGGCGCGATGGTCGGCACCGCCGCCGCCGGCGCGATCGGCAACCTGCTCGACGGCATCACGCCGCTGCCGAGCGCCCTCGCCGGCCTGGCCACCGCCATCGTCGCCGTCATGGTGGACCTGTCCGTCGGCTATGCCGAGGCCAGCCGCGTCATCGACGGTGACGAGCCCGCCATGTACCTCGCCCGCCACATCCAGGGGCCGATGGGGGCTTTCGCCTTCGCCGCGCCCGCCGCCTACGTCGCCAGCACGCTGTTACTGCTCTAGTACTGCTGTAGGGCCCCGCGGTTGCGAGGGTAGGAAATCCTGGTGGCTGGGTACGTCCCGGTAACACCCACCCCGGGGCGCGGAAGGAGAGCTGTGGCGAGCAGAGGCGCCAAGGTCGGCATCGTGCTGGTCGTGCTGGCGGTCATCCTGGTCGGAGTGCTCTTCGTCGCGGACCGGATCGCGGCGAGCACCGCGAAGGACCGCATCACCGACGAGACCCGCAAGCAACTCGCGGCCAACTCCGTCACCTACGAGGGCGACCCCTCGGTGAAGATCGCCGGCTTCCCGTTCCTCACCCAGGTGCTCGCGGGGGAGTACGAGAAGATCAGCATCGCCCTGAGCAAGCCGCAGATCGACAACGTGAAGCTCGAGACGCTCAACGTCGACGCCAAGGCGGTCAAGGCCGACGCGCGCGACCTGATGAACGGCCGGGGCGAGGTGATCGCCGGCGAGGTCACCGGGCAGGCCACCATGACCTGGGACAACGTCCGGAAGCTGCTGGAGTTCACCAACCTGCCGCAGGGCGTGGACCCCTCCGCCGTCGACGTCAAGGTGGTCAACAACAAGATCGAGATGCGGATCCCGTTCGTGTATCAGGGGTTCAAGGTCATGATCATCGCCAACGGCAGCATGGTCGTCGAGTCGGGCAAGGTCCGGCTCAAGCTCGACTCGGTCACCACCGACCAGGGCAACCTGCCGAAGTTCGTCAACGACCTCATCCAGGCCAACAAGAGCCGGCTCCAGGTCACCGTCAAGCTGCCGGGCCTGCCGTACAACCTGGTGATCAACTCCGCGGAGACGACCGACTCGGGCCTCCGTGTCACCGCCTCCGCGAAGGACGTTCCCCTGTCCGAGCAGTGATCGGGTCCCCTTCCGGGCGGTGATCAGGTCCAACAGGCGGACAGTGACCAAGCGGACCCTGGGATGACACCTCCAGCGGTGCTAGGCTGCCTGACCATGAGCATGCTGCTCACCAGACGGCGCGCGGTCGACCTGTGCCGCGTGGCCACCTGCCTGTGTTGCCGCCCCTAGTGGTGCGGCCCTGCAGCGTGCTCGAATAACGGCTCGAGGCAGCGGCGCCCCAGACCGATGGGTCTGGCGGGCGATTCCCAGTCCGCGGCAGTTCTCAGACCCATCGCCGAAACCGTGATCCGTCCCCTCGGGTCGCGCGCGGCGTGGTGCACACCCCGACCCGTGTGCCGACTCGACCCACCCCAAAATCGTTCCCTGGGAGAGAAAACACTCATGAGTCGCGAGAGCGCACTGGTCACGGCCGACTGGGCCGAGCAGAACATCGGTGCCGACAACGTGGTCTTCGTCGAGGTCGACGAGGACACCGCCGCCTACGACGGCGGCCACATCGCCGGAGCAGTCAAGATCAACTGGAAGACCGAGCTGCAGGACCAGGTCCGCCGGGACTTCGTCAACAAGGAGCAGTTCGAGGCCCTGCTGTCCAGCAAGGGCATCGGCAACGACGACAAGGTCGTCCTCTACGGCGGCAACAACAACTGGTTCGCCGCGTACGCGTACTGGTACTTCAAGCTCTACGGCCACGGCGACGTCAAGCTGCTCGACGGCGGCCGCAAGAAGTGGGAGCTCGACGGGCGCCCGCTGACCAAGGACGAGGTCAGCCGCCCCGCCACCAGCTACGTCGCGGTGCACGACCAGGACCTGTCGATCCGCGCGTTCCGCGACGACGCGGTCAAGGCGATCGGCGTGCAGAACCTCGTCGACGTCCGCTCGCCCGACGAGTTCGCGGGCCGCCTCCTCGCCCCCGCCCACCTCCCGCAGGAGCAGGCGCAGCGCCCGGGCCACATCCCGACCGCCGTGTCCGTGCCGTGGAGCAAGGCGGCCAACGAGGACGGCACCTTCAAGTCCGACGACGACCTGCGCGAGATCTACGCCGCCGCCGGCCTCGACGACAGCAAGGCGACCATCGCCTACTGCCGCATCGGCGAGCGCTCCTCGCACACCTGGTTCGTCCTCAAGGAGATCCTCGGGCACAGCGACGTGCGCAACTACGACGGCTCCTGGACCGAGTACGGCTCCCTCGTCGGTGTCCCCGTCGCCGTGGGCGACGAGCCCGGCAACGCGTGAAAGGCAGAGCATCATGAGTGTTGCTGACAGCTGCGGCGCCCCCGAGCAGAGCGCGCCGATCCCCGCCTCCGTCGACGTCGAGAAGGAAACCGTCATCACGGGCGTCGTGAGCTCCGGCGACGGCCCCGTCGGCGGTGCCTACGTGCGCCTGCTCGACGCGACCGGCGAGTTCACCGCCGAGGTCGTCACCTCGCCGGCCGGGCAGTTCCGGTTCTTCGCCGCGCCCGGCAACTGGACGCTGCGCGCCCTGTCCCGCCAGGGCAACGGCGACGCGAGCCTCGCCGCCGCCCGCGGCATCAACGAGGTCGCGGTCGCGGTCGCCTGACCATCGCACGCACCGTGCCGCCGCCCTCCGGGCCCAACCCCGGGGGGCGGCGGCATTTGGCGGCACTGTGCGGGACTGCGAGGATTGCCGCCGTGAAACGTCGCTGGATCATCGCCGCAACCGTGGCCTGGGCTCTCGTGGTGGCCGGATTCGCCTACTACTCCTCGCGCCACGGCACGCCGACGTCCCGCGACCAGACCACCATCGCGCAGGGCCTGCCCATCGCCGACCAGGCCCTCGGCCGCATCGCCGCCGCGGTCGACCCGGCCACCTCCGTCCCGGTGCTCGGCGGTTACACGCGCGTCGACCGCAGCTGCCGGGTCACCTCCGCCCGCGAGGGCACCCGCTTCGAGCGGGTGTTGCTGGTGTACGTGAAGAAGGGCACCGAGCCGGACGTCCTCGACCGGATCAAGGCGGCCCTGCCCGCGTCGTACGACGTCCACCTCGTGAGCGGCCCGAGCAGCCATTCGATGACCGCCGACGCCGGCGGGTTCGTCGCCGTGCGCGGCAGCGTCATCCAGCCGGGTCAGCTGCGCTTCACCGCCGACACCGGCTGCCGGGTGCAGGACGCCCCGGTCGAGGAGGCGACCCCGCAGTCGCAGACCGCCAACCGCGCGCCCGTCCAGGCCGTCCTCGACACCCTCAAGCAGAGCGCGTCGCAGTGGGGGACCCACCGGGTCGCCTGCCCCGGCGGCGGCACCCTGTGGACCGTCGAGGCCGTCACCACCGGCGACGGCGCCGCGTCCCGCAGCACGGTCCCGGCCTCCGCGGTCGTGCTCGACGAGCCGAAGCTCTTCGCCTTCCGCGCCGGCGAGGCGGGTGTCGCCCTGCGCGTCGACGGCAGTGAGCTGCACATCACCTCGACGGCGGGCTGTTAGCCCTCAGTACACGAGCGCCTGCGCGCCCTCCTCGAGGGCCTCCTCGACGAAGACGGCCGCGCCCGCGATGCGGATGCCGGGGATGACGTCGTCGGGACCGATGCCGCGACGGGCGGCGCACTGGGTGCACAGCGTGACCGTGCCGCCCGCCAGCACCGCGTCCAGCAGGTCGGCCAGCGGCGCCGCGTGCGGCAGCTCGAACTGCGCCGCCCGGCCGGGCAGCGCGAACCACGCGGACTCCCCGGTCAGCCAGAGCGAGGTGGGGACGCCGCCGGCGAGGGCGGTCGCGGCCACCGTGAAGGCCTGCGAACAGCGTTCCGGGGCGTCGGAGCCGGCGGTTGTCTTGATGACCAGAGAGCGTGCCATGCCTCGCAGCATAGGATTCGGGGGATGGTTACCGAGATCGGGTTCGTCAGCTTGCTGGTCGCCGGGATGGGCGCCCTCGCAGGCGGGCTGATCTATCTCGCGGTGAGGGTGTCGAGGGGGCGTTGGTGACAGACGAACAGCCGCCATGGGCCGGGTTGGCCCAGGTCGGGGAGTACCCGTACGAGGAGACGCACGACCTGCGGGTCGGCCCGGACCTCCATCCCGCGCTGCTGGGGCTGCTGCCGCTGGTCGGGGTGTGGCGCGGGCGCGGCCAGGGTGACTACCCGACGATCGAGGGCTTCCACTACGCGCAGGAGATCCGCTTCAGCCACGACGGGCGGCCGTTCCTGTTCTACGAGTCGCGCGCCTGGGTGATCGACGTCGACGGCAACCCGATCAAGCCCAGCAACCGGGAGACCGGCTGGTGGCGGCCGGTGCTCGCGGACGGCAAGGCGACCGACGAGGTCGAGGTGCTGCTCAGCCAGCCGACCGGGATCATGGAGCTCTACATCGGCCAGGCCAAGGGCACCACGCAGTGGGACATGGCCACCGACGCGGTGGTCCGCACGTCGACCGCCAAGGAGGTCCGCGGCGCCAAGCGGCTCTACGGGATCGTCGAGGGGGCGCTGCTCTACGCGTTCGACCTCGCCGCCGTCGGCCAGCCGCTCCAGCCGCACCTGTCCGCCCGCCTGGAACGCGTCGCGGGCTGAGTCGCGCGTTAATCTGAACGTCGTGGGTTTCGATGATCTGGCCGCAGTGCTCCGGTCGCGGGGCCTGCGGCTGACCGCGCCCCGGCAGCTCGTGCTGGAGTCGGTCTACCGGCTGCGCCACGCGACGCCCGACCAGATCCACGCCGACGTCAGCGAGCGCGCCGCCGGGGTCAACATCACCACCGTCTACCGCACGCTGGAGCTGCTCGAGGAGCTCCAGCTGGTGACGCACGCGCACCTGTCGCACGGCGCGCCCACCTACCACCCGCTCGGCGAGCACCAGCACGCCCACCTCGTGTGCCGGGGCTGCGGTGACGTGCAGGAGCTGCCGCCACCCATGCTCGAGGGCCTCGCCGAGGACCTGCGCACCACCCGCGGCTTCCGCCTCGACATCGGCCACGTGGCCCTGTTCGGCGTGTGCGGCAGCTGCGGCACCAAAGAGGAGTAGCTCCGTGAAGCCAGTTACCGTGGCGTCCATCGATCCCTCGTCCGTCGACGGTGCCGCGGTCGCGCACTACGGCGACCCTGCCCGCGAGCAGAAGATCCTCGACACCGGGGTCGGGCTGGTCGACCGCTCGCACCGCGACGTCCTGGCCGTGCCCGGCGCCGACCGGCTGACCTGGCTGCACAGCCTCACCACCCAGCACCTGACCGGCCTGGACCCCATGAGCGGCTCGGAGCTGCTCGTGCTGTCGCCGCACGGGCACGTGGAGCACCACGCGATGCTCGTCGACGACGGCACGGCCACGTGGCTGGACCTGGAGCCGGGCGCCGGCGCGGGCCTGCTGACGTTCCTGTCCCGGATGATCTTCATGATGCGGGTCGAGCCCGCCGACGTGACCGCCGACCGGGCGGTGCTGTCGATCGTCGGCCCGCACACCGACGAGGCCCTGCGGGCGCTCGGCGTCACGCTCGCCGCGCCCGACGTGGTGCCCGTGCCGCCGGCGAAGTTCGCGACCGGGGTGGTGCCGCCCCGGCCGACCGCGCGCTACGCGGCGGCCGCGCTGCCGGCGTTCGACGGGCTGGTCCGCCGGGTGGAGGGCGGCGCGGACCTGATCGTGCCGCGGTCCGCGGTGCCCGACCTGGTCGCCGCCGCGCAGCTCCCGCCGGCCGGGATCTGGGCGTACGAGGCGCTGCGGGTCGCGGCGCGGCGCCCCCGGTTCGGCTTCGAGACCGACCACAAGACCCTGCCCGCGGAGGTCGGCTGGACGGCGCACGCCGTGCACCTCGAGAAGGGCTGCTACCGGGGTCAGGAGACGATCTCCCGGGTGCACCACCTCGGCCGGCCGCCGCGCAAGCTGGTGCTGCTGCACCTGGACGGCATCGCCACCGACGAGCTCCCCGCGCCGCACACCGAGGTCGTCCGGGACGGCCGGGCGGTCGGGTTCGTCGGCACCGCCGCCCGCCACTACGAGCTCGGCCAGATCGCGCTCGCCGTCGTCCGGCAGAACGTCAACGACGACGGGGGTCAATTGCTGGTGGGCCCGTCCACGGCCGCGATCGACCCGCTGTAGAAAGAGCCATGACAACAACGACGTTGATCACGGTGGCGCCCACCGGCGCCGAATCGAGCAAGGCCGACGTGCCAGCGCTGCCGGTGACCCTGGACGAGCTGGTCACGACCGGCAAGGAGTGCCAGGCGGTGGGTGCCTCGATCATCCACGTGCACCTGCGCGACGACGACGCCCGGCCGACCCTCGACCTCGGCCGGCTGAAGGACGCCGTCGCCGCGCTGCGGGCCGAGACCGACCTCATCGTCCAGCTCTCCAGCGGCGGCGCGGTCACCGACCCGGAGTCCGACCGGCTCCGCGTCCTCGACGCCGGGCCCGACATGGCCTCCTGCACGATGGGCACGGTCAACTTCGGCGACGACGTGTTCCTCAACCGGTGGGCGTTCATCGTCGAGCTGCACACCCGCATGCGTGACCGGGGGATCGTCCCCGAGTACGAGATCTTCGACCTCGGCCAGCTCACCGCGCTGCGGCGCCTGCTCGACAAGCACGGGCTGCCCGCCGGTGGGCACGTCCACCTCGACCTGGTCATGGGCGTGCCCGGCGGGATGCCCGCCACCGCCGAGGCCCTGGTCGCCTGCGTGCAGGCGATGCGCGACCTGCCGTCCGGCAGCACGTTCTCCGCCACCGGCATCGGCCGCGGCACGCTGCCGGTCCTGCTCGCGTCGCTGTCGGCGGGCGGGCACCTGCGGGTCGGCATGGAGGACACCGTCACCTACGCCAAGGGCGCGCCGGTGGAGAGCAACGCGCAGCTCGTCGCGCGGGCCTCCGCCTTCGCCCGGCTCGCCCAGCGCCCGCCGATGACCCCGTCCGACGCCCGAGCGATGCTGGGGATCCCGGCATGAGCGGCCCGGAGCGGAGCGGAGGAGCCGCGAATCGGCATTGCAGGTTTGGCTCAGGCCGACTCCGGAGCGCAGCGGAGGTGGCGGCATGAGCGATCTGTACCTGGGTGGGGAGCCGCTCGCGGAGGTCGAGCGCAGCGGGTTCGTGGAGAGCCGGCACAGCGGGTCCGTCGTCGTCCTGGACGCCGGCGGCGAGGTCACGGCGTGGGCCGGTGACGTGCTCGGCCCGGTCTTCCCGCGCTCGTCCAACAAGCCCATGCAGGCGGTGGGGATGCTGGCGGCCGGCCTCACCGCGACACCGGCGGAGCTGGCGATCATCTCGGCGAGCCATCGTGGACAGCCCGCGCATGTGGCGTCGGTACGAGGTGTGCTCGCCGACCTGCCCGCCTCGGCGCTCGGCTGCCCGCCGGACTACCCGCTGTCCGACGACGCCCGCGACGCCGTGGTCCGGGCGGGTGGGGAGCGGTCGCCGCTGTACATGAACTGCTCCGGCAAGCACGCGGGGATGCTGCGCACCTGCGCGGCCAACGGCTGGCCCCTCGCCGGCTACCTGGACCCGGCGCATCCCGTACAGGTGGCGATCCGAGACGGCGTCGAGTCCCTCGCCGAGGAGCAGGCCGCGGCGGTCGGCGTCGACGGGTGCGGCGCGCCGCTGCTCGCGGTGTCGCTGCGCGGGCTGGCCGCGGCGTTCCTGCGGCTGGTGTCGGCCCCGGCCGGCTCGCCCCCGCGCCTGGTCGCGGACGCCATGCGCGCCCACCCCGACCTGGTCTCCGGCACCGACGCCGACGGGCACGACACGCAGCTCATGCGGGCGTTCCCCACGCTGCTGTCGAAGATCGGGGCCGAGGGCGTGATGGCGGCGGCGGTCCCCGGCGTCGGCGCGGTGGCCCTGAAGATCGACGACGGCGCCGCGCGGCCGCGGCTGCCCGTGCTGAGCGCTGGGTTCACCCGCCTCGGCTTCTCCTTGGGTGACTTTTCGGACATGCCGGTCATGGGAGGCGGCGTGCGGGTAGGTTCGGTCCGGACAGTCTGGTGAGCGGCTTCACGCTAGCTGGAGTTAGCACTTTGCTTGCAACAGTTAGCACGGCGAGCTACGGTCGGTGATGTGACTGAAGAGCCGCGCGACCTGGGTGGGTTCATCCGTGACCTGCGCCGCAACGCGCGCATTTCGCTCCGCCAGCTTGCTGAGCAAGCCGGCGTCAGCAACCCGTACCTCAGTCAGATCGAGCGTGGCCTGCGTAAGCCGAGCGCCGAGGTGCTCGCGCAGCTCGCGAGTGCACTGCGGGTGTCGACCCCGCTGATGTACCTGCGAGCCGGCCTGCTCGAGCGCGAGGGGCACGACGTGCTGGCCGCGATCGCTGCGGACAGTGATCTCACTACGGCCCAGAAACAGTCGCTCACGCAGATCTACGAAACGTTCCGGCGCGAGAACTCGCGCAGCGATGCCGACGGCGCCGCCTCGGGGGCGGGGCGCGACGCCGACCCGGCACCACCGACGAAGTCAGAGGAGTCATCATGACCACCAGCACCACCACCCGGAAGATCCCGACCCCGCTCTATGCCGCCGCCGGCGCCGGTGACCTGGCCTATGAGCAGCTGCGCAAGCTGCCCGCACAGGTCGCCCAGCTGCGCGCCCGGGTCGAGGAGCTGCGCCCGGCGGTCGCCGAGACCAACCTCCGCGCCGACCTGACCGTGGCCGCCGACCGCCTGCGCAACGCGGCCCGACGCAACACCACGTCGCTGCTCGCCGGCGCCCAGGTCGCGCAGGACCGCGCGCTCGCCGTGTACACCGACCTCGTGAACCGCGGCGAGAAGGTCGTCGCCGGCGGCCGCACCGCCGAGGCGAAGATCGAGATCGCGCCGGCCACGAAGACCGTGACCACCGAGGTCGCCGTCACCCCCACCCCGGCCGACATCGCGCCGGCCGTGACGCCCGTCGAGACCGACACGCCGGTCCCCGCGAAGAAGGTCGCGGCGAAGAAGACCGCCGCCGCCAAGAAGTAACGGGAGTTTGTCGGGAGCCCTCCGGACCGTCTCGCACGGTTCGGGGGGCTTCGGAATAAGCTCGGGGGATGGTGACTGCAGTGCCGGTGTTCTACGACAGGGTCGAGCTGTTCATCTCCCTGGCGGTGTGGATCTTCTGCCTGGTGCTCGGCGCCGCGGCGTTGCTGCACTGTCTCGTCCAGCGGGCCGACGCGTTTCCCGCCATCGGCACGATGTCCAAGACGGTCTGGCTGGCCATGAACGGTGGCGGCCTGCTACTCACGGCCCTGGCGCCGCAGCTGCGCATGGGCTACCTCAGCATCTTCCTGCTCATCTCCGCGGGCATCTTCGCCGTCTACCTGCTCGACATCAGACCCGCGCTGCGAGACGCGGTCGACGGCCACGGCTCCTGGTGACGGCGGCCGGAATGACGGCTGCCTCGGTGGTTGCTTCGACGCCTGTCTCGGCGGTCGCGCTGGCGCCTGTCTCGGCGGTCGCGCCGGTGCTTGGCCTGGTGGCTGGCTTGGCGGCTTCTCCGGCGGCTGTGGCGGTGGCTGAGCCGGCGGTCGCGGCCGTGGCCGGGCCGGCGGTTGTGCCGGCGCCTGCGACGGCTGTTGCGCCGACGGCTGGGCCGGCGACTGCTCCGGCAGCTGCTCCGGCAGCTGCTCCGGCTCGTGCGATGGCTGTTGTACAGGCGGCTGGGCTGGCGGTTGTGGCGGCGGTCCGCTGATGGACTTCCGCTGGCCGCCGCCGCCCGACGGCAGGCCCGACCGGTTCCGCCCGCCCGTGACCCGCGGGCCGCAGACCGGCCGGCCCACGCTCCCCACGCCGCCGACCGAGCAGGTCGCCACCCCGCACGGCGTCGAGCTGGAGTGGCTCCTCACCGGCGAGGGCGACCCCGTCACGGTCTTCGCGCACGGGCTCGGCAGCGGCATCGCCGAGACCCGCCCCCTGGGCAGCGCCGTCGCCGGTCGCAAGGTCTTCTTCCAGTTCCGCGGCCACGGCCACTCCGCCGCGCCCGGCGGCGTCTGGACCTATGCCGACCTCGCCCGGGACCTGCGCGCCGTCGCCGACCTCTCCGGCGCCACCCGCGCCCTGGGCGTCAGCCTCGGCGCCGGCGCCCTCTGCCGCCTCCTGGCCGACAACCCGGGCCGCTTCGAGCGCGCCGTCTTCTTCCTCCCCGCCGTCCTCGACACGGCCCGCCCGGCCGCCGTGCAGGAGCGCCTCACCGCTCTGCTCGAGGCGATCGAGGCCGGCGACGCCGCCGCCGTGGCCGACGTGATCTCCATGGAGGTCCCCGCCCAGGTCCGCAACTCGCCCCCGGTCTGGGCGTTCCTGCGCCAGCGGCTCGACCAGCTGATGCGCGACGGGCTCGCCGCGGGCCTGGCCAGCCTGCCCGCTCAGGTCGCCGTGCAGAACCGCGCCGACCTCGCCGCGGTCACCGCGAAGTGCCTCGTCATCGGCGCCAGGGGCGACGACCTGCACCCGGTCACCGTGGCCGAGCAGCTCGCCGAGGCACTCCCCGACGCGGAGCTGCACGTGTACGACCGCCCCGGCGTCGTCTGGACCCAGCGCGCCGACCTGCGCGCCCGGATCTCCACGTTCCTGAACCTCGGCCCCGACCGAAACTGTCCGAACGGCTGACCCCCGGCACGTATCAGGGTGGCACCCCGGCGCGTCTGTCCTATGGATGACAACTTCGCCACTACCTGACCTGAGGGGGATCGGACCATGACCGCGCTGCGCCGCTGGGCCGGACCGACATAGAGTTTCGGACATGGGTGTCACGCAACACGGCAGGACCTCCCGCCTCGACCTCGCCGACCCGACGCTGCGCGAGTGGACGTGCGTCGTCCTGCACTCCGATGCCACCGACGGCATCGTGCTCGACCGCTCAGCCTTCTACCCCGGCGGCGGCGGCCAGCCACCGGACCACGGCGTGCTGCTGTGGCAGGGGGTACAGACGCGAATCACCGGGACCCGCAAAGGCGACGACCTCTACCTCCAGCCCGCCGAGGGAGACCCGCTCCCACCCGCCGGCACCGAGGTGATCGGCGCCGTCGAGGACGACCGCCGCACCAAGCTCATGCGCACCCACTCCGGCCTGCACGTCCTGGGCGGCGTGGTGTTCCGCGACTTCGGCGCCCTCGTCACCGGCGGCTCCATGGAGCCCGCCGAGGCCCGCATGGACTTCAACCTCCCCGAGGTCCCACCCGACTTCAAGGCCCGGCTCGAGGAGCTCATCAACGCCGAGGTCGCCGCCGACCGCAAGGTCGTCACCAAGGTCCTCGCCCGCGACGAGGCCCTCGCCCTGCCCGACATCATCCGCACCCAGTCCAACCTGATCCCGCCCGACGAGCAGGAGATCCGCATCGTCGACATCGTCGGCCTGGACGCCCAGGCCGACGGCGGCACCCACGTCGCCTCGACCGCCCAGATCGGCCGTCTCCAGGTCGTCAAGGTCGAGAGCAAAGGCAAGGCCAACCGCCGAGTCCGCGTCCGCCTGACCGACTGACGCCCGCTCCGCGCTGATCCGCTTCAGGGTCCGACCCGCGGCAGGTTGGCGTCTGTGGACACGACCTGCTGGCCCCCTGTGCGTCCTTGCTCCGGCCCGCTCGTCCGCGACTGCTTGTTCGGGGCTGACCCGCAGGCTCCAGTGGGGTAGGACCGCTCCCTCTACACCCACTCGCTCGGGGCATGCTCGCCCAATGCCTGTCAATTGGCTCTGCTCGCCCGGTCCCCGCTGGCCCGCTTCAGAGTCTGACCTGCGCAGGTTGGCTTCCACGGGCCAGACTTGCTCGTCCCTGCGCCCGCTTGCCCTGCGCCCGCTTGCCCTGCGCCCGCTTGCCCTGCGCCCGCTTGCCCTGCGCCCGCTTGCCCTGCGCCCGCTCGCTCGGGGCCTGCTGACTGGCTCCGCTTGCCGGTCCCCGCTGGCCCGCTTCAGAGTCTGACCTGCGCAGGTTGGCTCCCGCGGGCAGGACCTGCTCGCCCTGCGCCCGCTCGCTCACGGGCCCGCTAGCCGGCTCCGCTTGCCGGTCCCCGCTGGCCCGCTTCAGAGTCCGACCTGCGCAGCTTGCCTTCCGCGGGCCGGACCCGCTCGGCCCCTGCGTCCGCTCGGCCCCTGCGTCCGCTCGTTCGCGGCTGCTTACCTCAGGGGGCGGCTCGGAGCAGGTTGGCTCCCGCGGGCAGGATCAGCTTTTCGCCGCCGGACCTGGTCACCTCGAGAATCGGCTCGCCCGGGTCGATGCCCAGGTCGCGTCGCTCCGGATCGGTCGGCATCCGCCCGATGACCTCGTCGCCGGCTCGCAGCTCCACGACCTCCCGCTGCAGCGCGGGCCGCACCATGGTCCGCGCGCCCCGGGCCGACACGACGAGCCCCTCCTGCCGCAGCACCGCCACCGCGTTGCGAACGGCGGGCCGGCCCAGCTCGTACTCCTGCATCAAGCTGCTCTCCGACGGCACGAATGCCCCCGGCGCCAGCTCCCCCGCCCGAATCTGCTCACGCAGCAGGTCCGCCAGTTGCTGGTACAACGGCCGATCCGAACTCCGGTCGATCATGCCCCAACGGTAGATAACCCCATGATCTTGTCCGCTTGCCGTCCTATGCGTACATGGCCCCACCATCATCCCACCGCCACACGCGAATCGGCAAACCGGCCGCCATCCGTATCCGGGGCTTGTTGTCGGGGCGGTCCCCGGGTCGTGAAAGATGACGGAGTGGCGCCGCTGAAGACGATGTGGGACGAGTTCGCCGAGGGGGCGAGACTGCTTGGGCGGGGGTTCTCGCTGTACAGCCGAAGCCCCCGCCTCCTGCTCCTCGGGCTGATCCCGGCAGTCATCTCCTTCCTGTTGCTGGGGACCGCCTGGTTCTTCCTGCTCTGGTTCATCCGCGACCTGGCCGCGACCGTCACCTGGTTCGCCGACGACTGGGGGTCGCCGTGGCGGGGCGTGATCAGGTTCGGCGCCGGCGCGGGCATCGTCATCGTGTCCGCCCTGGTGTCGGTCCTCACGTACACGGCGCTGACCCTGCTCATCGGCGACCCGTTCTACGAGGTCATCTCCGAGCGCGTCGAGGACCACTACGGCGGCGCGCCGGGCCTGCCCGACCTGCCGTGGCACCGCACGTTCTTCAAGAACGCCGCCGACTCCATCAGGCTCATCCTGCTGGGCGTCGTCGTCTCGGTCCCGCTGTTCCTGCTCGGCTTCGTCCCCGTCCTGGGCCAGACGGTCATCCCGGTCGTCGACGTCGTGGTCGGCGGCTGGCTGCTCGCCGTGGAGCTGACGGGCGTCCCGTTCAACCGCCGCGGCCTGCGCCTGAAGGACCGCCGCGCCATGCTCCGCGCCAACCGCCCGCTCGCGCTCGGCTTCGGCATGCCGGTCTTCGTGATCTTGCTGATCCCCTTCGCCGCGGTCCTGGTCGTCCCCGCCGCCGTTGCCGGCAGCACCCTGCTGACCCGCAGGCTCTTCGCCCTCCCGACCGACAAGCCGTCCGCCGCCCTCGGCAAGCCCCCGCTCGTTCGAGCCCCGGAAACTGTCGTACCTGGCGGGCATGATGTGGGGGTAGCCGGCCGGTTGTGACCTGACCGCTTCCGACCGGGGGGAGTGAGGATGCATGACGGTTTGCAACTGTTGAGCGGCATTCGGCGCGTCCGCGCCGCCGCCTGACCTGAACGCCGACGGTTGGCAGGCAACCCTGTCGGTCAGGGTCTCGGGGGGTTCGCCCGGGTTCGGGGGCTGAGGTGCGGTGTGGCCAGGCGCCTGGCGCAACAGGGGAGGCGCCCGGGTCTGCAGTCGCTGCTGCGGCGGGAAGCGTCGGGCTTCGTGCGGCAGAGCTTCGGCGAGCCGGAAGCCGTCCACCGGCCCCGCCGCCACGTCAACGACGGCGCCAACGCGACGGGTCACCCGCCCCTCGCGAAGACAGGCTTGAGCGTTGCTCCCGGCACGGAGGACAGGCCACCGCACCGCTGGGTGACGGCCGGGCAGGCAGCGGCGAGCCCGGCACGCGGTGACCACGGCACCCGGCGTGCCACGGCAAGCGGCGTGCCTCGGTAAGCGGTGACCACGGCAAGCGGCGTGGCCCCGGTAAGCGGCGTGCCCCGGTAAGCGGCGTGCCCCGGTAAGCGGCGATCTCGGCGACCATCGCCGCCACCATGGCCACGCCCGCCGTCACACCGCGACCGGTCACGGCGACGCGGCCGCACGTGTCCGGGCCTGCCCGCCGAACCAAGGCTGCCATCGGGTCGGGCGTGTCACCGGGCGGGTCGTGCCGTCGGGCCGGCATGCCGTCGGGTCGGGCGTGCCGTCGGGTCGGGCGTGCCGCCGGGCGGGGGCGTGACCTGGGGAATGGCCGGTCGGGAGTCGTGACCTGGGGATGGCCGGTCGGGAGTCTGGTTCGGTGCTGGTGAGTGCTGCTGGGTTGGGCGTGTCGCCAAGGCGGGCATGTCGCTGAGCGGGGCGTGCCGCAGGGCCGTGCGAGTGCACTACCGACGGCCAGGACGCGGCGACGGCCATGCTGTCGGCAGGCGGCCTGGGCTCCCAGCGGGCGCCGTCGCCGCAGGTTTCCGGCGGGAACCTCCGACGCGGACCCGACGCGGACCCCGGTGCCCCGACGCGAACCCCGGTGCCTCGGTGCGAACCCGCCGCTGCCCGTCCCGGCGTGAAACCGCTCGGTGTGGAACGTCTGCCGCAGGCCTGCGATGCGGGCTGGGCGGTTTGCGTGCTGTCGGGCGTTGGGCTGGCTCGGGGGTGGTCAGCCGGTGCGGAGGCCTTCCAGGAGAGTGGTGTCGCCGCTGACGAGGAGGGTGTCGAAGGCTACGCGGCCGAAGAGGGCCAGGACCAGGTCGCTGGCGGGGCCGCTGGCGGTGGCGCGTTCGTGGTGGTCGTCGGTGTCGAGGAGGGTGTCGGTGTCGAGGAGGGCGACGCCCGCGCCGCGGAGGCGGACGTACCAGACCTGGTCGACGTCGGTGGCGTGGAGGGCGATCATGCCGGCGCGGTTGGTGGGGCCGGAGCGCCGGCCGGCGGGGAGCCAGGTGTCGAGGACCTCGGTGACGCCGTCGCTGGCGAGGCGGGGCTCGATGGGCTCGCTGAGGCCCGCGGCCATCTGGGCGTCCCAGCGGTGGATGGCGGTCTCGTGCGCCATGCGGCGGTGCCAGAAGCCGGCCTTCTTCGCCTGCGGGGCCCAGTTGTAGGCGGGCAGGTCGGGCTCGAGGGCGTCGAGCGTGGCCAGGAGCTCGGTGAAGGCGTCGGTCCACGCGACCGTCGGGTCGACGTCCGCCGGGAGCGGGGTGTCGGGGCGCGGGTCGGGGCGGTCGGTGCTGCCGCGGGGGGCGATGGCGTTGACCCACACGTAGACCTGGGTGAGGTGCCAGGCCAGGTCGCGCAGCTGCCAGCCGGGGCAGGTGGGGACCGCGGCGTCGAGGGGGACGGTGCCGAGCGCGGCGCGGAAGGCGTCGCCTTCTGCGCGCAGCGCGGTGAGCCAGAACTCCTTGGTGAGCTGAGGCTTGCTCATCGGCGATCCCTCTCCCGGTCCGGACGCTGCAGCTCCAACATTAGGGCACGCCTTACTCTGGTGCGGTGTCCGAAGCAGCCGCGTCCGTGCCCAGCCTCGCCGACCTGACCACCCTGCGCCTCGGCGGGCCCGCCGGGGAACTGGTGGAGGTGACCTCAGAGGAGGAGGCGGTCAACGCGGTACGAACCGGAAAACCCGTGCTCGTCCTCGCCGGAGGCAGCAACGTTGTGATCGCCGACGAGGGGTTTCCGGGCACCGTGGTGCTCCTGCGGCAGCGCGGGATCCACGTGCGGGAAGAGGGCGGGACCGTCCGGCTGACCGTCCAGGCGGGGCAGCCGTGGGACGAGGTCGCGGCGGTGGCGGTCGCCAACGGCTGGGCGGGGATCGAGTCGCTGTCGGGCATCCCGGGGTCGGCGGGTGCCACGCCGATCCAGAACGTCGGGGCGTACGGGCAGGAGGTCGCCGAGACGATCACCGCCGTCCGCGCGTACGACCGGGTCAGCGACGAGATCGTCACGCTGCCGAGGGACGCGTGCGGCTTCGCGTACAGGACGAGCGTCTTCAAGCACAACGAGCGGTTCGTGGTCCTGTCGGTGACGTTCGAGCTGGCGGTGTCGCCGCTGTCGACGCCGATCCGGTATGCGGAGCTGGCCAGGACGCTCGGCGTGCAGGCGGGGGAGTCGGCGCCGCTCGCCGACGTGCGCGAGACGGTGCTGAAGCTGCGCGCCGGCAAGGGGATGGTCCTGGACCCGTCGGACCGTGACACGTTCTCGGTGGGCTCGTTCTTCACGAACCCTGTCGTGGCCGCGGACGCGGTGGAGCCCGTGCGCCGGGCCGCCGGCGAGCCGCCCGCCTGGCCGGCGCCCGACGGGATGGTCAAGCTCAGCGCGGCGTGGCTCATCGAGCGGGCCGGGTTCGGCAAGGGCTACGGCGACCCGGCCAGCGGCGTGGCGCTGTCGGGCAAGCACACCCTCGCCCTGACGAACCGGGGCACCGGCACGACCGCCGCGCTGCTCGGGCTGGCGCGCGAGATCCAGCACGGGGTCAAGGACAGGTTCGGCGTGCAGTTGCACCCGGAGCCGGTCCTCGTCAACTGCTCTCTGTAGACAGGCAGCTGTAAGGGACCGTCATTTCGCCCAGGCGCCAGCGGGCGGGGCGGTCCAGGACGGGCCAGCCGGCGTCCCGGGTGGCCTCGACCGCGCGCCGCCAGCGCTGGCGCGGCCCGAAGGCCGACAGCGGCGCCGCCGCGCGCCAGGCGCTGTCCAGTGTGGACAGCAGCGCGTGGATCGGCTGCCCGGGCACGTTGTGGTGGATGAGGCACTTCGGCAGCCGCTCGGCCAGGGTCGCCGGGGTGTCCAACGTGGACAGGCGGCTGGCGAGGGTCAGGGTCCGCGGCACGCCGCCGGTGACGGTCACCCAGGACGCCAGCCGGCCGAGCTCGTCGCAGGTGCCCTCCACCAGGACCGCCCCGGTCGCGGTCATCGCGGCCCAGGCGGCGGGGACGGCCTCCAGGTCGTACTGGCGCAGCACGTTGAACGCCCGCACCACGGTCGGCGCGAGCCCGGCCAGCTCGAAGCCGCCCCGGCGGAACTCCAGGAACGGCGGGTCGGCGAAGGGCTGCGCGACCGCGACCCGCTCCGGGTCGATCTCCAGGCCGACGACCCGGACCGGCGGGCCCGGCAGGTCGAGCAGGCGGCGGCGCAGCTCCAGGGTGGTGACCGGCGAGGCGCCGTACCCGAGGTCGACGACGAGCGGCGCGTCGGCGCGGGCCAGCACCGGGCCGAGCGTCACCGCGATCCAGTTGTCGACCCGCCGCAGCCGGTTGGGATTGGTGGTCCCGCGCGTGATCGCGCCGAGGACACGCATCACGTCACCCGGTGCACCTTGTGCTGGGCGGCCTGGGCGAGCGGGCGGACCACGAGCCGGTCGATGTTGACGTGGTGCGGCCGGGTCGCGGTCCACGCGACGCAGTCGGCGATGTCCTCGGCGACCAGCGGGTCCGCCACGCCCTTGTACACGGCGGCGGCCTTCTCCGAATCGCCCTCGAACCGCTTGAGGGCGAACTCGTCGGTCTTCACCATGCCGGGATCGATCTCCACGACCCGGATCGGGCGGCCGTTCAGCTCCAGCCGCAGGGTCTCCGCGACCGCCGTCTGGGCGTGCTTCGCCGCCGTGTAGCCGCCGCCCCCCTCGTACACGATGAGACCCGCCGTGGAGGAGATCACGACGATCGTCGCCCGGCCAGAGGCGGACAGCAGCGGCAGGAGCGCCTTGGTGACCCGGACCGTGCCCAGCACGTTGACCTCGAACATCCACTGCCAGTCGCTGAGGTCGGCCTCCTCGACGGTCTCCGCGCCGATGGCCCCGCCGGCGTTGTTGACCAGCAGCTCCACGGGCGCGCCCAGTGCGGCGACCGTGTCGACAAGTCGTGAAATGTCCGCATCCGACGTGACGTCGGCCACAACCGCGGTCGCCGACGGCAGCGAGTCGACCAGCGAGGAGAGCAGCTCGGCGCGCCGGGCCACGGCCACCACGTGGAAGCCCTCGGCGGCCAGACGGCGGGCGGTAGCTGCGCCGATACCGCTGGAAGCGCCGGTCACAACGGCAACAGGAGAAGACATGCCGACCATCCTCCCGCATGCACCGCGAACCGCAGTGATGAACGCAACGGTGGGTAGACGGCCGCACGCGAGGGAACATGGACGGTTGGGAAGATGTAACCGTCCGGCAACAGATGAAGGAGCACCGACGTGGCGCGGGTCGACTCGCTGCACAGGCACACCCCGCAGTCCCGTCGCTCTCTCCCGCGGAGGGTCGCGACGCTGTCCGTGCACACGTCGCCGCTCGACCAGCCGGGCACCGGCGACGCCGGCGGCATGAACGTGTACATCGTCGAGGTCGCCGAGCGCCTGGCCCGGGCCGGCGTCGAGGTCGAGGTCTTCACCAGGGCGACGTGCAGCGAGCTGCCGCCGGTGGTGGAGATGGCGCCGGGCGTGCTCGTGCGGCACGTCATCGCCGGCCCGTTCGAGGGCCTGGCCAAGGAGGACCTGCCGGCGCAGCTGTGCGCGTTCACCAACGGGGTCCTGCGCGCCGAGGCGTCGCGGGCGCCCGGTTGGTACGACCTCGTGCACTCCCACTACTGGCTGTCCGGTCAGGTCGGCTTCCTGGCGAAGGACCGGTGGGGCGTCCCGCTGGTGCACACCGCCCACACGCTCGCCAAGGTGAAGAACCAGCTGCTCGCCGACGGCGACAAGCCCGAGCCGATGGCCCGCGTCATCGGCGAGGAGCAGGTCGTCGCCGCGGCCGACGGCCTGGTGGCCAACACCCCGGCCGAGGCCGCCGACCTGATCGAGCTGTACGCCGCCGACCCCCGCCGGGTCAGCGTGGTGCCGCCCGGCGTGGACCTGGAGACGTTCACCCCGGGCGACGGCCGGAACCGGCAGAAGTTCGGCCTTCCCGAGGACGCCCTGGTGGTCGCGTTCGTCGGGCGGATCCAGCCGCTGAAGGCGCCCGACGTGCTGCTGCGCGCCGCCGCCGAGCTGCGCGCCCGCGACCCGGAGCTGGGCGCGAAGCTGGTCGTCGCCGTCTGCGGCGGCCCCAGTGGCTCGGGCCTGGACCGGCCGACCGCGCTCATGGACCTCGCGGCCGAGCTGGGCATCGCCGACTGCGTGCGGTTCCTCGCCCCGCAGCCGCGCGAGGACCTCGCCGAGCTGTTCCGCGCCGTCGACCTGGTCGCCGTGCCGAGCTACAACGAGTCGTTCGGTCTGGTCGCGATCGAGGCGCAGGCGTGCGGCACACCGGTCGTCGCGGCGGCCGTCGGCGGGCTGGTGACCGCCGTCCGGGACGGGGTCTCCGGGGTGCTGGTCGACACGCACCGCCCGGAGGACTGGGCCGCCGTCCTCGGCGACCTGCTCGCCCACCCTGCGCGGCGCCGGGAGCTCTCGGAGGGCGCGGTCCGGCACGCCCGCGAGTTCTCGTGGAGCCACACCGCGAGCGGCCTGCTCGCCGCGTACCGCGATGCCCTCACCACGCACCGCGACACCGAGCTGCTGGCGGCGATGTCATGAGCGGACAGCGGAGCGGCTTGGTCCGCTCATCGTGGGCGCAGGTCGGCCCAGGCCGACGCCGGAGCGCAGCGGAGGTGACGGCATGAGCGGTAACTCGGTCGAGGCGGTCAAGCAGCTGATCGAGCGGGTCTGCGACGAGCGCGAGATCGCCTGGGAGAAGACCGGCGACAACGCCTACGTGGCGGTCCTGCCCGGCACCCACAAGCAGAAGACCAACTGCAACCTCATCGTCGGCGAGCACACGCTGCGCGTCGAGGCGTTCGTGATGCGCCACCCGGACGAGAACCGCGAGGAGCTGTGGCAGTGGCTCCTGCAGCGCAATTCGCGCATGTACGGCGTCGCGTTCAGCGTCGACACGGTCGGTGACGTGTACCTGATGGGCCGGCTGCCGCTGCACGCGGTGACCGAGGAGGAGCTCGACCGGCTGCTCGGCGCGGTGCTGACCTACGCCGACGAGAGCTTCGACCCGATGCTGGAGATCGGCTTCGGCTCCGCGATCCGCCGCGAGTGGGAGTGGCGCGTCAAGCGCGGCGAGCCCTTGGACAATCTCAAGGCATTTACGGCCTTCGTGGAGCGCACGAGCTAGCTACCCTGAGCCGGTGATCGAACGGGCGCCGCTCGCTTGGAGACCTGTCGGTGCGGTGGCGGCCACGGCCGCCGTCGCGCTCCTGCTGACGATCAACCGTTATGACTACCACCGCGACGAGCTGTACTTCCGCATGCTCGGCGACCGGCCGAGCTGGGGCTACGTCGACCAGCCGCCGTTCACGCCGCTGCTGATCCGGCTGTGCGCCGAGGTCTTCGGCGACTCGGCGTGGGCGATCCGGCTGCCCGGCGTGCTGTTCCTGCCCGCCGCCGTCTTCCTGCTCGCCCTCATCGCCCGCGAGGCCGGCGGCGGCGCGGTCGCGCAGACCCTCGCCGGGACCGGCGCGCTGACCACGTTCGCCCTGGTGTCCACGCACCTGACCCTGACCACCGGGCCGGATCTGCTGGTCTGGCTCGGGGTCGTCCTGTGCGTCATGCGGGCGTCGTTGCGGGAGCTGCCCCGGTACTGGCTGTACGCCGGGCTGGTCACCGGGCTCGCGCTGTACAACAAACACCTGGTCATCCTGCTGCTGCTCACGTTCGCGGCGGGGCTGCTCGTCGCCGGGCCGCGCAAGGTCCTGCTGTCGCCGTGGCTGTGGGCCGGCGCCGGCATCGCGCTCGTCGTCGGGCTGCCCAACCTGCTGTACCAGATCACCAACGACTTCCCGCAGCTCGACATGGCCGCGGCCCTGGCCGAGAACAAGGGCGACGAGGCCAGGATCACCCTGATCCCGCTGCAGCTGGCGTGGCTGGGCCCGTTCTTCGTGCCGGTCTGGATCGCCGGCATCGTGACGCTGCTGCGAAACCCGGCGCTGCGCCCGATCCGGGCGCTCGGGGTGGCGTACCCGCTGATGCTGGTGCTCCTGTTCGTGATCGCCGGCCAGCCGTACTACACGGTCGGGCTACTGTCGGCGCTGTTCGCGATCGGCGCCGTGCCCGTCGCGCGGCGCGTGACCCGCCGCTGGATCCTGGTCGCCGGCGCCGCGGTCAACGTGGGCTTCGCGATCCTGATGTCGCTGCCGGTGCTGCCGGTCGGCGTCGTGGGCGGGACGCCGATCCCCGCGATCAACCAGGGCATCGCCGACCAGGTCGGCTGGCGCCGGTACGTGCGGCAGGTCGCCGACGTGTACGAGGCCCTCCCGGCGCAGGACAAGCCGCACACGGTGCTCGTGACCGGCAACTACGGCGAGGCCGGCGCCCTGGACCGCTACGGCAAGGCCCTCGGCCTGCCGGATGTCTACAGTGGACAGAACGAGCTGCACCGGCTCGGCCCGCCGCCGGAGTCCGCGACCGTCGTCGTGCTCGTGACGCAGGGTGACCCGAGCCGCTCGCCGGCGTTCGTATCATGCGAGTTCAAGGCGAATCTGGACAACGGTTACGGCGTGGAGAACGAAGAGCAAACAGCTCGCGTCTTCGTGTGCCGGGGGCTGCGGGGCACCTGGGCCGACCTGTGGCCGGGCTTCCAGCACTTCGATTGATTTCAATTATTTCAGTTGTGTGAGGGAGCCGACAGTCCCGTTACTTGTCGCTGCAATTCCTGGCCGCGTACCGTCAATCACGGATACCGGCGATTCCTGAAGTTGGGGAGCGACGGGGGTGTTTCTGGGCCTTCACGGGCCCACTCGCAGTGGTCTGTCCGGGCGGGGCGACCACTGCAACCGGCGGCACCGCGCGGTCGAAAGACCGCAGCAGAGCGGGTGGTCGTGGACTGGGGGTGCACGCCACCCGCTGCCGCCGGCACGAGCTTCCAGGACTGGGCATCGGCCCCAAACTTAAGTCCGGCGTAAAGACGCACGAAGTCGCAAAGCCGTAGTTTCTCTCGCATGCGGATGCGCGGTGCTCTCGCCGGTCTCTTGCTCGTCGTCACGTTGGCCGGCTGCGGCGCGAAGACCGACGCATCGGCGAATCCGGACATGTCCGTATCCGCGAACGCGAACGCGGGCGAGGATGCCGCGGGCGGGGACGCCGTCGCCGCCCTGACCGCCGCCGGCGCCGCGCCCTCCGGGTCCGCGTCGGCCGCCGCCTCGAAGAGCGCCGCGCCGCCCGCCGTGAAGGCGCCCACCCAGACGTTCGCCGTCGGGGTCAGCCAGTTCACGTTCAGCCGCGCCGGCCGCACGCTGCGCACCCTGGTCTTCTACCCGGCGACCGGGACGGCCGGCGGCTCGCCGAAGAGCAACGCGGGCGTCGCCGCGGGCAGGTTCCCCCTGGTCCTGTGGAGCCACGGCCTGCACGGCTCGCCGGAGGGCTACCAGGGCGTGACCGCGAAGATCGCCGCCGCCGGGTTCGTCGTCGCGGCGCCGGCCTACCCGTTCACCAACTCCGCGGCGAACCCGTTCAACCAGAACGACATGGGCAACCAGCCCGCCGACGCGTCCGCCGTGATCACCGAGGTGCTCAAGCTCGACACGAAGGCCGGCGCCGCGCTCGCCGGCCACATCGAGACCGGCCGGGTCGCGGCGGGCGGTCACTCGGCGGGCGGCTACACGACCGCCGGCATGCTGTCCGGCTCGGGCCGCGACGCCCGGCTCAAGGGCGGCATCATCGTCTCCGGCGGCGGCATGGGCGGGAAGTTCAGCGGCGCCGCCACGCCGGTGCTGTTCATCCACGGCGACGCCGACGGCACCGTCCCCTACAGCAGCGGCCGCGGCCTGTACGACGGCTGCGGCTGGCCCAAGGCGTTCCTGACGCTGCTGGGCGGCGACCACGGCGGCGGGCTGTTCGGCTCGGCGCCGGCCAACCAGGCCGTGGCCAAGACGATGCTCGACTTCCTGCGGTACACCCTCTACGGCGACGGCGCCGCGAAGGGCCGGCTCCGCGCCGACGCCACCGTCAGCGGCGCCGCCAGGTACGACGGGACGATCTAGCTGAGCGCGAAGACGGGCAGCAGGCCGGTCAGCCGCAGCTGCGCGTAGGCGAGCGGGCGCGGGTTGCGCAGGCTCAGCGTGCAGCCGGTCTCCTTGGCGAGCTTCCAGCAGCCGACCAGCGCGCCGATCCCGGCGGAGTCGAGCACCGTCACGCCGGCCAGGTCCACCACCAGCGCCCCCGGCCGGAAGACGGGCAGCACCGCCCGCACCGCTTCGGAAAGGTGGTCGCGGGTGGCGAGGTCGAGCTCCCCGTCGAGCCGGATGACGACCGTGCCGGGGTCCGGCGCCTCCAGCTTCGCCGTCAAACCGTCCACTTCGCCCCCTGTCACGTCGAAAGGCGGCGTCTACCCCGCTACCGGCACCGCTAAACGCTCCGTTTCGGCGCGCGCGACCCGGCGTTCCCGGGCCGGCTGGATCAGCAGGTGACCGGCGGCGGCGAGCACCCCGAGCCCGCCGCAGATCACCCAGTGCCAGTCGCCGAGGTACTCCAGGCTCACGCCGCCGGCCGCGGGCGCGATGAAGCTCGCCGCCGGGAAGATCAGGTAGAAGACGCTCTGGTACCGCCCGCGCAGCGCCTCCGGCGACAGCTCCGCGATGACGGCCGCGTTCGGCGGCGCGGCGAGCATCGAGCCGATCGTCCAGACGGTCGCCGCGACCAGGTAGCCGGGCACGCCGGAGGCGAGCGCGACGAAGCTGAAGCCGAGCCCGAGGAACACGTTGGCGACGGCGAGCGTGGTGCCCTTGCGCCAGCGGTCGATGAGCTTCGGCACGAAGAGCTGCCCGGCGACGATGAGCAGGCCGGCGTAGGCGACGACCGAGCCGTACACGGTCGGCCGCAGCCCGTCGGCGTCGATCGCGAGGGGCAGGATCGTCGAGCTCTGCATGGTGACGACGGCCAGCAGCAGGCTCAGCCCGACGAACGCCAGGTAGGCCCGGTCGGTCAGCGCCGTGTGCAGCCCGCCCTTGGTGGGCCCGCCGGCCGTCCGCGCCGCGGGCCTGGTCTCGTGGACCTTCCACAGCAGCAGCACGGCGGTGACCAGCGTGCCGGCGGCGTCGACGGCGAACAGCAGCGGGAAGCTGACCTCGGCGAGCGCGCCGGCGATGACGGACGCCGCGGCCATGCCCAGGTTCATCGCCCAGAACTGCAGGTTGAACCCGCGGTTGCGGTCGGCGGCGGGGACCACGTCGACGATCGCCGCGACGAACGCGGGGCCCGGCATGGAGTGCATGAGCCCGAGCAGCGCGGCCAGGGCGGCGATCGCGGGGATGTCCCGGGTCAGGGCCAGCCCGCCGACGAACACCGCCGCGCCGAAGTGGGCCAGCAGGAGCGTCGGCCGGCGCCCCCACCGGTCGGCGAGCACGCCGCCGAGCAGGACGCCGGCGATCCCGCCGATGCCGTAGAGGCCGACGACCAGCCCCGCGGCGCCGGGCCTCAGGCCGCGGTCGGCGGTGAGGTACAGCGAGAGCACCAGCGCGACGAACCCGCCGACGCGGTTGATGAGCATGCCGGTCCAGAGGTACCAGTACATCCTCGGCAGGCCACCGATCGTGGACCGGTACCACACGCGCACGATTGCTCCAGAATTGTTAACGCTCTTTACAGTTAGATCTTAGCCAACTCGGCCGGCGCCTCCGCGGCGGCGGTGACCTCGGCCACCCGGCGCTCCCGGGCGGGCGCGGCGAGCAGGCTCCACGCCGCGGCGGCCAGGCCCAGCCCGAGGCAGCCCAGCCACAGCGCGGTGTTGCCGGCGAGTTCGCGGACCGCGCCGCCGAGCGTCGGCGCCAGGAACGACGCCGCCTGCCACGACAGCCCGTACGCGCCCTGGTAGCGGCCCCGCATGTCGACCGGCGACAGCCCGGCCAGCAGCGCGGCGTTGGACGGGGCGTTGAGCATCTCGCCGACGGTCCAGAGCAGCACGGTCGCGCCGTACCAGACGGGCGTGTGCGCGAGCGCGGTGAGGCCGAAGCCGACGCCCATGACCACGGCGGCGACCGGCGCGACGAGCGCCTCGCGGCGGGTGGCGAGCAGGCGGGTGACAAGCGGCTGGCCGAGCACGATGAGGACGCCGTTGAGCGCGATCACCACGCCGAACGTGCGCGGGCTCAGCCCGTCGTCGATCATCGCGATCGGCAGCATCGAGGAGTGCTGCATCAGCACCAGCGCGATCAGCAGGTTGCACAGGACGAAGCCGAGGAACACCCGGTCCCGGCCGAGCGCCGCCAGGCCGTTGCCGCCGCGGTGCCGCTGGACGGGCTCCGGTTCCGGTCTGGTCTCGCGGATTTTCAGCGCGATGAGGACCGCCGCGCCCGCCGTGGTCGCGGCGTCGGCGAGGAACAGCGTCAGGTAGCCGGCGCCCGCGGCGAACCCGGCCAGGACGGCGGCGGTGGCGAACCCGAGGTTGATGGCCCAGAAGTAGACCGAGAACGCCCGGCCGCGGTCGGCCGCCGGCACCAGGTCGGCGATCATCGCGCCGAGCGGCGGGCGGGCCCCCTCGGCGGCCATGCCCAGCGCGAGCGCGCCCAGCATGATCGCGACGCGGTGGTGTGCCAGGCCCAGGCAGACCATCAGTACCGACGCCGAACCCATCGCGAGGAGCACCGTCGGCCGCCGGCCCCAGCGGTCGGTCAGGTGCCCGGCGGCGGTGACACCGACCGCGCCGCCCAGCCCGTACAGGCCGAGGACGAGCCCGGCGGTCGACTCGCTGAAGCCTCGCTCGGTCGTCAGGTAGATCGTCAGGAAGATGCCGACGAACCCGCCGGCGCGGTTGATCAGGGTGGCGGTCCAGACGACCCAGAACTGGGACGGTAACCGTTTTTGTAAGCTGCGCGGCACGCCCGCATCCTTACATTGGAGGTCCGGTGCTGTCGAAGTGATTCAGTGCGGGAAGATTGCGGCATGAGTGAAGTCGGGACACTGGTGCTCTTGCGGCACGGTGAGAGCGAGTGGAACGCGAAGAACCTGTTCACCGGCTGGGTCGACGTGGACCTCAGCGCCCAAGGAGAGGCCGAGGCCCGCAGGGGCGGCGAGCTGCTCCGTGAGTCCGGTCTGCTGCCGGATGTGGTGCACACGTCAGTGCTGCGCCGTGCCATCCGCACCAGCGAGATCGCCCTGCACGCCGCCGACCGGCACTGGATCCCGGTCCAGCGCAGCTGGCGGCTCAACGAGCGGCACTACGGTGCCCTGCAGGGCAAGAACAAGAAGCAGACGCTCGAGGAGTTCGGCGAGGAGCAGTTCATGCTCTGGCGCCGTTCCTACGACGTGCCGCCGCCGCCGATCGCCGACGACGACGAGTGGTCGCAGGCCTCCGACCCGCGCTACGCGAACCTGACGCCGGACATCCGTCCGAGCACCGAGTGCCTCAAGGACGTCGTGCAGCGCATGCTGCCGTACTGGTACGACCAGATCGTGCCGCAGCTGCTGGCCGGCCGCACCGTGCTGGTGGCGGCGCACGGCAACTCACTGCGCGCCCTGGTGAAGCACCTCGACGGCATCTCCGACGAGGCGATCGCCAAGCTCAACATCCCGACCGGCATCCCGCTGCGCTACGACCTCGACGCCGCGCTGCGGCCGGTCACCGCGGGCGGCACCTACCTGGACCCGGAGGCGGCCAAGGAGGCCGCGGCCGCGGTCGCCAACCAGGGCCGGTAACCGCTCAGATACAGAAAGAGGGGGCCGCTTCCGCGGCCCCCTCTTCCCGTGGGTCTCAGGCTTGCGTGGAGTCGAACGACTCGCCCGTGACGAGGAACACGACGTGGCGGCCGGCGTTGACGGCGTGGTCGGCGTAGCGCTCGTAGAAGCGGCCCAGCAGCGCGGTGTCGACCGCGGCCTGCGTGCTCTCGGTCCACTTCGGGCCGAACATCGTCTCGAACAGGCTGGTGTGCAGCCGGTCCATCTCGTCGTCGTCGCGGTCCAGCTGGCCCGCGGCGACCACGTCGAGGTTGGAGATCGCGCGGGAGATCTTGCCGGCGATCCGGTCGGCGACCGTGCCCATCTCCTCGAACGTCGCGATCAGCGGCTCCGGCACCGCCACCTCGGGCAGCCGGCGCAGGGCGGTCTTCGCGACGTGGTCGGCGAGGTCGCCCATGCGCTCGAGGTCCGCCGCGAGGTGCAGCGCGGTCAGCACGACCCGCAGGTCGGAGGCGACCGGCGCCTGGCGGGCGCAGAGGTCGTAGACCTTGTCCTCGACGAGCCGGTAGAGGGCGTTGACCTCCGCGTCGCGGGCCACGACCTCCTCGGCGTCGGTCTGGTCGGCGGTGAGCAGCGCCTTCGTGGCACGGATCATCGCGCTGCGGACGGCGTCCGCCATCGAAACCAGTAGACGGTTGACCTGCAGCAGGTCGGCACGGTATTCGTCGCGCATGGTTCTCCTATCGTGGTGTCCCTCACGGTAGGTCCCGCACCGGCGCATCCGGTGAACTTCATCCCGCGCGAGGGTGAACACTGGGTGATGTGAGCCCGTTTCGTGCCCTGGACCACCGTCCGTCGGGTAAGCGACCTCCTACCATCGGGTCGTGGATTGGAAGTTCCGCCAGTCGAAGGCCGACAGCGCGGCGATGGGCTCGGCCATGACCGAGATCCTCGACGCCCTCCTGGTCGGTGTCGTCGTGCTCGACGACACCGACCGGCCTGTGCTGGTCAATGCGGCTGCCCGCGAGATGGGCCTGGTCCGGCAGCGCCAGGGCGCGGCGGAAGAGGCGCACACCATCGTGCGCAGCCTCGCCACCCAGGTCCGGCGCAACGGGGTGACCCGCGTCGTCGAGCTCGACCTGCCCCGCCTCACCCACGGCGACCCGCTCGGCGTCAACGTGCGGGCGGTGGCGCTGGACGGCGGCCGGGTCGCGATCGAGGCGACCGACGTCACCGAGGCGCACCGGGTCGCCCGGGTCCGGCGCGACTTCGTCGCCAATGTCAGTCACGAGCTCAAGACCCCGGTCGGCGCCCTGCAGCTGCTCGCCGAGGCGCTGCTGGACGCCACCGACAAGGACCCGGCGGCCGCGATCCGGTTCGCGGAGCGGATCAAGCACGAGTCGGCCCGCCTCGGCCGGCTCGTCTCCGAGCTGCTGGAGCTGTCGCGCCTGCAGGGCGCCGAGCCCCTGCCGGAGCCGGAGCCCGTCGAGGTTGACAAGATCATTGCCGAGGTGCTGGACCGGACGAAGACGCCCGGCTCCGCGAAGCACATCGAGGTCGCGTCGCGGGGCACCCGCGGGCTGACCGTCTACGGCAACGAGAACCAGCTCGTCACCGCGGTGGTGAACCTGGTGGAGAACGCGATCGCCTACTCCCCGGAGAACACCACGGTCAGCCTGGCGACCCGGGTCCTGACGGACGCCGACGCCAGCTACGTCGAGATCGCGGTCGAGGACCAGGGCATCGGCATCGAGCCGCGTGACATCGACCGGATCTTCGAGCGGTTCTTCCGGGCCGACCGGGCCCGCTCCCGCGCGACCGGTGGCACCGGCCTCGGCCTGGCGATCGTCAAGCACATCGCGACCAACCACGGCGGCCGGGTCGACGTGGTCAGCACGGTCGGAGTTGGCTCGACGTTCACCTTGCGGCTCCCCGCGCGTCCGACAGATGCCGCGCTGGCGCTACCGCTGTCCGTTGAGATCGGAGGCACCCCATGATTGTGACCCAATCGCAACATCAGACCCGCGGTTCGCAGCGCAGTGCGGCTCCCCGGCAACTACGAAAGGACAGCACGTTGGCGCGCGTACTCGTGGTCGAGGACGAAGAGTCCATTTCGGACCCGTTGTCGTACATGCTCCGCAGGGAAGGTTTCGAGGTCTCCATCGCGGCGACCGGCACCGAGGCCCTCACCGAGTTCGACCGCACCGGGGCGGACATCGTCCTGCTCGACCTGATGCTGCCGGAGATGTCGGGCACCGAGGTCTGCCGCCAGATGCGGACCAAGTCCAACGTGCCGATCATCATGATCACGGCGCGGGACAGTGAGATCGACAAGGTGGTCGGCCTGGAGATCGGCGCCGACGACTACGTCACGAAGCCGTACTCGCCCCGCGAGCTGGTCGCCCGCATCCGCGCCGTGCTGCGCCGGCAGGTCGACACGGTCGGCGAGCTGGCCCCGCCGACGCTGTCCGCGGGCCCGGTCCGCATGGACGTCGACCGGCACGTCGTCACCGTCGCCGGCGACGCGGTCCAGCTGCCGCTGAAGGAGTTCGAGCTGCTCGAGCTGCTGCTGCGCAACGCCGGCCGGGTGCTCACCCGCGGCCAGCTGATCGACCGGGTCTGGGGCGCCGACTACGTCGGCGACACGAAGACGCTCGACGTGCACGTCAAGCGGCTGCGCTCGAAGATCGAGCCGGAGCCGTCGGCGCCGCGCTTCATCGTCACCGTGCGCGGCCTCGGCTACAAGTTCGAGCCGTAGGAAGCCGCCGGGCCCCGGCTCACCCGGCGTTCGCGACGGACTCGCGGGCCCGGCGGCGCTCCTCCATCTCGCGGCGCAGGACGTAGCCGCGGATCGCCCGTCCCATGTGCTCGGACGTCTCGTACGTGATGATGACGTCGAACGCGTCGTTCTCCGGGTCGCGGCGGACGAAGAGCACCGTGCCGCGGATCGCGATCGTCTCGTCGTCGAGCGCGATCCGCAGGTCGACCCGGTCGTCGCGCTCGAAGCGGTCCTCGTGCAGGCGGCACCGCACGCCGCCCTCGGACAGGTCGATGACCCGCCCGCGGAACACGGTGCCGTCCTTGCCGACCTCGACGTTCTCGCCGCCCCCGCCGCGCACGTAGTTGCGCCGGGTCTGCAGCCGCACCGCGCTGACGGCCTCCAGGCTCCAGCGCGGCGGCTGCTCCTTGCTCAGCTCGACCAGCCGGACGTCGACGGCCTGCCGCCGGTCGCCCGCCACCCACGCCAGTTCGACGGAGGTGCCGAGCTTCGGCATGTCGGCGCCGTTGACGCCGAACGGCGCGGCGACGGTCAGCCGCTTGCCGGTCATGTCCTCGACGCGGGACTGATAGGCCTCGCCGTCCATCAGCACCACGTCGACCAGAGCGTTGATCGCGGGCAGGGTCACGACTACACGTTCGGCCGATCGGCCGCCGACTTGAGTGCCGGGGTGCTACGAGTCCAGTGCCTCGCGCCACTCGTACGGCTTCGCGAAGTGACCGGGGGCGCAGACCAGCTCCGACGTCTTGCGCTTCTCGCGGGCCGGGCTGCCCGCGACCACGGTGTCCGGGGCCACGTCCCGGGTCACCACCGACCCGGCGCCGACCAGCGCCCGGGCCCCGATCCGGACACCGGGCAGGATCGTCGCGTTGCCGCCGATCGAGGCGTCGTCCTCGACCGTGGCCCCGCCGACGCACTCGTCGTAGCGCGGGCACGGCGGGTGCGGGTCGTCGGTGAAGACCACGCCCGGGCCGAGGAACACCCGGCGGCCGAGCGTCACGTTCTCCAGGAAGCAGTGCGAGTGGACCCGGCTGCCGTCGCCGATCCGGTTGCCCGGCTCCAGCACCGCGTTGGTGCCCACCGAGCAGCCGTCGCCGATGACGTTGTTCTCCCGGATCATCGCGCCGTGCCCGGACTGGAACCGGGCCCCGATCCGCGCCCCGGCGTAGATCACCGTCCCGGACCTGATCCGGCTCCCCGGCCCGATGATCGTCGGCAGTTCGCCGGGCGCCGCGCCGCGCGGCGGCACCCCGATCCGCGCACCTGGCTCCACCACGGTGCCCTCACCCAGCTCAACCCCGGGGAAGATCTCTTCGGTCACCGGATGAACCTATTGCACCGCGGGCCGGTTCGGCCGTCGGGTTCGGGCGTTGTCACACACCGGACACCCCGCGACCCGTAGCGTTTCCAGGGGTGCGCAGCTTCAACTCCGGCCCCGCCGGGACGCTCATGATGCTGGTCGGCGTGATCCTCGCGATCAGCTCGACCTGGACCGCCATCGCCCGCACTGGCTGGGCCGAGGCTCTTCCCAGCATCCTCATCGGGCTGTCCATGACCGCTGTGGGCTACTCCCTCTTCGCGAGGTCCCGCCGCATCCGCTCGCAGTCCAACTCCGACGACGACTGAACCCCGGCCGCTGGTCCTGGCTATTGGCTGAAGTCAGGACTTGCGGGTCGGCAGCAGGGTCAGGGCGACCGTCGTCGCCGGGTGAGGGGCGACCATGCCCTGCCGGGCGCGCTCCGCGCACAGCTCGGCGAGCTTCGCGTAGGCGGCGCGGCCGATGAGGGCGACGAGCTCCGCCTCGTACTCCTGGTAGAGCCGCTTCGCGCCGACGTGCGCCTCGGGGGAGGACGTGCACCACCAGTGCAGGTCGTGGCCGCCCTCGCCCCAGCCGCGGCGGTCGAACTCGCCGAGGGTGGAGACGAGGACCTTGGTACCGTCGGGGCGCTTGCGCCAGTCCTGGTCCCGCCGTACGGGCAGCTGCCAGCACACGTCGGGCTTGTACTCCAGCGGGTGCACGCCGTCGCGGAGGGCCTGGCCGTGCAGGGCGCAGCCGCCACCGCCGGCGAAGTCGGTGTCGTTCTGGAAGACGCAGCCGGCGCCGGGGCGGGTCGCGGTGCGCAGGGCCTTCGACTCGCCGTCGATGGTGTCCCATTCGGTGTAGTTCTTGAAGCCGCGGCGGTAGTGCTGCCAGTGCTCCGGGGTGAGGCGCTTCGCGGCGGCGCGGACCCGCTTCTCGTCGTCGTCGTCGGTGAAGAACGCGCCGTGCGAGCAGCAGCCCTCCTCGGCCTTGCCCTCGATGATGCCGTGGCAGCCCTGCCCGTAGACGCAGGTCCAGTTCGACAGCAGCCAGGTGAGGTCGGCGCGCACGAGGTGGTCGGCGTCCGCGGGGTCGGTGAACTCCAGGAACTCCCGCGGGAAGTCGAGATCGACCTCAAGGTCGCGCGGCGTCTCTGGCTCGCCGGTGCCGTCGACCGCGACGTGAATCTCCATTTGGTGAAGGGTACGCGTCCCCGTCGCGGCATTACGGTGAAGGGATGCGGCTCGGTGTGCTGGATGTCGGCTCGAACACGGTCCACCTGCTGGTGGTCGACGCGCACCATGGCGCCCATCCGTGGCCCGCGCACTCGCAGAAGGCGGAGCTGCGGCTCGCCGAGAAGATCGGGACCAACGGGGAGCTGACCAAGGCCGGCGCCGACAGCCTGGTGGCGGCGTGCGCCGAGGCCCGCGACGCGGCGTCCGCCCTGGAGACCGACGACCTTCTGGCGTTCGCGACGTCGGCGGTACGGGACGCGAAGAACTCCGCGCGGGTCCTGCGGCGGGTCCGCGAGGAGACGGGCGTCGACCTGCAGGTCCTGTCCGGTGAGGCCGAGGCGATCATGACCTTCCTGGCGGTGCGCCGCTGGTTCGGCTGGTCGGCGGGGCGGCTGCTGGTCATGGACATCGGCGGCGGCTCGCTGGAGCTGGCGACCGGCATCGACGAGGAGCCCGACGTGGCGCTGTCCGTGCCGCTCGGCGCCGGTCGGCTGACCCGCGAGCGCCTCGACGGCGACCCGCCGGCCAGGGCCTCCGTCGAGGCGCTGTGCGAATACGCCGAGGCCGAGATCGCCAGGCCGGCGAAGCGGCTGATGGAGGCCGGCTGGGACCGGCCGGTGGCGACCTCGAAGACGTTCCGGACCCTGGCCCGCCTGGCCGGCGCCGCGCCGTCGTCCGCGGGGCCGCGGGCGCCGCGGAAGCTGACCAGGGTGGGGCTGCACCAGGTGCTGTCGTTCATCCGGCGGATGCCGTCGGCGGCCCTGGCCGAGATCGACGGGGTCAGCCCGGGCCGCGCCCACCAGATCCTCGCCGGGGCGGTCGTCGCCGAGGTCACCATGCGCACCCTCGGGATCGACGAGGTCGAGATCTGTCCCTGGGCGCTGCGCGAAGGGGTGATTCTTCGCCGGCTGGAAGTGCTGGAGTCGAGTTGATCGACGGGAGACGTTACCCGGCTGGGGCTAGCCTGGGGGAGTGAGTCGTCGAGTGCCGGTGCTGCTGTCCACGTCGTCCGTCTTCCCCGAGCCGACCGCGGCCGGGTTCGAGATGGCGGCCGCCGTCGGGTATGACGGCGTCGAGGTGATGGTCTGGTCCGACGCGGTGAGCCAGGACGCGGGCGCGCTCGCGGGCCTGTCGAAGCACTACGGCGTGCCGGTCGGCTCGGTGCACGCGCCGTGCCTGATGGTGACCCAGCGGGTGTGGAGCCCCGACCCGTGGGAGCGGCTGCGGCGGGCCGCGGTGCTCGCCGACACGCTCGGCGCCCCGGTCGTGGTGGTGCACCCGCCGTTCGCCTGGCAGCGCGACTACGCGCGGACCTTCAGCAGCGGCCTGGCCAAGCTCGGCAAGTCGTTCCCCGGCATCCGGTTCGCGGTGGAGAACATGTTCCCGCTGCGGGGCGTCGGGCGGGAGTTCGTCCCGTACGCGCCGGGCTGGGATCCGACGATCACCGGCTTCGACGCGTACACCCTCGACCTCTCGCACTGCGCGGCCTCCCGGACCGACGCGATCGGGCTCGCCGACACGATGGCCGCCGGGCTGGCCCACGTGCACCTCGGCGACGGCACCGGCAAGGGCCGCGACGAGCACCTGGTGCCCGGCCGGGGCACCCAGCCGTGCGCGCAGCTGCTGGGGTCGCTGGAGCGGCGCGGGTTCACCGGGTCGGTCGCGGTCGAGGTCGGCACCCGCAAGGCGAGCAGCCGCGCCGAACGCGAGGCGGACCTGGCGGAGTCCCTGCATTTCGCCCGCAGGCACCTGGCCACCACCCCGACCGCCGAACCGAGCAAGGTGTAACAAGCCCGACCGCCCACGCCCCGTCCCCCCGGATAAGTCCGGCGCAAGCGCCAGACTTATCCGACTTTTCGTATTTTTCCGGCTTGAGGCTGTCAGGCGCGCCGCTGAGGCCACTCGGGCAGGCGCCGGCCGGCCGCCTCGGTTAAGTCCGGCGCAAGCACCGGACTTAACCGACATTTCGTATTCGTCCGGCCGGGGATTGGCAACCGGCGGCTGAGGGATCTGGCCGGGCGCCGGTCGATGGGCTGGGCGGGCGCAAGCCGAGGAAGTTGGGCGGGCGTCGGTCAAGAGGTTGGGTAGGTGCAGGCCGAGGACTGGCGCTCCCAGGTTGAGGGGTTGGTTGGGCTCGGTGGGCGCTGGCCGAGGGATCTGGGTGAGGGGTGAGCGGGTTGGGGACTCTGGCCGTGAGGTTGGGCCGGTGCGGGCCGCGGGTCGGGTGCTCTCAGGTCGTGGGTTGGGGTGGGTGCGAGGTCGAGGTGGTCGGGTGAGGGGTGAGCGGGTTGGGAGGCGCTGGCCGTGAGGTTGGGCTGGTGCGGGCCGTGTGTTGGGTGCTCTCAGGTCGGGGGGTTGAGCGGGTCGGGGGCACTGGCCGCTGGCGCGGACGGAGGGCTGGCGCTCCCAGGTTGAGGGGTTGGGTGGGCGCTGGCCGGGGGTGTGGGTGAGGGATGGGCGGGTCGGGGACTCTGGCCGAGAGGTTGGGCCGGTGCGGGCCGCGGGTCGGGTGCTCTCAGGTCGTGGGTTGGGGTGGGTGCGAGGTCGAGGTGGTCGGGTGAGGGGGGAGCGGGTTGGGAGGCGCTGGCCGTGAGGTTGGGCTGGTGCGGGCCGTGTGTTGGGCGCTCCCAGGTCGGGGGGTCGAGCGGGTCAGGGGCACTGGCCGCTGGCGCGGGCCGCGGGTTGGGTGCTCCCAGGTCGAGGGGTCGAGCGGGTGGGGGCGCGGGCCGCGAGGTGGGCGCTCCTGGGTCGAGGGGTTGGGCAGGGCTGAGTCGACGAGGCAGGAAAAAGCCCGGCACGCTGATGCGCGCCGGGCCGTGAAGTCGCCGGTCAGAGCTTGCGGACGGATTCGGCCTGAGGGCCCTTCGGACCCTGCTTGATCTCGAACTCGACGCGCTGGTTCTCGTCGAGGCTGCGGTAGCCGTCCTCGGCGATGGCGGAGAAGTGGACGAAGACGTCGTTGCCGCCGTCGACACTGATGAAGCCGAAGCCCTTTTCAGCGTTGAACCACTTCACGGTTCCCTGTGCCATGGTGCTGTTTCTCCTTCGTAGGGCGTCGTGATCCGGTGCGGGACCCCGGTGTCGAGCGCCGCGAACTGGTGCCACGACCCAACATCGCCCTACCCGCATGTCCGACTTTACCCGTTAAATCGGATTGGTCGGGCACGCGGTAAAGCGAACCACAACACGCAAGATATGCCGAAGTCGGCGGCGTGTGTGGCCGTTTCGAGCAGTTACGCGGTCACGACCGCCCGATCGGCCTCGCCCACCCCGACCTGCGACGGTGCGAGTGTGGCGCCCGTTTCGGCGGCACGCTTGCGGGCCCGGTGTGCCGCGACGTGCGACCTGGTCGCGCACCGCTCCGAGCAGAACCGCCGGCAGCAGTTGGACGACGTGTCCAGGTAGACGTTGCCGCAGCGCTCGTCCGCGCAGACGCCGAACCTGGAGCTGCCGTGCTCGCACAGCCACACCGCCAGGCCCCACGCCGCACCGGCGAGCAGCTCCGAGCTGACCGAGGACCCGCGACCGGTGACGTGCATATGCCAGTCGTGGGTGTCGTGACCGGAGATGCGCGGCTGCATGGGATAAGCCTCCAGCAGCGCGTTGAGCTCGGCGACCGCCGCGACGTCCCGGCCGGACGAACCGTGCTCGAACACCTCCCGCAGCCGCTTCCGGGCACGCCGGAACGCGATCAGGTCGCGCTCCGTCGCCTCGGCGGTCTGCCAACTGTCCTCGCCGAACAGGGCGGCGAGATCCTGCATGCTTTCGAGCGGCGCGTTGACGATGTCGACGGCGGTCCGCGCATACGCGTCGAAGTCCACCCGACCAAGGTAGTCAAGAAATGCCACACTGGCGACCAGGCGTCACCGGAGTCGGGCGGTTCTGTCTACGCTCGGCACATGCTCAGATCGGTCATCCTCGCCGCCGCCCGCTCACATCGGGTCGAGCGGATCGTTGAAACCGCCCCGGTCAGCCGGAGCATCGTGCGCCGGTTCATCGCGGGAGAGCACGTAGAGGACGCGTTACAACGCACCCACGAGCTCGTCGCTGCCGGACTTGCCGTCACCATCGACCACCTGGGGGAGGACACCACCAATCCCCAGCAGGCCGAGGCGACCCGAGAGGAATACCTGAAGCTGCTCGACGCCCTGCACGCCGCCGAGCTGACCCCCGCCGCCGAGGTGAGCCTGAAGCTCTCCGCCCTCGGCCAGGTCTTCGACGAGAAGGTCGCCTACGAGCACGCCCGCGCGATCTGCGCCAAGGCGAGCGAGGCCGGCACCACCGTCACCCTCGACGCCGAGGACCACACCACCACCGACTCGACCCTGGAGGTCCTCGGCCGGCTGCGGGCCGAGTTCCCCACCACCGGGGCCGTCGTCCAGTCGTACCTGCGCCGCACCGAGGCCGACTGCCGCGAGCTCGCCGTATCCGGGTCGCGGGTCCGGCTCTGCAAGGGCGCCTACAAGGAGCCCGAGTCGGTCGCCTACCAGTCCCGGCTGGAGGTCGACAAGTCGTACGTGCGCTGCCTCAACGTCCTGATGTCCGGCACCGGCTACCCGATGATCGCCACGCACGACCCGCGACTGATCGCCATCGGCGAGGACCGGGCCAAATGGTTCGACCGCAACCCCGACGAGTTCGAGATCCAGATGTTGTACGGCGTCCGCCCCGACGAGCAGCTGCGGCTCGCCCAACTCGGGTACACCGTGCGGGTCTACCTTCCGTACGGCACGCAGTGGTATGCGTACATGATGCGGCGCCTCGCCGAACGCCCCGCCAACCTCGGCTTCCTCGCCCGGGCGGTCAGTTCGCGCGGCTAGTCCGACATCCCGGGAGGTTACGGGCTTACTCAGCATCTCGTCCGTACGGGCGACGCGGCGCCTTGACCGGGTCGCGTACGTTCCGGCAGTGATGCAGGGGGATGAAGCCGACGCGCCGCACCGCACGGGACCGGGGACCACACCGGAGCCCGCGCCGTCCGACGCGCCGGCCCGCCCGCCGCTGCCCCGCCCGCGACCGGCCGCCGAGTGGGCGCCCGAGCCGGCGGCGGCCGAGCTGATCGGCGAGCCCGTCGCCGCCCCGATGTGGGTGGCGCCGGACTCGCCGTCGCCGCAGCCGCTGGCCGAGGAGCGGCCACGGACGTCGGCGCAGCCGGTGGCGCCGTGGCCGCCGGCCGGACCGTTCCCGCCGCGGATGGGCAACACCGGCCAGCACCCGATCGTCCAGCCGCGCCCGGCCCCCAGCCTGCCGCCGGCGCAGCGCCAGCCGATGCCCGGCGAGCCCTTCCCGCCCGCGGCCCAGCACCCGACCGCCCAGTTCCCGGTCGTGCCGCCCCAGGCCGGTCAGCACCCGACCGCCCAGCACCCGCTCGTGCCCCACCAGGCGGGACCGTCGCCGGCCGGATCACACCCGAGCGGCCAGTTCCCCGTCGTGCCGCAGCCGGGAGCCCAGCGCCCGACCGGGCAGTTCCCGGTCGCGCCGCGGTCGGGCCAGCCGACCGGGCAGTTCCCCGTCGTGCCGCAGCCGGCGGTCCAGCGCCCGAGCGGCCAGTTCCCGGTCGTGCCGCGGTCGGGCCAGCCGACGGGGCAGTTCCCCGCCGTGCCGCCGCCGGGCCAGGCGCCGACGGAGCAGTTTCCGGTCGTGCCGCGGCAGGCTGGACCGTCGTCCGCCGGGGCGCATCCGAGCGGCCAGTTCCCGTTCGTACCGCAGCAGCACCGGCCGCAGGAGCACGGGCCGCACCTCGGTGTGCCGTCACAGGCCGGTCCGCAGATGTTCCCGCCGCACGCCGGTGGCTACCCCCAGGCGTACACCGGACACCCATACCAACCGGAGCCACCGCGGCGCGGGAAGCTCACCGGGCTGCGGATGGCGCTGCTCGTCGCGCTCGCGCTGGTGCTCGTCACGCCGCCCGCGGCGATCGCGTTCGAGACGGTGCGCCGGGAGCGGACCGCCGGCAGCGCGCAGAGCGTCGACCCGGCCGGGAAGAGCCCCGGCCAGGCGAACGGCCGGCCCGGCGCCAGCGGCACCCCGAAGACCTCTCCGCCCGCGTCCGTCGACGGCAAGATCAAGCAGGCGCTCACCGACCAGGGCAACGCGCTGCTCAGCGGCGACTCCGCCGGGTTCGTCGCGGCGGTCGACCCGTCCGCGGCGGTGCTGCGCGACGAGCTCACCAGGCGCTTCAACTCGCTGCGCCAGCTGCAGGTGAAGCTGTGGGAGCCGAGCGTCCTGGACAAGGTCGAGGTCGCCGGCGACAACACGGCCGACGTGATCGTCTACGTCCGGTACTGCTACGTCGTCGCCACCTGCGACCCGATGAACCTCGAGACGAAGACGAAGTGGAGCGTCACCGCCGCCGGCGTGAAGCTGCTCGAGTTCGGCACCGCCGAGGACCTCGGCCCGCGGCCGTTCGAGCGCAGCGAGCTCAGGGTCGCCGTCGGCAAGCGGGTCATCATGGCGACCACGCCGAAGTACGCCTCGCGCCTCACCACCATGCTCAACGCCGCCGAGAAGGCCGCGGAGCTGTCCGACCGCTACTCGAAGTGGACCTCGCCGCCGTCGCGGTACGTCGTCTACCTGGCCGGGCCGGATGAGTGGTCCACCTGGTACGGCATCAGGCAGGAGAGCTGGGTCGCCGGCTTCGCGCTGCCGCTGACCGCCGAGGCCACCGAGATCGTGCTCAACGCCAACCGGGTCGACGTGAAGGAGACCCTGGACGTGCTGCGGCACGAGTTCACGCACGTGGTGACCCTGTCGAAGGTGTCGCGCGCCTACGACCAGACGTGGTGGCTCGTCGAGGGCATCGCCGAGTACGTGCGGGTGCAGGGCCTCGGCGGCCGGTTCGACGACGTCTCGTCGGTGCGCAAGTACGTGCAGAGCGGCCGCTGGCAGAACGAGATCGCGATGGACGACCCGCCGGAGGGCACCACGTCCGCCGACGTCAGCGGCCGGTACGGCGTCGCGTACATGGCGGTCAACCGCATGGTCGAGCGCTTCGGCGAGGCGAAGATGCTGGAGTTCTTCGACCTGGCCGCCAGGCAGGGCGTCGCGCTGCAGGACGCCGCCCCGAAGGCCTACGGCGTGTCGTGGGACGACGTCGCCACCGACTGCGTCAAGTACGTCCGCAATCACGCCTGAAAGCCCGTGGCAGACTTACGGGCGTGAATCGCGTCCCCCCGCGTGTTCAGCTGCTCGTCGCCGTCCTGACGGTCTTCTCGCTCACCGGCGCGTCCTGCTCCGACGAGGACGACGGCATCGGGCTCGGCACCGCCGGTCGCGGTGACGTCGTCGAGGTCGTCGACGCGCCCGCCACCGTCACCGCGCGGGCCGCGGCGACGCTGACCGCGGCCGCCGACGGCACCCTCGCGGCCCTGGCCGTGCGCCCCGGCGACACCGTGACGGCGGGGCAGGTGCTGGCCGTCGTGGACTCCCCGTCGGCGCAGCAGCGGCTGCGGGGCGCCGAGGAGGCCCTCGACGCGCTCAAGGGCGCCGGTGGCGGCGGAGGGGGCGTCAAGAACCTGTCGGCGACGCAGAAGAAGACCGACGACGCGGCCGCGAAGGCGTTCGGTGAGGCGCGCAAGGCCGCGCAGGCCATCGCCGATGCCACGGTACGGGCCGGCCTCCTCGCCCAGATCGACTTCGCCGAGAAGTCGTACCAGGAGGCGGCCGCCTCGGCCCGCGCCGTCATCAGCGCCGTGCAGCGGGGCCTGGCGAGCGTGACGAAGGCGATGGCCGCCCTGACGACGGCGCAGCGCAGCCAGGCGCAGGCCGCGTACGACCTGGCGAAGTCGACCGTCGACGCGCTGACGCTGCGGGCGCCCGTCGGCGGCGTCGTCCAGCTCGGCGGCACGTCGGCCGCCGCCGCGCCGTCCATCACCGACCTGCTCGGCGCGGCGCTTCCGGCGGGTGCCGCCCCGGCCGCCGCCGGGTCCACCGCGGGCGCCGCCGTCGGCGGCGGCGCGGCGGTCGCGGTGAGGGACGGCATCAGCGAGGTCGCCGGCATCGCCGTCCGCTCCGCGTTCGAACGCCACGGCATCGGC